>JBPCVV010000350.1:0-29588 GCA_051010195.1 Anderseniella sp. | reverse complement strand
CAGTATCCACTCATTTTGCGCCATCAGCGTCTCTCCGAAACGGTTAACGAAGGGTTAACACAACCATAGCATGAGGAAGTTTTTTTAGCCTATTCACTGATTTCTACTCCCCAAAAACAGCGGGGTAACTTCGATTAAGACTTTGAAAAGCCTCATATCACTGCCCAAAAAGAAACACCCGCGAACCGGAAAACCGATTCGCGGGTGTTTTGGATTTTGTCTGAGACGAACTTAGTCGCGTGCGGCCAGAACCTCTTCCAAGGTGCGCATCCCGGTCTGTGGAGCCTGAACCAACACCAACATGTTGCCCGGCTTATGCTCGTTCCGCAGCATCTTCATGTGCGCCTCGGGCAGATCATTCCAGGTGAACACTTCGGACATGCAGGGATCCAGGCGACGTTCAACCATCAGCTGGTTTGCAGCCGCTGCCTGTTTCAGGTGGGCAAAGTGCGAGCCCTGCAGACGTTTCTGGTGCATCCACATGTAACGCACATCGAAGGTCAGGTTGTAGCCGGTTGTACCGGCACAGATTACAACCATACCGCCTTTTTTCACGACGAATGTCGAAACCGGGAAAGTGCTTTCGCCGGGGTGCTCGAACACCATGTCGACGTTGTTGCCTTTACCGGTGATGTCCCAAATGGCTTTGCCGAACTTGCGGGCCTCTTTGAACCACTCGGCATATTCGGGTGTGTTGACCGTCGGCAGCTGACCCCAGCAGTTGAAGTCTTTGCGGTTCAGAACGCCCTTGGCACCCAGACCCATCACAAAGTCGCGCTTGCTTTCGTCCGAGATCACACCGATGGCATTTGCACCTGCGGTGTTGATCAGCTGGATCGCGTAAGACCCCAGGCCACCCGATGCGCCCCAAACCAGAACGTTCTGACCCGGCTTCAAATCGTGCGGTTCATGGCCGAACAGCATCCGATAAGCGGTCGCCAATGTCAGCGTATAGCAGGCGCTTTCTTCCCAAGTCAGGTGCTTGGGACGCGGCATCAACTGTTGAGCCTGAACATTTGTGAACTGCGCGAACGAGCCGTCCGGAGTTTCATAGCCCCAAATCCGCTGGCTATCCGAATACATCGGGTCGCCACCATTACAATGTTCGTCGTCGCCATCATCCTGGTTGCAGTGAATGACAACCTCATCACCAACTTTCCAACGGGTGACTTTTGAACCGACCGCCCAAACGATGCCAGACGCATCTGAACCGGCAATGTGGTAAGGTGCCTTATGGCCGTCAAAAGGCGAGATCGGCTTGCCCAGCGAGGCCCAGACGCCGTTGTAGTTGACGCCTGCAGCCATGACCAGAACCAGCACTTCGTGACTGTCCAGCACGGGGACGTCTACGACTTCCTGAATCATCGCGGTGTCCGGGTCGCCGTGGCGCTCCTTGCGGATCGCCCATGCATACATTTTCTTGGGCACAAAACCCATCGGAGGGATTTCACCCATCTCATAGAGGTCTTTTTCCGGTGCCTCGTACGACGCGATGCCGCTGTCGGTGTCCAGAGCCATGTTGGCCTCCTTCAGTTCTAAACCTTTGCCGCGATGCAGAATCGCGTGCATTAACCGATGGAATATTGGCCTTTAGGAAATAATGCAACCGAAATCGGCGTCGTTTTGTAACTTTATGACCCAGCGGATGCAGAAATTTCCTTCGCATCTGCAGCATTTCCCTCGTCTGGTCCCATTGGAACCGAGGATGCATAATATTTCAGAAGATCAACCCTTTGACCGGACAGGCATATTTTCCCGTCACTGCGCCTGAGAATTCGCCGTTCGACCAACTGATCAATCGCGGCTTCAACCGATGTCTGGTTCTCTTGGTCCGTCATTCCATTGCGACGCATGAGCTCGACAATCACCTGAACGGCATCGGCCTCCGACATCTCTTTATGCTTTTGCATTAGCCAACACGCGGCGGGTACCGGGACCAGCGGGATGGCAGCGCGGAGTCGCGTCATCAGGTCACGCGCCAAATCGGTCATCAGATCGCGCTGATGATCTGCCCGAAACGCCCGCAAGGAAACGGGCTGACCATATCGGACCGAGGCTAGGCCAAATCGTTTGTAGCGCCCGATCACACGCCGCCAGAGCTGTTTGAGGATCCATCTGGTGATTACACCGATCCGCGCGCGAAACCGTCGTTCATTGCCTAATGCGGCACGCGTCAGAACAGTATCTTCCAGCACACGATCATAGTTCAGCGCCACGGGGACGAATACAACATCGCGGCCCTCTTCCGAGGTCCCGTCAATAATATATTTGAGCAAACCCAGCTTTGGACGACCCAGGGCACCAGTCAGACTTAGCCCACCTTCGGGGAACATGGCCTGCGTCACTCCTGCCGCGGTCGCGTGGCGCACATAACAGGACAGCACCTGACGATAGAGATCATTGCCGGACTTTCGCCGGATAAAATAAGCACCCATCGCACGGATCAGACGGCTAAGTGGCCAGACACGGGCCCATTCACCCACCGCATAAGAAAGGGCCGAATGTTGCGCTGCGAGGTAGGTAACGAGCACATAGTCCATATTGCTGCGATGATTCATGACGAAAACCACCGTGGCGTCGGGGTCGATGTTTTCGATAGCGTCTTCGTCCTGATAGCTAAGCTGCACATGATAAAACGCATTGCTCAGCAAACGAGCCAGACGGATCGCAATGCTGAAATAGGCAACGGCTGAAAACGAGGGAACGATCTCACGCGCGTATCGCTGCGCTTGCTCGAACGCCACAGCATCGGGGACACCCGTTTCGCGTGCGTGATCCTGAACGGCCTGACCAACCTGCGGGTCATAGATCAGGCGCTGAATCATATCGTGACGGTGCGCCAACTTGAACGGCTGGATCGGCCGCTTCAGGCGCGTGTTCAATCGTTTCACCGCTCGTTCGAGTCGACGCCTGAAAAACCACCGCACCGACGGGAACAGAAAATGTGATGCCAAAGTGACCACGGCAAACACCAGGATCAGCAAAAAAAGCCAAAGCGGAAGTTCCACGGTCTGAGTCATGCGTGCACCCTGCCACCAAACGCTGCGTCCTACAATCTGAAGAACCTAGTATGCCGCGACGCAGCGAATTGACATGTCCCGAAAATTGCGCTTTAGAGGCCGGGAACGTAATTTTCTTGCCCACCCGAGACGCGAGGTCCAGCTATGACGCAGACGCAGAAAGATCGCCCCTGGCTCATCCGAACCTATGCCGGTCATTCCACCGCCAAAGCGTCGAACGCCTTGTATCGCGGGAACCTGGCAAAAGGCCAGACGGGCCTGTCGGTGGCCTTCGATCTGCCCACGCAGACCGGTTATGACAGCGATCATACGCTCGCGCGCGGCGAAGTGGGCAAGGTTGGCGTACCTGTCGGCCACCTGGGCGATATGCGAGTTCTGTTCGACCAGATTCCGTTGGAACAGATGAACACTTCGATGACGATCAACGCGACAGCGCCTTGGCTGCTTGCGCTTTACATCGCTGTGGCCGAGGAACAAGGCGCAGATATCTCCAAACTGCAGGGCACGGTACAAAACGACCTGATCAAGGAATACCTGAGCCGCGGCACCTATGTCTGCCCGCCCAAACCCTCGCTTAAGATGATCGCAGACGTGGCCGAGTACTGTTATACCAACGTGCCGAAATGGAACCCGATGAACGTGTGTTCCTATCACCTGCAAGAAGCCGGCGCGACACCGGAGCAAGAGCTGTCTTATGCGCTGGCCACCGCCATCGCCGTTCTGGACGAACTGCGCCCTCGTGTCCCCGCCGAGGATTTCCCGGCACTTTGCGGACGGATTTCGTTCTTTGTGAACGCAGGTATCCGCTTTGTCACTGAAATGTGCAAAATGCGCGCTTTCGTCGATCTTTGGGACGAAATCCTGCGCGACCGCTACGGCGTAGAGAACCCGAAATTCCGCCGATTCCGGTATGGCGTTCAGGTCAACTCGCTCGGTTTGACCGAGCAGCAGCCTGAAAACAACGTCTACCGCATCCTGATCGAGATGCTGGCCGTGGTCCTGTCAAAGAATGCCCGGGCCCGTGCCGTGCAATTGCCGGCGTGGAACGAGGCTCTCGGGCTGCCGCGTGCGTGGGATCAGCAATGGTCGTTGCGCATGCAGCAGATCATGGCGTTCGAAACCGACCTGCTTGAACACGACGATATCTTTGACGGGTCGGAAGTGATCAGCGCCAAGGTCGAGGCCCTCAAGTCGGCGGCACTGAAGGAACTGGCGGTTATCGAGAAGATGGGCGGCGCAGTGGCGGCAGTTGACAGCGGCTACATGAAAGCCGAACTGGTCAAGTCCAATTCGGTGCGGATCAAGGCAATCGAGGGAGGCCGCGAGACGGTTGTGGGCGTCAATGCCTACGAGACCAGCGAGCCATCGCCGTTGTCAGGCGGTGACGGTGACAGCATCCTGACAGTGCCGGAACATGTCGAACAGGAGCAGGTTGAACGCCTGAAACAATGGCGCAAGCAGCGTGATGCGGCCGCGGTTGAGGCTGCCCTGTCGGATCTGAAAGCAGCCGCGCGCGATGGCAGCAACATCATGGATCCGTCGATCGCCTGCGCAAAGGCGGGTGTCACCACCGGTGAGTGGGGCCAGACCCTGCGAGATATGTTCGGCGAGTACCGGGCCCCCACCGGCGTCGGTACGGTTGTCACGCTGGCGGCACCGGAGAACGCTGACCTTGTGCGCGAGCAGGTTGCGGCCCTGTCCGAGCGATTGGGTGTGCCGGTCAGATTCCTGGTGGGCAAACCCGGCCTGGACGGTCACTCCAACGGCGCCGAGCAGATCGCGGTCAGGGCCGGGGAAGTGGGCATGGAAGTCATCTATGAAGGCATTCGCCTGACCCCGGAAGAAATCGTGTCGGCGGCGATTGAGCAGCAGGTACACGTGGTAGGCTTGTCGATCCTGTCCGGCAGTCACGTGCCGCTGGTGCGCGACGTGATGAACCGGATGCGTTCAGCAGGCATGGACAAGGTGCCTGTGGTTGTAGGTGGCATCATTCCGGAAGAAGACGCAAACGTGCTGAAGCAGATGGGCGTTGCCAAGGTTTACACGCCCAAGGATTTCCGCATGACCGGAATCATGGGTGAAATCGTGAAAGAGATCGACGGCCGCCTGGACGACGCTGCCGCCTAGTGCCGGATGAAGTTTGAGTGGATCGTCTTGCCCTGAGGAGCCGATAATGGATGTTGAGTTGCGCAGGGCATGCAAGGATGACCTCCCGGCAATTGTGGCTTTGCTGGCGGATGATGGCCTCGGCAACGGCCGCGAAGATGCCGGGTTGCCGCTGGATGAAGCCTATGTTTCCGCATTCGACGCGCTTGATGGCGATCCGAACCAGTTTCTTGTGGTTGCCCAGGAAGGTGAGGTGATTGCAGCAACCATGCAGCTCACATTCATTGCCGGTGTCAGCCGCAAGGGGGCGTGGCGCTGCCAGATCGAGGCGGTGCGTGTTGCCGCATCCCATCGCGGCAGCGGGCTCGGACAGCGCATGTTCGAGTTTGCCATCGAGGAGGGCCGGTCGCGCGGCTGCAGCCTCGTGCAACTGACCACGGACAAGACTCGTGAGGACGCGCATCGTTTCTATGACCGGCTGGGATTTGTCGCCAGCCATATCGGCTACAAGCTGAAATTGTAAAGTTTCAGTTTCTGCGCAATACCAACATGTGCGCGTCGGGTTCACCGTCCGGTATCGTAGCCTCGATCCGGTTGGTCACCACAGCCACTGGCATTTCATTGATTACCGCGTCAAACCGGTCGCTGTGCCAGACCGGATTGGCAATGACACAGGCCATCAGGCCACCCCTGTGCAGGTGAGCAAACAGGTTGTGAAAACCCTTGGCGCCGACATGACCCGTGGTGAAGGTGCCTGCGCTGACAATGGCAGTGTAGGGACTTCCCGGCAGTTCAAGAGGCTGGTTGAGATCTGCCTCCAGCAGGGTCCGGTAAAGCTTCTTCGCCCCGGCAATCTTCAACATGTCCGGAGACAGGTCGACACCGTCGATCAGCGCAAACCCGTGCTTCTTGAGCCGGGCTGCAACCGCGCCGGTGCCGCAGCCGGCATCAAGTACCCGGGCGTTTTCGATGTCTGGCGTGTGTTCATGCAACAGGTCTGCGATTGTGTTAGTGCCGGTGACCTTGAGGGTGGAAAACACATCACGATCATAGCTGGCCGCCCATTCGGCATACAGTGACTTTGCATCATCACTGCCGGTGACTGCCCTGGCCCGCTGAAGATTGCGGCGGGCGTTTTCGCTATTGCCGCTCATACAGGTTGAGCCATGAGTCTTTGGACGATGATGTCTGGTAATTGACCCCGGCCTGTCTGGCCACCAGCCGAATTGCCCCGGCTTCTTCAAGGCGGTGCAGTTCGGCCTCGAAACCGACGTCGTTCCAGACGCCGGTATTGATCGAAAACGCAAACAGTCCGCCCGGCGCGATGATGCGAAACAGTTCCGTCAGGCATGAAGGCCCGACATGGCCATGGGTGAAGGTGCCGGTACACACCGCCGCCCCGTAAGTTGCATCGGGCATGTCGAGCGGCCTGGTGAGATCACCTTCGATCAGATGCCGGTAAATATTGCGCTGTGCTGCCATGGCCAGCATGTCGGCGGAGTAGTCGACGGCGTCGATGCAGGTGAAGCCAAGCCCGGCGAGTTCCTGCCCGGCCAGACCGGTACCGGCACCGACGTCCAGTACCGCGGTGGTCTTATCCGAAGCATGTTCGGCGAGCAGCCGGCTCACCAGACGAGGCGACAGGTAGCCCAGCCCGTCCAGCATGGTCCTGTCATAGGTTTCCGCCCAGTCGCGGTAAAGCTCGCGGGTGTCGGCATCGCCCGACAGCGCGTAGGCGCGCTCGAGCAGGCTGGCGGACTTGGCGTCCACATTGGGCGGTATTCTGTTGGAGCTTGCCATGGCATCAGTGTATCCAATCGGGATACGGAGACAATATCCATCGTCTGAGTGACGGGCAGGGGCCGGTTTGCAGAGTGTGATTTCAATTGTGGTGCCGGTGTTCGCCCTGATCGTGCTGGGATTCGGCGCCGGGCGCTTCGGCTTCTTTGTCGAGGGCTCCGCGCGCGGCCTGTCGACATTCGTGTTCACCTTCGCGATCCCCGCCATGCTGTTCAGGGCCATGGTCTCGTTGGGCATACCGGCGAGCCCGCCATGGGGTTTGTGGGGCGCGTTTTTCACTGCGGTGGCGGTCGTGTGGATACTGGCGATTGCAGCGTCACGGTTCGTGGCCGGGCTGGAAGGCGCCGGCGGTGCGTCAGCCGCGCTGGGCGCAGGTTTCGGCAATACGGTGATGCTCGGCCTGCCGCTCGGGGTCGCCTATTTCGGCAGCGCGGCGTTGCTGCCCATGGCGCTGATCATTTCCATTCACCTGCCACTGCAATGGTTTGCCGCCACCCTGCTGGCACAATGGGGCTCGCAGAGGGAAAGCCGCGGGGTTTCAGTTCTGCTGCGCACACTGCTGAAAGACCTGTTCACCAATCCGATCGTGCTGGCGCTGCTGGCGGGAAGCGTGTGGAATGTCACCGGCCTGGGCTTGAATCCCATGGCGGAGCAAATCGTGTCGATGCTGTCCCAGGCCGCGGTGCCGGCAGCGCTGTTTGCGCTCGGCTTGTCACTGGCGCGCTTTGGCCTTGCCGGCAGCGGGCTTGCAGCGGGTGTGCTGATGCTGCTCAAGCTGGCCTTCATGCCGGCCATCGCGGCCGTGTTGGCGTATGGCGTCTTCGACCTTTCAGTTGTGCATGCCGGCGTCGTGGTGCTGTTTGCAGCGCTGCCGACAGGCGCGAATGCCTATATCTTCGCCGAACGCCACGGCGCCGCGGAAGCGGCCCTGTCGGCCAGCGTGGCGGCGGGAACCGCGTTGTCGATTGTTACCTTGAGTGTCGTGCTGGCACTTTTACCTGTCTAGAAACCCAAGCTGTTTGCGGATCATATCCGGCGTGACACCGTCGTCACGTAGTGCTGCGAGGGATCGGTCACCGGCGCTCTTGGACAGTTTGCGTCCGGTATCGTCGGGTATCAACTTGTGGTGCATGTAGACCGGGACAGGGAGTTCCAGGATCGATTGCAGCACCCGGTGAACTGAGGTGGCGTGAAACAGGTCGATGCCGCGGGTGATATGGGTAATCCCCTGAACGGCGTCATCATGGACAACGGCAACATGGTAACTCGTTGCGATGTCCTTGCGGGCCAGCACGACATCACCCCAGACTTGCGGTGTGCACGCAATGACGCCGGTCTCGCCCTCCGGGCCGCACCCAGCCTCGTAGAAACTCAGATCAGGTCCCGCCGCGACAATAGCCCTCGCCATGTCAAGGCGCAGGGCGAACGGGTCGCCTGCCGTCATGCGCCGGTTGCGTTCCATCCTCGTCATCAAGCGGCAATAACCGGGATAGACGGTTGTGCCGTCGGGATCCTTGGGTCCGGCAGCCTTTGACAGTTTGGCCCTTGTGCAGAAACACGGATACAGCAGACCGAGCCGTTCAAGCCGGTCAATGACGATGGTGTATTCGTGCATGTGCCGGGACTGGTGGCGTACCGGGTCCGGCCAGTCAAGGCCGAGCCATCTGAGGTCGGCCTGGGCATGATCGGCAAGCTCCGGCTTGCAGCGTGCCCGGTCAATGTCTTCAATGCGCAACAGGAAACGGGCTTTGTGAGCCTTCGCCTGCTGTGCCGTAAACAGGGCAGAAAAGGCATGGCCCAGGTGCAACCTGCCATTGGGGCTGGGGGCAAAGCGAAAAACCGGTCCTGCCATCAGTCAACTTTCATACCGATTGATCTGGTCCTATATTGGTTTTCATGAGCGAAGCCGGCTTCACAATCAATACGGTAGACGACCTTGCCGCCGGTGCGGAAGCCCTGTTCGAGCTTGATCCCCGGTTTCGCACGCTGCACGAGCAAAACGGATTGCCGAGGTTGCGCAGACGGGAGGGTGGCCTGGCCGGCCTGGCCCACATCGTGGTAGGTCAACTGATTTCCACAAAGGCCGCCAATTCGATCTGGGCGCGGGTTGAGCCTGTCCTGTCGCCGTTCGATGTGGCGTGCATCAGCCGGATGCAGGTGGCAGAGCTCGCTGCTTGTGGCCTGACCCGCGCCAAGGCGACGGCGATCATCAGCGCGGCGAAAGCCGAACATGAAGGCAGCTTCAGTTTCGACCTGCTGGCAGGCCTAGACAATGACGGTGCCGCAGCCGAGCTGAAAAAACTTCATGGTGTCGGTCAATGGACGGCAGACATCTACCTGGTCACCTGCCTGGGCCGCTGCGATGCCTGGCCGGCCGGTGATCTTGCCGTAAGGGCGGGCGTGCAGCTTTTTGAACAACTTGCCGATGTACCGTCCATCACAGACATGTCGGCTCATGGCGAGCGGTGGCGTCCCTGGCGCACGATCGCGGCGTGTTACCTGTGGGGGCTTTATGCAAGTGACCGCCGCCGGGACGTGGGAATCTGACAGGCTAACGTGCTTCAAAACTGCCTTTCGACAGACTAATTTGCACCCTTCACACGCCCGTTGCACAGGATATAGTAGATACGACTCGTTGCTCGCATCTGCCACAACCAACCTGGAAGGACAGGACGTGCTGCATCCGAATGTTGCGCCGGACAGTTGCCCGGCTCTTGTATTGAATGCCGACTACCGGCCGCTGAGTTATTATCCGCTGTCGCTGTGGGGTTGGCAGGATGTGGTCAAGGCTGTGTTTCTGGAGCGTGTGCATATCGTGTCGGAGTATGACACGGTTGTGCGCTCGCCCAGTTTCGAAGTGCGGCTGCCGTCGGTGGTGTCGCTGAAGACCTATGTAAAGCCGGCCCGCTATCCGGCATTCACACGCTTCAACGTGTTTCTGCGCGACAAGTTCATGTGCCAGTATTGCGGCAGGGCTGAAGACCTGACGTTTGACCATCTGATTCCGAGGTCAAAAGGCGGACAGACGACGTGGGACAATGTTGTGGCGGCGTGCAGCCCGTGCAACCTGCGCAAGGCCAACAAGATGGCGAGGGACTGTGGCATGCATCCGGCAACCTATCCGATCAAGCCGACGGTACACCAGTTGCATGCCAATGGCCGACATTTTCCACCGAATTATCTTCATGAAAGCTGGCAGGATTATCTCTACTGGGATACCGAGCTCGATCCGTAAGTACGTCTGGCGCCGAGCGCTGCGATGGTGGCGATGACGGCGGAGATGACCATGTTCCAGCCTGCGAACGACAGGCCAAGCATGCGCCACTGCACGTCCGAACAGTTGATGACGGTTGCCTTGCTGAGGTCCGGCAGGCCGCCTGACAGACCGGCGCCGGAGGAGCACGCGGATGGGCCCTCGAACCAGCCCCATTCAACGCCGGAATGATAAAAGCCCATGCCGGCATTTATCGCCATGGCGATGGTAACGGCAATCAGGCCCCAGCGTACCACGTCGAGATCTGCCCTGAGCGTTACTAGGCGAATCCAGATCAGGCCGAGGATTGGCAGTGAGAAATAGTAAGCCCAGCGCTGCTGCAGGCACAGGGCGCATGGCTTGTAGCCGCCGACAATTTCGAACGTCCAGGCCGCGATTATGGTGGCAAGCGCGACCAGGAATGCGTTCAGCGCCAGTTCCTGAACAGATTTGGTCTTGGTCACTTAAGGCCTCCTCAATCGGTTCACAGCAGGAACTTGACGGCAACGAACCCGCCCACCAGGGCAATGCCGGCAGCCAGGGTCAGCCAGCCGAGATATTTCTCGATGAACTCCCGCATCGGTTCGCCGAACCAGTACAGCAGACCGCAGACCAGGTAGAAGCGCATGCCGCGCGAGACGACGGAGGCTGCGATAAACGTCGCCAATGGCATTTCGGTGACACCACTCATCAGGGTCACGACCTTGTAGGGGAACGGTGTCAAACCTGCAAAGAACACGACCGGCAACCCCCATTGGTTGAACTTCTGCTGAAAATCAAAGAACTTGTCGTCGAGATTGTACACGGTCAAAATCCATTGGCCGAGTGTGTCAAACAGCGCAAAACCGATATAGTAGCCCAGCAGGCCGCCGAGCACCGAAGCGATGGTGCATATGGTTGCATAGCGCCAGGCATTGGCCGGTTTCGCCAGCGTCATCGGGATCAGCATGGCATCCGGAGGAAGCGGGAAAACCGAACTTTCAATGAAAGAGACCACCGACAGGTACCACTGCGCGTGGCGGTGGCCGGCAAGTCTCATCATCCAGTCATAAAGTCGTCTCAGCATGGGCGAAGGCAATACGCCGGGCGCCGCGATTTGTCCATGGAACTTGTAAATTGACTGCCGTGGTTATGACTCATTTGGATCAGGGCGATGTTTGATATTGACGGGTGACCGCTCTTGCCTATTATCCGGCTCGATTTGAGGCCCCTGTGGCGGAACTGGTAGACGCGATAGACTCAAAATCTGTTGTCCGTGAGGGCGTGCCGGTTCGAGTCCGGCTGGGGGCACCATTTTTCTCCGATATTGTGGATAGCCAGACCGGTTGCGCATGCGAGTTTGCATGCGCGCCGGTCAAGCCGTGCAGCAACTGCATGGCCGACGAATTGACCCATTGATCCACCTGCCGCCGAGGTGTTAGGCATAGTCGACCCGGGGGCACGGCGAGTTTACAGGTACAGGTTTTGGCAGCTTCACTTTCACTGATGATCCGGGTTGCGCTGGCAGCCGGACTAATAATCACGGCCAGCCTGACGGCTTCTGCAAACCCGGTTGTGGTCTATGACGGCAAGACCGGTAAGGTCATGGTCGCCAAGGATGCCGGCAAACCATGGTTCCCCGCTTCCCTGACCAAGCTGATGACGGCCTATATCGTGTTTAAGGCAATTGAGCAGGGCAAGATCACGACGAAGACCAAGGGCACAGTCACCAAGACATCTTCGGCGCCGCCGCCCAGCAAGATCGGGTTCAGGCCCGGCAAGAAGGTATCGGTTGACCTGGCCCTGAAGGCGTTGCTGATCTATTCGGCCAATGACATGGCGGCACTGCTGGCCGAAATCGTTGCCGGTTCCCAGGAAAACTTTGCCCGGCTGATGAACACCACGGCCCGCGAGCTTGGCATGACCGGGTCGCACTTCGTCAATCCGCACGGGCTTTATGACAAACGCCAGTACACGACTGCCCGCGACATGGCGATCCTGTCCTACGCGCTGTTGAGCAAGTATCCGCAGGCGCGCAAGTACTATTCCGCGCCAAACTTCAAGTTGGGCAAGAGACGGCTGCGCAACCGCAACTATCTGCTGCGCATCTGGGACAAGGCCGACGGCATGAAGACCGGCTTCATCTGCCCGTCCGGATTCAACCTGGTGGCCACCGCCCAGGTCAACGGCCGGCTGGTTGTCGGCGTGGTGTTCGGCACCCGCAGCGGCCGGGCGCGGGCGCACAAGGCGAAGGTGGTCATGGAGACCGCTGCAGGCTATCCGGCCAAGACCGCCATAACGGCGCTGCAGAATGAAGGCGGCACGCCGCCGAACCTGCGCAAGCGGGTCTGTGGCGGCACGGGGCTGCGCATGGTGAGCGCCGACAAGTTTTCCGGCTGGGGCGCGACATTCGGCAAGTTCAAGAGCGCGGCCGAAGCCGAGGCCGTCATCAATGGCATCCAGGCGGTCAAGGTGAACGCGTTCAGGAAGGCCGGCAGCGGCGTGGTGCGGATCCCGTTCACCAAAGATTTCGTGCCGGTGACCTACAATATTTCCAAGAGCACCAGCCAGTCATTGTGCCAGCAGGTTCAAGGAGCCGGCGGCAAGTGCGAAGTGGTGACGCCGTCTGTGTTTGCATCCTTTGCCAGCCTGTCCGGCCGCGAGAAGGCCAAGGGCGGCAAGAAGGTGAGAAAGAAGAAGCGCCGCACGAGCCGCAAGCCGGCTGCCGACAAATGAGGGGGCGCTGAGCGCGCCGCTGCAAACGAGTTTATCACAATGGCATCACTTCCATCGCTACCGGTCTCGGTTCTCACCGGCTTTCTCGGCGCCGGAAAGACCACCCTGCTGAACCGGTTATTGAAAGACCCGGCCCTGTCCAATGCAGCGGTCATCATCAACGAATTTGGTGAGATCGGTCTGGATCACCTTCTCGTGGAAACGGCCGACAGCAACGTGTTCGAGATGTCATCGGGTTGTTTGTGCTGCACCATTCGCGGCGACCTGGTGGATACGCTTGTCGACCTGATGGAGCGGCGCGACGCCGGCACCATCAAGGCGTTTGACCGGGTCATCATCGAAACCACCGGCCTCGCCGACCCGGCGCCTGTGCTGCAGACGCTGATGTCTCATACAGAGCTTCTGCAACGCTACCGGCTGGACGGCGTGGTCACGGTGGTGGACGCGGTAAACGGGCCGCCGACACTTGATCAGCATGATGAAGCGGTAAGGCAGGTCGCTGTTGCCGACAAGCTGGTATTGTCGAAGGCGGACCTGTTGTCGGGCAGCGACGGGGAGGATGCCCTGCATGAGGTCATTGCGCGGTTGCACAAGCTGGCACCGGCAGCCCGAATCCTGACGACACACAATGAAGAAGCATCGGCGGAACGGTTGTTTGACGTGGCCGCGACAGATGGTGAAGCCAGGCCCGACCAGATCCGGCGCTGGTTGGGTGCCGATGCCTTTGAAGCACCTGCACGGGCCGGTCGGCGACGGTCGCGGCGAGGTGCGGCTGAAGCGCCAGGCACGCACGCTCGCGCAGCCGGCCATGATCATTCACACAACCATGGCCATGACCATGGTCATTCCCATGACGTGAACCGGCATGACGAGCACATCAGTTCCTTTTCCATCGCCACCGACAAGGCCATCGGGCCGATGCAGTTCGAACTGTTTCTGGAACTGCTGCAGAGCTATCACGGACCCAACCTGTTGCGCATGAAAGGTATCGTCAAGCTTGCAGACGACGAAACCCGGCCGGTGGTGGTGCACGGGGTGCAGCATGTGCTGCATCCGCCGGAGCGGCTGGAGCGATGGCCGGACAGCGATCATCGGACCCGACTGGTGTTCATCACCCGCGACATCCGCCGTGATGAACTGGACGGGCTTCTGAAAGCCTTCACGGACCCGATTACCGGAGGAGCGGAAGCGTTTTCCGACGACACGTTGTCTTTACGCAGGGGTGGATGATGATTGAGGTTTACGGGCTCAACAATTGTGATACCTGCCGCAAGGCGCGCAAGTGGCTGGCAGTTGAGGGTGTCGAGTACGAGTTTCACGACATTCGCAAGGCGAATCTTGGAGACAAGGTGATTGCCGGATGGGCCGGCAAGGCAGGTTGGGAAACGCTGCTCAACCGGCGCGGCACGACTTGGCGCGGATTGCCTGCACCGGACAAGGCCAGCGTCGACGAGGCCAGCGCAATAAGGTTGATGACGGCCCATCCAGCCCTGATCAAGCGGCCGGTTTTTGTCGCCGGCAATGATGTACTGGTCGGGTTTACAGCAGATGTACAGAAAGCCTTGGTACCTTGAAATGTGGCTGTCTCAGACCTCAGGTGTGAAAGCCGAATAATTCAGAAAGCTCACTTGGCATGAGTTTTTCTGATGATGAAAACCAGGACGCCGGCTTCTTCATACTGGCTCACAAGTTGGTTTCCACTCTCGGCGCAATAATGTGGAAAATCGATGGCCGTGGCCGGATCAGTTGCCAGAATTTTCAATGATTCTCCGTATTTGAGAGACATCAGGCGCTTTCTGGCCTTGAGCACCGGCAGCGGACACTGCAGCCCCTTAACATCAATTTCATGATCGAAATCCTGCATTAAACTGGACACCTTCAGGTATAACATTTAATTCTGACTGGCAAAATTGACCAGTGCTATTGCGCTGTGCAGTCGAAGCCGCGGTTTGGTGTGCTGCTGGAATTGGCGTGCAAACCGGGCATGATGGCGGTGTAGCGGGCAGCGTGGCCGTGGTCCAGCAACATTTCGCAAAAGGTATGGGCGAACATGAACAAGCACGCAGGTAGTGATGGTTTCAAGCCGATCCGGCCCGGCCGTGGCGGCAAGAACAAGGGCAGGGCATTTCCGAAGGGAC
The DNA here is from genome assembly GCA_051010195.1 of Anderseniella sp. Lineage (GTDB taxonomy): Bacteria > Pseudomonadota > Alphaproteobacteria > Rhizobiales > Aestuariivirgaceae > Anderseniella. Next base: position 14,556 of record JBPCVV010000350.1, on the reverse strand, counting down.
GCCAGCTCGATGCCGTTGCCGTCGGCGAGATTGCCGACCTGCTGGAGCCGCATCAGCCGCTGCAGCGCGACATGCTGATCGAGTACCTGCATCTCGTTCAGGACAAGTGGGGGCATCTGTCTGCCGGCCATCTGGCCGCGCTGGCCAATGCCATGCGGCTGCCGATGGCTGAGGTCTACGAGGTGGCAAGCTTCTATCATCATTTCGACGTGGTGAAGGAAGGCGAAGCTGCACCAGCGGAGATCACAATCCGTGTGTGTGACTCACTGTCATGTGAAATGGCCGGTGCTCACGACATCATCAAGGCACTGGGCGACAATGCGCCTGAGAATGTGCGGGTGGTGCATGCCCCGTGTATGGGTTTGTGCGACGTGGCACCGGCGGCAGCCGTGGGCCACAATTATGTCGGCAATGTCAGTGTTGACAACCTGACCATCATGGCCGGCAACAAGGCTGTCAGGCCGGACATGCCGGCTTACCAGTCTTTCGAGGACTACAAGGCGGAAGGCGGCTACAGCCAGTTGCGCACGTTGCGCGACGGGTCGCAGACACCGGAGCAGGTGATCGACACATTGCTTGAAGCCGGCCTGAAAGGGCTTGGCGGTGCCGGCTTCCCGTCGGGCCAGAAATGGAAGTTCGTCCGCGCCGCTGACGGCCCGCGCTATGTGTGCATCAATGGCGATGAAGGCGAACCCGGCACCTTCAAGGACCGGCATTACCTGCACACCCGTCCGCATCAGTTCCTGGAAGGCATGCTGATTGCAGCCTGGGGTGTCGACGCATCCGCCGCCTATATCTACATGCGCGATGAGTACCCGGCCGTGGTGCAGCTTCTGAAAGACGAGGTCGGCAAGCTGGAAGCCGACGGCATCGTACCTAAGGGCTATGTGCATGTGCGACGCGGCGCAGGCGCCTATATCTGCGGCGAGGAAAGCGCGATGATCGAGTCCATTGAGGGCAAGCGCGGCCTGCCACGGCACCGGCCGCCCTATGTGGCGCAGGTCGGATTGTTCGACCGCCCGACACTGGTGCACAATATCGAGACGGTCTACTGGATGCCGACCATTCTCGAAAAAGGAGCGGACTGGTTTGCCTCGCAAGGCAAGGACGGCCACAAGGGGCCACGGTCGTATTCTGTTTCGGGCCGTGTGAAAAACCCCGGCGTGGTGCTGGCACCGGCCGGTGCTTCGGTCAATGAGCTGATCGAAATGTGCGGCGGCATGGCAGACGGGCACGCCTTCAAGGGATATCTGCCCGGTGGCGCATCCGGCGGTATATTGCCGGCATCGAAAGGTGACGTGCCGCTCGACTTCGGTGGTGAGTTGGCCGAGCTTGGCTGCTTCGTCGGCTCACACGCCATCGTGGTGATGTCCGACAGGGATTCCATGCGCGACGCGGCGGTCAACCTGCTGAAATTTTTCGAAGATGAATCCTGCGGCCAGTGCACCCCCTGTCGGGTCGGATGCGAAAAAGCCGTCAAGCTGATGCAGAAAGGCCCGTGGGACGAGGCCCTGCTGGGCGAACTGACGACCGCCATGGCCGATGCATCCATCTGCGGCCTGGGACAGGCGGCACCGAACCCGATACGCACCGTGATGACGCACTTCAAGGAGGACGTTTCCTGATGTCCGCTGACACCATCAAGTTCACCCTCGACGGACGCCAAGTCGAGGCCCGCGACGGCGAAACCATCTGGCAGGTGGCCAAGCGTGAAGGCACCACCATTCCGCACCTGTGCTGGAAGGATGCGCCGGGATATCGCGCAGACGGCAATTGCCGCGCCTGCATGGTGGAGATCGAAGGCGAGCGGGTGCTGGCGGCGTCATGTATACGCGCCCCGTCGCAGGGCATGGTGGTCAATTCCCAGAACGAGCGTTCATCCAATGCCCGTAAAATGGTGATTGAACTTTTGATGGCAGACCAACCGGCGCGCGAGGATGCCCACGACGACCAGTCGTCGTTCCTGAAATGGGCCGATGCAATGGACGTGGATGTATCGCGGTTCCCGCGTGACACTTCGCCCGTGCCGGACGTGTCGCACCCGGCCATGGCGGTCAACCTGGATGCCTGCATTCACTGTAACCTGTGCGTGCGGGCGTGCCGTGAAGTGCAGGTCAACGACGTGATCGGCATGGCGTTCCGCGGACCGCATGAAAAGGTGGTTTTCGATTTCGATGATCCTATGGGCGCATCGACCTGCGTGGCGTGCGGTGAGTGTGTCCAGGCGTGCCCGACCGGTGCGCTTATGCCGTCAACCATTGTCGATGAGGCCGGACGCGGCAGCCGCAAGGCGGACCGCCAGGTTGAAAGCGTGTGTCCGTATTGCGGTGTCGGCTGCCAGATCACCTACAACATCCGCAAGGATGAAAAGACCGGCCAGGACCACATTGCCTTTGTTGAAGGCAAGGACGGACCGGCCAATGAAAACAGGCTGTGTGTGAAAGGCCGTTTCGGTTTCGATTACATCACCTCGCCGGAGCGGCTGACCAGGCCGTTGATCCGCAAGGAGGGCTTGCCCAAGGGACTGAACGTAGATCCGGCAAATCCGGCGACGCATTTCCGCGAAGCGACCTGGGAAGAGGCGCTCGATGCCGCTGCCAACGGCCTGAAGAGCATCCGCGATGCGAACGGGCCGAAAGCGCTGGCAGGCTTCGGCTCGGCGAAATGTTCCAACGAAGAAGCCTACCTGTTCCAGAAGCTGGTGCGGGTCGGCTTCGGCTCCAACAATGTCGATCACTGCACCCGGCTGTGCCATGCCTCATCCGTGGCGGCACTGATGGAAACCATCGGCTCCGGCGCTGTGACCGCGCCATTTACCGCGGTTCGTGATTCAGACGTGATTGTTGTGATCGGGGCTAACCCTACGGAAAATCACCCGGTTGCCGCGACCTTCTTCAAGCAGGCAGCACAGCGTGGCGCTGAGCTGATCATCCTCGATCCGCGCGGCACTGCCATGAAGCGCTATGCCAGCCACATGCTGCAGTTCAAGAACGGCGCCGATGTGTCCCTGCTCAACGCCATGATGAATGTTATCGTGGAGGAAGGCCTGTATGACGAGCAGTATATCCAGGCCCATGCGGAAGGCTTCGACAAGCTGAAAGACCATCTGGCGGATTACAAGCCGGAAGACATGGAAGCCATTTGCGGTATTGCGGCAGATGAAATCCGTACCGTGGCCCGCAAGTACGCCACGGCCAATGCGGCGATCATATTCTGGGGCATGGGCGTTTCGCAGCACACCCACGGTACCGACAATGCCCGCTGCCTGATTTCACTGGCGCTGATGTGCGGCCAGACCGGGCGTGCCGGCACCGGGCTGCACCCGCTGCGCGGTCAGAACAACGTACAGGGCGCATCCGATGCAGGCCTGATCCCGATGGTGTTCCCGGACTATTCCAAGGTCGGTGAGCCGGAAAACCTGACAAAATTTGAAAAACTGTGGGATACGAAGCTGGACCCCGAGCCCGGTCTGACCGTGGTGGAGATTGTGCATGCCATCCATGACGGCAACATCAACGGCATGTACATTCTGGGTGAGAACCCGGCCATGTCCGACCCGGACGTGAGCCATGCCCGCGCCGCACTGGCCAAGCTCGATCACCTGGTGGTGCAGGACATCTTCCTGACTGAAACGGCGATGTTTGCCGACGTGATCCTGCCGGCATCCGCATGGCCGGAAAAGAACGGCACAGTGTCGAACACCAACCGCCAGGTGCAGATGGGCCGCAAAGCGCTTGAAGCACCGGGCGAGGCTCGCGAGGACTGGGCCATAACCTGTGATCTTGCCAACCGGCTTGGTCTTGACTGGGAATATGCCAGCCCGGCTGAGGTGTTTGCCGAGATGAAGCTGGCCATGCCGTCGCTGGACAATATCACCTGGGACCGGCTGATCAGTGAAGACGTGGTCGCCTATCCATGCCCCGCGCCTGACCACCCCGGCCAGGACATCGTGTTCGCCGACCGGTTCCCGACGGCGACCGGGCTTGGAAAAATGGTGCCGGCCAAGGTACTGCCGCCGGACGAAACACCGGATGCGGATTATCCGTACATTCTGTCGACCGGCCGCCAGCTTGAGCACTGGCATACCGGCGCCATGACACGGAGGTCCTTCGTGCTCGACGCGGTGAACCCGGAGCCGGTGGTGCAGATGAACGTAGCAGACATTGCCAAGCTCGGTATCAAGGCGGGTGACAAGGTGCGTGTCACGACACGGCGCGGCGAAGTGGAAATCATGGTGCGCCAGGACGACCAGGTGCCGGTCGGCGCCATCTTCATCCCGTTTGCCTTTGTGGAAGCGGCCGCCAACCTGCTGACCAACGCATCGCTCGATCCGTACGGAAAAATTCCCGAGTTCAAGTTCTGCGCTGCCAGGGTGGAGCCGGCCGAAAGCCCGCAGAGCGTGGCGGCCGAGTAGCTGGTATATGCTGGATGGCGGTTCCGCTGGTCCGTGAAAGTGCTATACACAGGCCCGGAATTGAAAAGAGCATACCATGGCAGTACTTGAGAAATCGAAACTGGTCGGCAGGGTAACCGCCTTGCTGTCCAGTCCGGACCGTGAGACCGGGTTGGAAAAGGCCCATGTCAACCGGATGGACCTGGTGTTTGACGGCATTGTCGGCGACTGCCATGCGGGACGCGGCTACGAATCCGACAGCCGCATGCTGGTACAGTACAAGCGTGGCACACCGGTGGCCAATACCCGTCAGGTGTCGATCCTGTCGGTCGAGCAGTTGCGTGAAGTGGCCGGCCTGCTCGGCATTCCGGACCTGAAACCGGAATGGGTTGGTGCCAACCTGGTGACCTCCGGTATTCCCGACCTGACATTTCTGCCACCATCCACTCGCATGATGTTTTCATCCGGCGCCACGCTGATTGTCGATGGCGAGAATGCACCGTGCCGCTATGTGGGTGATGTTATCGAGAAACACCATCCCGACCAGGGCATGGCGTTTCCCAAGCTGGCGCGCAACAAGCGCGGACTGGTGGCCTGGGTGGAACGTGAGGGGCGCATTGCGGTTGGCGACGAGATCGTGCTGCACATTCCGCCGCAACGGATCTATGCCCACGCATGAACACGCCGCGTGACATATCGGAATTTGCGATCGTGCCGGATCCGGACGATGAGCGCCTGTCGCGTGCCGTGACCGGCATCGACCAGACCGGCGCTCAAACCGATACTCACGTGGTTCACGAGCGCCCGCTGACGATCTATCTCAATGCCCAGGAAATCGTCACGTCGATGACCATCGGCGACCACCCCGACTGGCTGGCGGTGGGCTACCTGCTCAACCAGGGCATGCTTCAGCAGGATGATGAGATTACCGGCATCGATTATGATGACGAGCTGGAAGTGATTGTCGTGCGCACCGTGCGCGAGACAAACTTCGAAGAGAAAATGAAGAAGAAAACCCGGACGTCGGGCTGTGCGCAGGGCACCGTGTTCGGGGACATGATGGAAAACTTCGAGACCATCCGGCTGTCCGCGGATGCCCGCATCAGGACGTCATGGCTCTATGCGCTGACCCGGAAGATCAACACGGCGCCTTCGCTTTATCTGAAGGCCGGCGCCATTCACGGTTGCGTGCTTTGTAAAGGCGACACACCGCTGGTCTACCTGGAGGACGTGGGCAGGCACAACGCCGTCGACAAGATTGCGGGGTGGATGTTTCTCAACAAGGTGTCTCCCAACGACAAGATTTTCTACACCACCGGCCGGCTGACCTCTGAAATGATCTTCAAGTGCGCGGCCATGCGCATACCGATCCTGGTGTCCCGTTCCGGGTTTACTGCGTGGGGCGTCGACCTAGCCCGCCAGGTGGGCATGACGGTGATCGGAAGGGCACGCGGCAAACGCTTCCTGGCACTTTCCGGTGCGGAGCGCATCGAGTTTGACGCCGATCTTTCCCAGGTCGAGGACGAGGACCGCAAGCACCGGCGCAAGGGAGCTACCAGTGAGTAACGTGGTCGGCTGCATACTTGCCGGGGGTCTTGCCCGGCGCATGGGCGGCGGCGACAAGGGCCTGATCGAGCTGGCCGGACGTCCGGTACTTGATCATGTCATTGACCGGTTCGGGGCGCAGGTCGGTCCGGTCCTGCTCAACGCAAATGGTGATCCGGGCCGGTTTGCCGGCTATGGCCTGCCGGTGATGCCCGACACGGTCGAGGGTTTTGCGGGACCGCTGGCGGGAGTTCTGGCCGGGTTGTCGTGGGCTGCCGATAACGCCCCTGATGCCGACTGGGTGGCGACGGCGGCGACAGATACACCGTTCTTCCCGGCAGACTTTGTCAGCCGGTTGCTGGCTGCAATCGAAAACCAGGGAGCCGACATGGCCTGCGCGGCGTCCGCAGGCCGCCATCATCCGGTGTTCGGCTTATGGCCGGTGCGCCTGAAGGATGACCTGCAATCGGCCCTGGTGGATGAAGACATCCGCAAGGTCGATGTATGGACGGCACGTCACAAGCTGGTAGCGGTCGAGTTTGAAGCCAGCGGCTTTGATCCGTTTTTCAATGTCAACCGGCCTGACGACGTGCCGGAAGCTGAACGCATTGCCAAAGGACTGGCGGCATGACACAGCGGGTCATCGGAGTGGCCGGTTTCAAGAATTCCGGCAAGACCACGCTGGTGGAAAAGCTGGTGATGGAACTCACCGGCCGCGGCTACCGGGTGTCGACCATCAAGCACGCCCACCATTCCTTTGACATCGACCATGAGGGCCGCGACAGCTTTCGTCACAGGGCGGCAGGTGCGGCACAGGTGGCGGTGGTGTCCCGACACCGCTGGGCGGTGATTTCCGAACTGCGCGATGATCCGGAACCGTCGCTTGACGACATGCTGGCCAGGCTGGACCCGTGCGACCTGGTAATCGTCGAGGGCTACAAGCGGGACGGTCACGACAAAATCGAGGTGCGCAACCTGGATAATATCAATCCGAACCTGAGCGATGAGGATGAAACCATCGTGGCCGTCGCTGCCAATGGCGAGGTCACTGATTGTCCGGTTCCGGTCTACGATCGTGATAACATCTTTGCGCTGGCCGATTTTATCTGTGGGCGTACCGGTCTGGTCGAGGTACCGTGAGGCCATGTCCCGCAAATTGCTCGATGACTGTTTCCTGCACGATAAGGACCGGATGCGCCATGATGATGCCGTAGCCCTGATCCTGGAGCGCATGTCGCTGGTTGCAGATACAGAGACGATTCCGCTGTCCCTGGCCCATGGTCGGGTGCTGGCTGAACGATACGCAGCTCCCCGGGATGTTCCCGCCTTCGACAATGCAGCCGTGGATGGCTATGCCTTCGCTGGCAAAGCACTCAAAGCAGATGCGGAAACATCGTTCAAGGTAGTCGTGCGCATTGCAGCGGGCGAGGTGCCGGAACGCGCTCTGAAAAAGAGTGAAGCAGCCCGCATTTTCACTGGCGCCGTAATGCCCGAAGGGGCCGATACCTGTCTGATGCAGGAGGATGCCAAGGTTGACGGCACCAAACTGCTGGTTCCCAAGGGGTTGAAAGCAGGCGCCAATACGCGCCTTGCCGGTGAAGATGTCCAGCAGGGCGAGATCATGCTGCAGCCGGGCCAGCGGTTGCGGCCGCAGGACGTCGCGGCAATCGCGTCCGGCGGGGCTGGCAGCATCAAGGTGTTTTCCCGCCTCAAGGTTGGCCTGATTTCAACCGGCGACGAGATTGTCCGGCCCGGCATCGTGCTCGGCGATGGCCAGGTCTATGACAGCAATCATCATCTGCTGCGCGGGCTTTTGAGCACGGTCGGCGCCGAGCCGGTGGACTATGGCGTGATACCCGACGACCGGGTACGGGTCGACCGGGCGGTGCGGTCCGCGGCACATGAGTGCGACGTCATTCTCACCACGGGTGGGGCAAGCCGCGGCGAAGCGGATTTTGTCGTCGAGACAATCCAGTCTCTGGGCACGCTTCACGCCTGGCAGCTGGCGGTAAAGCCGGGCAGGCCGCTGGCCATGGGACAGATTGGCGACACGGTTTTCTTCGGGTTGCCGGGCAATCCGGTCGCGGCCTTCGTGACATTTTTGCTGTATGCGCAGCCGATGCTGGCGCGTCTGCAGGGGGCCAGTTGGCGCATGCCACAGCGCTATCCGCTGCCGGCAGGGTTTGCGATTGCCAAGAAGAAGACCGATCGTCGGGAATTCTGGCGCGGCTGGATGGATAACTCCGGCGAGGGGCCCGTGCTGCGGAAGTTTCAGCGTGACGGCTCCGGACTGATATCCGGGCTGCGGCAGGCAACCGGCCTCATCGATGTACCCGAAGAGGCATCATCGGTGCGCGAAGGCGATCTGCTTGGCTACATTCCGTTCAGTGAGTTTGGTATCAGCTGATGGTCATCCGGCATGTGGTTTTCGATATCGGAAACGTGCTTCTGAATTTCGATCCGGAACTGGCTTATCTCGACTTGATACCGGACCAGGCGGAACGGTATGGGTTCCTGCGCGATGTCTGTTCACGTGACTGGATAGCGGCGCAGGACCGGGTTCATGCCTGGGCGCCGGGTGAGGCGGCGCTGATTGCTCAACATCCCGATAGGGAAGCCCTGATCCGGTCGTTTCGGGAGCGCTGGCATGACATGGTGCCTGGGATGATTTCGGACAGTGTCGACATGCTCGAAACACTGGCGGCAAAGGGTTTCGACGTAACCGCCCTGACGAGTTTTAACGGCGAGACTTTTGATGAAGCCTCTGAACGCTTCGACTTCTTCAAGTCGTTTCGGGGCATTACCGTATCCGGCCAGATCGGGCTGCTGAAGCCGGAGACTGAGATTTTTGAGCATCACGGGGCTGCCTTCGGTATTTTGCCCACGGCAACCGTGTTCATCGATGACGTCGCCGTCAACGTCGAGGCAGCACGTAATGCGGGTTGGCATTCGCTTCAATTCGTCAGTCCCGACCGGTTGCGGCGCGACTTGTGCATGCTTGGTGTCAGTGTTTGAGACAGCTTCATGTGTCGTAATTCTGCGCTGCCCGGTCGTTTGACTTCACACGTGTTGAGTTGTTTTCACTATGGTTCGGGATGCAGAAAGTCGCTCGGACCCCGGAGGGTTGATTATGAAGTCGCATGCACGTGTTGTTGTTATTGGTGGCGGTGTTGTTGGAGTCGGCACGCTTTATGCGCTGACGAAAAAGGGCTGGTCCGATGTGGTGCTGGTCGAACGCAACGAGCTGACGTCGGGCTCGACGTGGCATGCTGCGGGCCTGTTGCCGCTGTTCAACATGTCCTATTCGGTCGGCAAGGTGCACCAGTACTCGCTTGACCTGTATTCCAGGCTCGAGGAGGAGACTGGCCAGCATGTTGGTCTGCGCCAGGTGTCGAATATCCGCCTGGCTCAGACCGCAGATCGCTGGGACGAGTTCATGTATTATGCCGGGGTGGCCGAGACCATAGGCATTCATGTCAACCTGCTGACGCCTGAACAGGTCAAGGAAATCTGGCCGCTGTGCAATATCGACGGGCTGGTTGGCGCGATTCAGCATCCGACCGACGGCTATGTGCAGCCGGCCGACCTGACACAGGCCATGGCCAAGGGCGCACGCGACAACGGCGCGGAAATTTACCGCAACACCCGGGTGATCGCCATCGAGCAGAAGGCCAATGACGAATGGCTGGTGAAGACCGACAAGGGCGAGATCACCTGCGAGCACCTGGTTACGGCAACCGGCAACTTCGTGCGCCAGACCGGCGACATGCTGGGCCTGGACATTCCGGTTATCCCGGTTGAGCACCAGTACATTGTCACCGAGGCCCACCCGGAGATAAAACAGCGACATGCGGACGGCCTGCCTGAAATGGGTGTCCTGCGCGATGCGGATTCTGCCTGGTACATGCGTGAGGAGGCAGGCGGCCTGATCCTCGGGCCTTATGAGCCGGGCGCACCGGTCTGCTATGTGGACGGCCCGGATGAAGATGCCGAATACGAGCTATTCCAGGAAGACCTGGACCGCATCGCCCCGCACATCGAAAGCACGTTTCACCGGGTGCCCGCCTTTGGCGAAGTGGGCATCAAGAAAGTCTACAATGGCGCGATCTGCTACACGCCTGACGGTTCACCGATCATCGGACCGGCCTGGGACAGGAAGAACCTGTGGCTCAATGAAGGTCATTCGTTTGGCGTCACCGCGGCCGGTGGCGCCGGATGGCAGCTGGCCGAATGGATCGTCGAGGGCGAAAGCTCGATTGACATGCTGGGCGTTGATCCGCGCCGCTTTGGCCCGTACGCGTCGCGCGGTTACCTGAAGTGCAAGAACGAGGAAGCCTACCGCAACGTCTTCACACCCCATTACCCTGACGAGGAACGCTGGGACGCGCGTCCGCTCAAGACCTCGCCATGCTACGACCGGATGAAGGCGCTCGGCGCAGTGTTCGGGTCCGTCTACGGCTGGGAGCGCCCGAACTGGTTCGCGCCAAGTGCGGATTACGGGTTCGAGCCTGATGAGATCGAGCGCCCCGATGTGATCACCAGCGAAAACCATGCGCCGGCCAAGCCGGGTGAGAAGGTCAAGGAACTGTGGTCGTTCCGCCGCTCCAACTATTTCGAGCATGTCGGCAATGAAGTGAAGAACGTCACCGAAAATTGCGGCCTTCTGGATATGTCGGCCTTTGCCAAGTACGAGGTGACGGGACCGAAAGCGGCGGAGTGGCTGGATTCCATTCTGGCCAACCGGATACCGAAGGCGATCGGCCGTGTCGGTCTGTGCCACCTGCTTACCAAGCTGGGTGGCGTGCGGTCCGAGTTTACCGTCTACAAGCGTGGTGAAAATGACTTCTACCTGGTCGGGCCCGGCGCCTATGAACGCCATGACTGGGACTACCTGACCAAGCTGAAGCCGGACACGGGCGTGGAGCTGCAGAAGATCACGACGCAAATGGGTGTGCTGGTTCTGGCCGGTCCGAAGTCCCGCGACGTGCTGCAGAAGTTGACCGACACGGACCTGTCCAATGACAATTTCAAGTGGCTGACCGGCAAGTTCATCAATGTCGGTATTGCCCAGGCGCATGCCTTGCGGGTGAACTTCGTCGGCGAGCTCGGCTGGGAACTGCATCACCCGATCGAGATGCAGAACCTGATCTTCGACCTGGTCATGCAGGCCGGTGAAGAGTTCGGCATCAAGCCGTTCGGGATCCGGGCCATGGGCACCATGGCGGTGGAAAAATCCTACCGCCTGGTCGGGCGGGAACTGTCGGTCGAATACTCGGCCTATGAGTCCGGGCTGGACCGCTTTGTACATCCCAACAAGGGCGACTTCATCGGCCGTGACGAACTTGTCAAACGCCATGCCGCCGGAGACGAATGGACCTATGTAACGATGGAGGTGCACGCCATCAAGGACTGCGATGCGCGCGGCTCCGAGGCGGTTTATGATGCATCGGGCACGCTGGTTGGCCGGATTACCACGGGCTCCTATGGCTGGCGGGTCAGCAAGTCGCTGGCGCTGGCCATGGTCAAACCGGAACATGCCGCGGAAGGCACAAAGCTGCAGGTCAAAATTCTCGGCGAGCTGTTTCAGGCAACGGTGATCGCGGAAAGTCCGTTCGACGCCGACAATGAGCGCCTGAGGGCTTAAGCTCACAAGCGTGTCACACGGTTGTGTGTTGATCATTCTGAGGGCAGTGTCCAGTTAAGCGGACATTGCCCTTTTAACTTGGAGACAGCCTCATGCACCCGACACTCGTACCCGGACAACCTGTGCCAGCCCTGACCGTACCCTTGGTAGGCGGTGGCGAGTTCACGCTCAATGCCGATGCGCCGGAAAACTTCACCGTTGTAATTTTCTACCGCGGCCTGCACTGCCCGATCTGCAAGGGCCAGTTGACCGACTTCCGGGCCAAGCTGCATGATTTTGCCGCGCTCGGCATAGACGTGGTTGCGGTGAGCATGAACAGCCAGGAACTGGCGGAGCAGACGGCGCGTGACTGGGACGTGTCAGGTCTGAAACTGGGCTACGGTCTCACCAGGGACCAGGCCAAGGCCTGGGGCCTGTTCTTGTCAACGGCTATCAAGGAAACCGAACCGGACGTGTTCTCCGAACCCGGCATGGCGATCGTGCGTCCCGATGGCACCTTGTACCACTGGTCGGTCCAGACCGCTCCGTTTGGACGGGCCAAGGCAGCCGAGCTTGCCGGTGTGCTGAAATTCGTGATCGAGAACGACTATCCGGTACGCGGCACGCTGGCGGCCTGACATCACGTTGCGGATGAAACAGCAAGGGCGCGAGAGGGTATATCCTTTCGCGCCCTTTTGACTTGTCAGACTTCAGTGCCGATACGGATCAGAACAGGCCTTCAATCTGGCCGTCATCATTGAGCATGATCGATTCCGCGGCCGGGACCGACGGCAGGCCGGGCATGGTCATGATTTCACCGCACACGGCGACGACGAAACCTGCACCGGCCGACAGCCGCACCTCGCGCACCGGCAGGGTGAACCCGGTCGGGGCCCCGCGCATGTTCGGATCGGTGGTAAACGAGTACTGGGTCTTGGCCATGCACACCGGCAACTTGCCGTAACCCTGGTCTTCCCAGGCTTTCAACTGGGCCTTGATCTTGGCGTCGGCGACTACGCCGTCGGCGCGGTAGATGCCCTTGGCAATGGCTTCCATCTTGTCGAACAGGCTCAGGTCATCGCCGTACAGCGGCTTGAAGTCGGCAGCGCCGCCCTCGATGATTTCCACGACCTTGTTGGCCAGGTCCTTGGTGCCTTCTGAACCATGCGCCCAGTGCTTGCACAGAACCGCTTCGGCCCCTTGAGATTTCACAAACTCGCTCAGGGCTTCAACCTCGGCATCGGTGTCGGTGATGAAATGGTTGATGCCGACAACGGCCGGGACACCGAACTTCTTGATGTTTTCAATGTGACGGCCAAGGTTGTCACAGCCGGCCTTCACTGCATCGACGTTTTCCGCGCCAAGGTCGTTCTTGGCGACACCGCCGTTCATCTTCATGGCGCGAACGGTTGCCACAATTACGACCGCCTTCGGCTTGAGGCCGGCCTTGCGGCACTTGATGTCAAAGAATTTCTCCGCACCAAGGTCTGCGCCGAAGCCCGCCTCGGTTACCACGTAGTCGGCAATCTTCAGGGCCGTGGTGGTTGCCATCACCGAGTTACAGCCATGGGCGATATTGGCAAACGGGCCGCCATGAACGAAGGCCGGATTGTTTTCCAGGGTCTGTACCAGGTTGGGTGCGACCGCTTCCTTCAGGAGGACCGACATCGGCCCCGGGCCCTTGACGTCGCGAGCGTAGATCGGCTCACGCTTCCGATTTTGGCCGATCACAATCTTGCCAAGACGCTCCACAAGATCGTTGAGATCCGTGGCCAGACAAAAGATCGCCATGATCTCGGAGGCGACCACGATGTCGAAGCCGTCTTCGCGCGGAAAGCCGTTGGCAACGCCGCCGAGTGAGTTGGTGATCTGACGAAGCGCCCGGTCGTTCATGTCGACCACGCGCTTCCAAGCGACGCGGCGGCTGTCGATCGCGGGCTCGTGGCCCCAATAGATGTGGTTGTCGATCAGGGCGGACAGGAGATTGTGGGCGATGCCGATGGCGTGAAAATCGCCGGTGAAGTGGAGGTTGATGTCTTCCATCGGCACGACCTGGGCATAGCCGCCGCCGGCCGCCCCGCCCTTCATGCCGAAGCAAGGGCCGAGCGAGGGTTCGCGCAGACAGATCGCGGCGTTTTTCCCAATCCGGTTCAACCCGTCGCCGAGGCCGACCGTAGTCGTCGTCTTACCCTCGCCCGCAGGCGTTGGCGTCACCGCCGTGGTAAGAATAAGTTTACCGTCTGGTCGGTCGGCCAGGGATTTGACGTAATCCATGGAAAGCTTGGCTTTGTGCGGACCGTATTGCAGCAGCTGGTCGCCGGGAATGCCGAGCTTGGCGCCGACCTCGGCGACCGGCATCATCTGGGCTTCGCGGGCAATCTCAATATCACTCTTCGGCATCGGCTTGGCCTCGTCTGATGGTTTGCTGGCCCGACCCTAGGCCACTGCATTTTTCGGACTTGTCGTTTTTGCGCCGGTTGTTGATGCGGTTGCGTCCTCTTAGGTCAAGCGGTCGCCGACCGCGAGGCCGCTCTCGGCAGCATAGTCAGCCGAGGTCACCTTCTTACCGCCCTTTGGCCGCACTCGCTGCAACTGAAGCGAGCCGCCGTTCAATGCGATCACCAGGCCGTCATCGCCCGCTGATGTGACCATGCCGGGCTCGCCGTCGACGGCATCGCCCATCCGGCAATCGAAGATCGAAAGCTCAGTGTCGCCATGCATCGCCCAGGCGCCGGGGGCGGGGTTGCAGCCGCGGATCAGGTTGTAGACCTCCTGGGCGGGCCTGCCCCAATCGATGCGCGCGTCCTTCTTGCCGCACCAGCTTTCATAAGTCGCCTTGCTATGATCCTGCTCTGTGCGAGGCGCACTTCCTGACTTAACAAGCTCCAGGCTCTCCATCATCGCGTCCACGCCCATCGGGAAGAGATGGTTGAAGTAGACGCTGCCGAGCGTGTCGTCGGGGCCGATGTCGACGTCCTTTTGCAGGAGAATCGGG
>JBPCVV010000349.1:0-16951 GCA_051010195.1 Anderseniella sp. | reverse complement strand
AAACGGCCACGCCGCCCAAACAACCACCGGTGTTGCCAAGGCAAACTCCAGCAGCAAGGCCAAGCGTTCCCCCATCCACTCCCTGACCGGAATGCCGACCATCGGACCCATTGTGAGGATAATCAGCGGTATTGCTGCCAGCGAACTGACCCACAGCCGTTTTGTGAAATCAATCAGCTCATGGTTCGGTTCATTTGACACACCGCCCATGGGCTCCAGCGCCATCCCGCATATCGGGCAGCTGCCAGGGTCGTCCCGGACAATTTCTGGATCCATCGGACACGTGTAAGTCGTGTCTTTTGCGGCAACCTGCTTTTTCCTTTGACTGTTGCCCGATGCATAAAAGTAAGGATCGACGTTGAAACGGTCATGGCAGGAAGTGCTGCAGAAGTGATACCTGGTATCCATCCATGTGGAAGCCGGTTTCCCGCCGGTCAGATCGACACTCATGCCGCAAACCGGGTCCACAACGGCTTCGCCCGACTGTCCGGCCATCGGGCCTTCATCGCCGTGACGTTGGTTATCTTCGCTTTTCGCGGAGCCTAAAACGTTTGCGCTGTCGTTCATATGACCCATCGCCTTTCGGAACGTTCATTGAGATCAATGTCGTGTTTCCAGTAAGTGGAAGGTCAATGGTATTTTTGAATTAAATCACTGTAACCGGAACTCATCCAGGCGAAAGGCTTAGTCCGCGTCCAGTTCCGCCTCGCGCGCTGCCTCCGCCGCATCGCGCCTCTTCTCCACCATGCGCACAGTCCAGATAGAGGCTTCATAGAGCAGCAACAGCGGGATACCCAGTCCCAATTGTGAGAACGGATCCGGCGGGGTCAGCAAGGCAGCCGCCACAAATACTCCAACAACGGCGTATTTGCGCTTTTCCTTCAGCCCCTGTGACGTGACAATGCCGACCCGGCCGAGCAATGTCAGGATAACCGGCATCTGGAAGCAGACGCCGAAGGCCAGGATCAGCGTCATCGTCAGGCTGAGATATTCCGAAACCTTGGGTAGCAATTCGATGACCGCACGCCCGTCTGTGCCCGACTGCTGGAAACTGATGAAGAACCGCATGGCAATCGGCATGACCATGAAGAACACCAGCGAAGCACCGGCCACGAACAGTACCGGGGTGGCGTAAAGATACGGTTTGAACGCATTGCGTTCGTGCTTGTACAGGCCCGGGGCCACAAACATGTAGATCTGGGTGGCGATCAGCGGAAACGCCAGGAACAGGCCACCGAACATGCCGATCTTTAACTGCGTGAAGAAGAACTCCTGGGGAGCGGTGAAAATCAGTTTCAGTTCCTGGTTTTCGCCCACGGCCCACTGGTACGGGATCAGCAGGAAATCAAAAATCTTGTCCGCAAAGTAGAAACTCACCACGAACATGATGGCGAAGCCGATGACAGACCGGATCAACCGGGTTCGCAATTCCGCCAGGTGTTCGATTAGTGGCGCGCTCGATGCTTCGATGTCGTCGTCCGTCGCGCTCATGCAGTGGTGTCCTTGGCAGGGGCTGCTTTCTTGGACGCGGCCTTGGCTTTTGCGGGTTTCTTGGCAGTCGGTTTTTTGGCAGCAGCCTTGCCTGCCGGCTTGGCAGCCGGTTCAGACGATGTCTCGGGTGCTTGTTTCTCCGCCGGCGTCGATACTTTCCCGGGCTCCCGGGAAATATCGCTCAGGGTCTCGTTCATGTCGAAATTTGTTGCCTTGGAGATATCCTTTTTCAGGTCATCGAGACCGCTGTCCTTGGCGGCATCTTCGATGTGGCCCTGGAATTCACGCGCCATGGCCCGCACCTTGGTCATCACCTGTCCCACCGTGCGCAGCACTTTAGGCAGATCACGCGGACCGATGACAATCAGTGCGACAACCGCAATGAGCATCAGTTCCGTACTGCCTATGCCGAAATCGAACATCTGAACCGTGTTCCCGAACCGTAGATCAGTATGTTATTTGATTGCTTCAATCAAAAACCATAAAACTGATCGATTTCAATGTGCTAGAGCCACTTTAAGGGTTCGAGTGAACCGATGTTGCTCTGAGAAAAGAGTTTGCCAACACTGACCGGACAGGCCGCCGTCTGCAGGCAGCCTGCGACACCAAAAGAACAAATCAGCTCTTGGCTTTGTCCTTGGCCTTTTCGGTCATCTCTTCTGCTTCCAGCTCAATGGTCTTGGCGGTGTCGGCCACCGTCTCCTTGGCCTCGTCAGTCTCTTCAGCGATGCCCTTCTTGAAGCTCTTGATGCCCTTGGCGACGTCACCCATAAGCTCGGAAATCTTGCCGCGGCCAAACAGGATGACCAAAAGCAGAACGATAATGATAATTTGCCATGGTCCGATAGACATTTAGATTCTCCTTTACACAAAGGTCCCACCCGGACCCCTCGTAATTTGCGCGCACTATTGCAGAAAGCCCTATGGGCCGCAACACGAGATAGCGGCTTCGAACACAGAGCGGTTAATATGTGAAATGGGGTCAATCGCCCAGATTGTCAAACACAAGTACATGATCGTGATCGAGGCGGAAATGGGCGGTCTCGCCCAGTGCCGGGCACCCTGTAGTCGCCAACCTGGCGTACACCACCTCGTTCAGCCCCTCAAACAACAGGGAAAGCTCAACCTTGTCGCCCAGAAACCGCTGATCGGTGACCTGCGCCTTGATTGCCCCCTTGTGATTACCTCCGGTTCGCACAAACGCCTGGGGACGGATCATGACGAGCGCCGGACCGCCTTCTTCGCCAACTGCGGTCTCGAAACGGCCCAGCGGCGTTTCCGCCGCGCCGTCGACAATACGCACCCGCAGTTCATTCACGTCTGAAAAAAACCGGGCCGCTTCGGCGTCTGCCGGTTGACGGTACAACTCGTCAGGCGTCCCGATCTGCACGACCCGCCCTGCCCGCATCAGCACAATCCGGTCAGCCATGCCCATGGCTTCTTCGGGATCATGGGTCACCAGAATGGAACTGGACCGGGTTTCCTTCAGAATCGCCAGGGTTTCATGGCGCACATGCTCCCTGAGACGTTGGTCCAACCCCGAAAACGGCTCATCCATCAGCAATACTGCCGGCCGCGGCACAATCGCTCGCGCCAGCGCGACACGCTGTTGTTCGCCGCCGGACAACTCATGCGGATAGGACCGCTCCAGGTGATCAAGGCCAACCCGCAACAATGCGGACCGTGCGGCGTTGGTGGCACTTTCCTTGTCCACTCCCTTCAACCCGAACGTCACATTGCCCATCACGGTGAGATGCGGAAACAGCGCGTAATCCTGAAACATCAGGCCGACCGACCGCTTTTCCGGCGGAACAAACGTGCTGTCCGACGCCACTTCTGCATTGTCGAGCAGAATACGCCCTGAATCCGGGCGCTCGACACCAGCAGCCAGCCGCATCAGGGTTGACTTGCCGCAACCAGACGGACCGAGCAGGCACACGATCTCGCCCTGTTTCAATTCAAATGAGACATTGCGCACAGCTTCCGTGTCGCCATAGGCCAGCGACACGTCATCAAACGTGACACTGGAGGCAAACGCCGCAGCGGCCGCGCCGCGCGGACCCCACCTGCCCCTGGTCGTTCTGTGTAGTACTTCGGTCATTGCGCATGGTGATTACACCAACACGTTCCAACTATCCAGCGTTCACAGACCCATTCGGGTTGCCGGCAAGAATTGGAATTGGGCTCCGCGCTCTACTGCCTGCCCTCATCATCCAGAACTTCCGGCAGATCCATGTTCAGGGCTTCATCGGGTTCTGCAGGCGTGTCATCTGCATCTTCATCATCAGGCAGATGCATTTCCAGTTCCGGCTCGAAGTCTTCGGCATCCAGCGGGTCTTCGTCCGGACCCAGGGCATCATCATCGCTTGGACTTGGAATGAACATGTCCGGCGGCAGGTTGCCCGACAAAAGCCCGGCACCCTTTAGTTCAGTCATTCCGGGCAGATCGCGAATTTCGTTCAACCCGAAATGCTCCAAGAACTCCTGGGTTGTGCCGTACGTGACCGGGCGGCCAGGTGTGCGCCGACGCCCGCGCATCTTTATCCAGCCGATCTCCATAAGAATATCCAGCGTACCCTTCGCCGTGGCCACACCGCGAATGTCTTCAATTTCCGCACGGGTCACCGGTTGGTGGTAGGCGATGATCGACAGGACTTCCAGCCCGGCCCGCGACAGCTTCTTCTGCTCGACCGCTTCTTCGCGCAACAAAAAGCTCAGGTCATCAGCGGTGCGGAATGCCCACTTTCCGGCAATCTGCTTCAGGTTCACACCGCGCATCTGGTAATTTTCCTGCACCGCTTCCAGCAGGCCCGCCAGATCAGCATCCCTGGGCAGTGCGGCGGCCAGTTCAGCTTCACTCAGCGGTCCGGTCGCGGCAAACAGAAGGGCTTCGACCACCCGTTGCTGCTGCAACTCCGGCATGCCGCCGGACATGGCATCGCCTTTGCGCAGCAGGTAATCCGGCAGGTCACTGTCATCGGCAGGCGGCAGGTCCTGCTCATGCGCGATGTCATCAACCGTCGATATCGCTTCCGCCACATCGTCTTCCAGGTCATGCAACGGCTCTTGTCCGTTTTCGATCTTCACAGCTTGCTTCGCCACCTTGTAAACCCTCTTGCCCCTTATGGCCCCAGCCAGGGCCGTAATCCCTACCCTGCGCGTGAGCGCCGCATGTAAATCGGCTCAAACGACTTTTCCTGGCGCACTTCCAGCACACCCTCACGCACCAGCTCAAGCGATGCGGTAAACCCCGATGCAATCACCGAAGAGCGTTTTTCAGGTTCCACCATGTACTGCACCATATAAGCGTCAAACCGGCCCCAGTCGTCCATCGTACCCAGCATCCGTTCCAGCGCCGTGCGGGCCTCCTTGAGAGTCCACACCGCCATCGGCTTGATCTCGTAACTGTGGTGCGCCGCCTTGCGCTGACGCCGGTCTGCATAGACCTGCAACAGGTCAATCAGGGTATCGCTCCACTCGACCTGCCGTTCCACGACGACAGGTTCCGGCCATCCCCGGTCAAACACATCACGCCCGAGACGGTTACTCGACATCAGCTTGGCGCCGGCATCCCGCATTGCCTGCAGGCGCTGCAGGCGGAACTGCAGACGGGCCGCGAGTTCTTCCGGCGGCGGCTCATCACTGTCATCGGATTCCTTGGGCAACAGCAGGCGTGACTTGAGATAAGCAAGCCATGCAGCCATGACCAGGTAATCAGCAGCCAGTTCCAGCTTCATCCTGCGGGCGTCTTCGACAAACACGAGATACTGTTCAGCCAGCGCAAGGATGGAAATTCTGGTGATGTCGACCTTCTGGTTGCGGGCCAGTTGCAGCAGGAGATCCAGCGGGCCCTCGAAACCGTCAAGGTCAACGATCAGCGGCGCGCCGTCATCTTCCGGCTCCGGCATCAGGCGCACCGGGCCCTGACCATCCGGCCACAGCTCGTCTTGCCCAGGCGTTGTCGTCTCTTTGCTCATGAAATCCGCATTTCAATGCCCACATGTCGCGGGTTTGTCACAATTGATACACCAGATATAGCGTGGTTGACCATGTCTGACACCGGCTATACGCACTTATCCTCAAGTGATGTGGCCGCTGCATGATGAAAATGCGCGCCCCTGTACATGATACCTTCATGCCATCGCCATCATGCTGTCCAGGACACGTTCGGCTTCAGCCACGTCAAAATCATCCGGCGCCCGCAGGAAAGACAGGGCTCTCAGGGCCCGTTTTTCCGCCCTGCCTTTCAGGGTGCCGGCAACGTCGGCGACCTGTTTCATCTCCTCCATGTCGCCATTGCAATGCAGCAGCACATCGCAACCGGCCTTGAGTGCCAACTCACCGCGCGCGTGCATGGATGACCGGAAATTGGACAAATCATCGCCGACGACCTGGGTCAGCGACGCATCAAGCGCCTTCATCGAAAGGTCATCGCTCATCAACAAGCCGTCAAAGCCGATCTGCTTGCGCACCACTTCGCCGATAACTTTCCTGGACAGGGTACAGGGCGCATCTTCGTCGATTGCCGAATAAACCACATGAGCCGTCATGGCCATCGGTGCGTCGGCAAGCGCTGCAAACGGCGCAAAGTCAACCTGCTCCAGTTCGGCAAGCGGCGCATCTACAACCGGCAGTTCCAGATGACTGTCGGACAACGCCCGACCGTGCCCGGGAATATGCTTGATAACCGGCAGCACCCCGCCGTCCATCAGGCCCTGGGCTGCTGCCCGACCCAGCAGCGCGATTTGTTCAGAATTGGCGCCGTAAGCGCGATCGCCGATGATCTTGTGACCGCCAGGCTGCGGTACGTCCAGCACCGGCAGACAATCCACATTGATGCCAGCCTCCGCCAGGTCGTGGGCCAGCAGCCGATAGACCAGCCGCGTTGCCGACAGACCGGTCAAGGCGTCAAGTTCATAAATCCCGGCGTAGGAGCGGCCCGGCGGATACTTGCGCCATTCCGGCGGCCCCATGCGCTGCACCCTGCCACCTTCCTGGTCGATCAGCACAGGCGCGTCTGCCCGCCCGACAAGCTCGCGAAACCGCGATGTCAGATCACACAATTGCTTGCGGTTATCGACGTTGCGGGCAAAGAGGATCAGGCCCCAGGGCTGTGCGTCACGAAAAAAAGCCTCTTCATCCGCTCCAAGCTCCAGGCCTGTGCACCCGCAAATAAACGCACCAATCATGGTTAGCGTCACCCTCTCACCCGAATCGACCCCCGGTAGTCCCGCTGAATCTAGCGATTTTGCATGAACGCGCAATTCCCGCGTACCGGGAACCGGTAAAATAAACAGCAAATTTGCTTAAAATTGTTCCTTCTGCGTTCAGCAATGCGCAACGTTAACAGGGGATTTAAGAACCGATCGGGCACCAGATGTAGTAAACAAATGGTCATCAAAGCCCGAACATATCAATGGGCACCTGGGAACATTTAGTTAAGCCAGAGGGAGAAAGAGGATGTTGAGAGTAGCGCAGAATGAGCAGATGATCCCGTGGCAGAAACTGGCCAATGAACGGCTCAGCGTAGCCAACACGCTGGCTCGCATTTGCGTGGTATTGTTCGCAGTACTGGTGGTACTCGGTGTAAATTCGTTTTCTGTGATGTCGCAGCAGTCACGGCTGTGTTCAAGCCTGCTGGAAGCGCACAGCACCATCGACAAGTACAAGGCAAGCACCCTGCCGACGACACCGATCATCAAGACTTACTGCCACTGAACCAACGATTTTGGGCATTGTCGCCTGCCCTTTGGTTCATGCAGCAGTCTCCAACTGCATGGACCGCCTACATCTCCTGATCAGGTTGCAGCACCTATCAGTGAACAAGCCCCGCTTCCTGGCAAGGAGGCGGGGTTTTGTGTCCGAACAGGCTTCAGCCCGGCTGACGCAGGACCAGCACCATGGTGGCATGGGCCGGTATCGCACCGGTGTTCACCACCTTGTGGGGTTTGTCGGCGTGATAGCGCAGGGCCTCGCCGGCCTTGGCCATGCGGCTCTCGCCGTCCACGGTGATCTGCAATTGCCCGGTCACTACATAAAGATGCTCAATCGTTCCGGGTGGGTGAGGTTCAGATTCAAGTACGCCGTCGGGCCTGGCATGAAAATCGTACCATTGCAGATGATCAACCAGGTTCAGTGGCCCGGCGATTGCCAGCCGGCACAACCCGTCTTCACTTTCAAGCAAGGGGACGGCTGCCCGTGTCTGATGTTCAACGAATGCGTCACTCTTTCCGGTCTTCAACACTTCTTCGATTGTGGTGTCGAGCGCCTGCGACAGCCGGAACACGGTTGAAATGGTCGGATTGGTTTCATTTCGCTCGATTTGCGAAATGATGGACTTGGCAACGCCAGATTGCTCCGACAAGTCGCCCAGCGACATCTTGTATGCCTTGCGCAGGCGCTGGATGGTTTTGCCCAGCTCCGGCGTGACATCCGACGGTGAGTGGGTCTTGCGTCCTCGTTGTGTGGCCATGTGCGCCCTGCCCCGGTAACTGACGAGCCTGATGGGCAGTGAAGAACCCGTGTTGCTCTGGTTGTTCGTTATCCAGAACGTACTACTCGAAAATGTCCTGTAATACAAACAACTTCGGTTCGGTACGCTTAACGGAAACCATGGATTTCACCACAATATCATGGCAGGGCCATTGGGACTGACGAGTGCGCCGCTCCGTGTCCAAAGTGACCTTCGATATCATATCCCGCCAGACCTGCTGGCAAACGATAGGAATTCACCTACTGACGCAGGGCGAACAATTTGTGCTTCGCTTTCCGTCCTTGTTGCGACAAATGTTGCATTGCACAAACGAGCTCAAACATGTTAGTGTGCAAACAAGTTTGATTCAGCAGGGAAAGCGGCCATGGGCGTCATCAACGTAATCGATACCAACAACAAGACCCACGTTCTGGAGGCCGTTGAAGGCTGGCGCGTGATGGAGATCATCCGCGATCACGGATTGCCCATGGAAGGCCTGTGTGGTGGAGCCTGCGCATGCGCCACCTGTCATGTCATTGTAGATGATGACTGGGCAGCCAGGCTGTTCCAGGCGCGGGAAGAGGAAGAAGACATGCTTGATACGGTGCCCAACGTGATGCCGTCGTCACGCCTGTCGTGTCAACTTATATACAGCGAAGAGCTGGACGGCCTGACAGTTGCCCTTGACCCGGCGATCGCGGATGCTGCACGGGCCGCCTGAACCAAATCCTCACAGCCTGCGTTGACAGTGGAATGACATGGATTACCGCCTACATCTTCACTGCAATCGCCTTTTTCGCGATTGATTTTCTCTGGCTCGGCAGCATAGCGAAGAAATTCTATTTCTCGCGGATGTCGCACCTGTTGGCCGGGAAGGTGAACTATCCCGCTGCAGCAGGTTTTTATGCCGTCTACGTCATCGGCCTGATCATCTTTGCGGTCGTGCCCGCCGTTGAGGAAGGGGCCTGGCAGACAGCCGCCACTTACGGCGCCGGGTTCGGGTTTTTCTGCTATGCCACATATGACATGACCAACCAGGCCACGTTGAAAAACTGGCCTGTCGCCGTCACCGTCGTTGACATAGTGTGGGGCACCTTGTTGTCCGGCTCTGCAGCAACCATTGGTTATCTCGCCACCCGGGCATTGGCATGATGCCGCTTGAGATGGAATGGGAACTGGTGACCGACCGTGTCATGGGCGGCCTATCGAGCGGACGCATCGACCGGGGTAATATCAGGGGCCGCACAGCCAGCCGCATGACCGGTCGGGTCAGTCTCGACAACAATGGCGGCTTCATTCAAATCGCGGCAGACCTGCCACGCCCGCCAGCCGGGGCATCAGGCATCGCGCTCAATCTCATCGGCAATGCCGAGACCTACAACATCCACTTGCGTACCAGTGACCTGACCCGGCCTTGGCAGTCCTACCGCCAGGCGTTTACGGCACCGGCGGAATGGACCCTGTGTCATTTCGAGTTTGGAAACTTCGAAGCCCACCGGACAGACACGCCCCTCAGGCAGGAAAACATCCGCCGCATCGGCATCGTCGCGATCGGTCGAGTGTTCGATGCCGATACCGCGGTATCTTCAGTCAACTACTATTAGATTAGGGTCAGGCCGCGTGCGCCTTTTGCTGACCGCCCTGCTTTGAGCGGTTTGGCCGACGACGCCTGTTGGGCTTCGGTGCGGACTTCCTGTCCTGGCCACCTGCAGCATTCGCGGTCTTGCCAGCAGCACCACCGGAGCGGCGCGCGCGACGCGAGCGCTTCTTGTGTTGCAGCTTGGCGCGCGGGTCACGCTGGCGTGGCTCGCGTGGTATGTCGCGCAGGGAAATCTCCGGCAATCCGTCAGGCACCGGCATCTCGTCCACCTTGCGCTTCAACAATCGCTCGATGTCACGCAGCAGGCTGCGCTCATCCGGTGAACACAGCGCCACCGCAAACCCGGACGCGCCAGCGCGCGCGGTACGGCCAATGCGATGCACATAGACTTCAGGCACATGTGGCAATTCATAGTTGATGACCATTTCAACACCCGGCACGTCAATGCCGCGTGCCGCAATATCGGTCGCAACCAGGATCGGGCATGCGCCTTTGCGGAACCGGTCCAGCGCCTTTTCGCGATTGGTTTGTGACTTGTTGCCGTGAATGGCTGCAGCCTCGAAACCATCCTGCACAAGCCGCTTCACGACACGGTCGGCGCCGCGTTTGGTACGGGTAAACACGATCACCCGCTTGCCCATGTTTTCCCGCGCCAGATGCGCCACCGCGGCAATCTTGTTGCCCGGAGCAATATGCATCACGGACTGGTTGATGCGTTCAGCCGGTGTCGACACCGCAGCCACGGCAATTTCCACCGGTGACTTCAGGTGGTCGTTGGTGAGTTTGCGGATCTCCTTCGGCATGGTCGCTGAAAACAACAGGGTCTGGCGTTTTTCAGGCACCATTGCCACGATGCGGCGAATGGCCGGCATGAAGCCGATGTCCAGCATCTGGTCAGCTTCATCGAGGATGAGCACCTCGACTGAGTCCAGCCGCATGGCGCGCTGATCAATGAGGTCGAGCAGGCGGCCGGGTGTGGCCACCACAATATCCACGCCACGCGCCATGGTTGCTTTCTGGGGACGAATGGAAACACCGCCCACAATGGAGGTGGCAGATAGCTTCATGCGCGATCCATAGTCACGCACCGATTTCATGATCTGGGTCACCAGCTCGCGGGTCGGCGCCAGGATCAGCGCCCGGCAGGTATGCGGCTTCGGCCGCCCGCCGCTGGCGGCAAGGCGCTGCAGCAAGGGCAGCGCAAATGCTCCGGTTTTACCGGTCCCTGTCTGGGCAAGCCCGATTACGTCACGACGGTCAAGAATTGTAGGGATGGCCTTCACCTGGATAGGCGTAGGCACGTCATGGCCCAATGCATCAAGTGCATTGAGCAACGGCCTGTCGAGGCCGAGGTCGGAAAATTTCAAGTTATTGTTCTTTCTTGTATGCAATGCGCTCGAAAGGGTCGGCGCATCTGGGTTTCTTTTCGACGGCAACGGGCAGTGAGCCCAGTTTGATGGCTCAAGGTCGCCACCGAAGAAAAACGTCTGTCGCGGGCACTGTCGTATATGGGCGACTCGAATTCGGTCGCAGCCCACGTCCAATGGCCGCACAAGCACAGATGTGGGTATTGAAGTCAAGCAAAGCAATGCCATGCGGCGCAGATGTCGCAGGTCATGCTTAATACCGGGTTCGCATGAAACCGATTATTCAACAGCGAGTGTATCCGGCAGATCCCGCATCGATGTCCTGCCCAGTTGTGCCAGGGTCACGCTGGTTTCATCGCTCAACACATCGCACAGTTGCGACAGGCCGGTCTCCCCGCCCGCCGCCATGGCAAACAGCAAGGGCCGACCCAGAAACACGAAATCGGCTCCCATCGCGTAAGCCTTGACGATGTCCTCGCCCGATCGAATGCCGGAATCGTAAAACACAGGATAGTCCTTTCCCACCGCGTCGCGGATGCGCCTGAGCATCAGGATCGCTGGTGGAGCGCTGTCCAGTTGCCGACCACCATGGCTGGATACCTGAACCGCGTCCACACCTGCCTTTTTGAGGCGCACCGCGTCCTCGACACTCAACACACCCTTGACCACAAGCTG
Source organism: Anderseniella sp. (assembly GCA_051010195.1). GTDB lineage: Bacteria > Pseudomonadota > Alphaproteobacteria > Rhizobiales > Aestuariivirgaceae > Anderseniella. The sequence goes on along the minus strand of JBPCVV010000349.1, from coordinate 5,346 downwards.
CCCCTGCCACTGCTCGCGCAAGTCTTTCAGCTTCGCCCAGTCTGCCGCTGCCCGGCTTTCAGTGCGATCAAACTTGTTGCCCGGCCCGGTAAAGTTCGCCATCTCGGGACGCCCGTTGATCAGGGTGGAAATCGACCAACGTGGATGCAGGGCAAAATCGATGAACTGGCGCGGCCCGATCTTGAACGGCATCTTGAACCCGCGGCGAAGCTCGCGCGGGCGCCGGCCCACTTCCGGCACATCAAGCGTCACCACCAGGGTGCGGTAGCCGCACGCCTGGGCCCTGTCCACCAGCCCCTTTGTGCTGCTGCCGTCGCCGCTGATATAGAGCTGGAACCAGGCATGTCCGTCAGATTTCTCGATCATCGTTTCCAGCGACGTGGACGCCACTGTCGACACGCCAACCGGCACCTTGTAGCGCGCCGCCATCCGGGCCAGCATGAGGTCGGCCCCGGGAGAGGACAGGTTGCACATGCCCATCGGGCTGATCCCGAACGGGCGCAGGCCCTCATGATCGAACACTTTCACGCCAAGATCGCGTTGAGTGACATTGACCAGGATTCGCGGTTGCAGGCGCAGGTCGCGCAGTGCAGCCCGGTTCAGGGCTTCGCCGTGACCCTCGCCCGCCGCTCCGTCGATGTAGTCGAACACCATCCACGGCAGACGCGCCCGCGCCAATGCGCGCGCGTCTTCTGATGAGTGGATTTCGCTCGAGGCAAACAACGCGAAAATCCTTTAGGTCTGGACAGCCTTCATGAACCTGTCGCGGATTACCACCGGATCCATGGTGATGACCGGCACTTTCACATTGCCGCTCTCACATTTGGCGACAATGATGGTCATCTTGTCACTGTCCAGTGCAGCCTGGATGGTCTTGCCGGTGTCTTCAGCACTGCATTCAACAACGTTGTCACAACCGCACGCCTTGGCCACCGCTGTGAGCGACGTCTTCTTGCCGGCATAGGTCGGCTGGTCACCGGTGGATCCATAGCTGCCATTGTCGATGATCAACAGGATGAAGTTGTCTGCCACATTGTTGGCAATTGTCGGCAGGGTCCCGAAGTTGGTCAGGACGGAGCCGTCACCATCAATGGAGATGACCTTCTTGCCCTGCGCTAGTGCAAGGCCGAGACCGATGGACGATGACAGGCCCATGGTGCCGAGCATGTAGAAGTTGGTCGGCTGGTCGTCAGTCAGATGCAATTCCTGGCTCGGCAGGCCGATGTTGCAGATTACCAGGTGGTCACGAATGATAGGCGCGATATCGCGCAGGATGTCAGAGCGGATCATGATCAGTATCCTTTCCAGAAGCTGGCGTCAGTCAGGATGGCAACCGGCTTGTTGCACATGAAGGTATATTTGAGGATCGCATCCAGTTCGTCGGCGTCCTCCTCCTTGTGGAAATGATAGGTGGGTATGTGGAGCTGGTTAAGCAGCGCCTTGGTGTGTACCGCCATCTCCACCTGGCATGCTACCGGCTCACCCAGTTCGCCCCGGTATGAGATCAGCATGGGTAGCGGCATCCGGTAGAACTGGGTCAGCGTTACCAGCGTGTTGATGGTCACACCGATAGCCGTGTTCTGCATGATGATGGCAGGACGCTTGCCGCCCATGAAAGCGCCGGCGCACAGTCCCATGCCTTCATCTTCCTTGTTGGCCGGTATGTGGTAGATCTTGTCGCAGGCGTCTATCTCGTCGATAACGCCGGCAAGCTGCTTGCAGGGAACAGTGGTGACAAACTCGACATTGTTGGCGACCAGGTCATCCACGATCTTGGTGTTGACAGACACAGAATTCACTCCTCGTGTGTTAGAAACCGTAATTGTTCAAGCGTTCATTTGGCCGTATAGCCGCCGTCCACGGACAAGACCTGCCCGGTGACGTAGGACGACGCCGGCGAACAGAAAAACAGGACCGGACCGTCTATGTCTTCAGGTTCGCCGTTGCGGCCGATGCAGGTCTGCGCGGCATTGCGCGCCGCCCGGTCAGGATCATCAAACACCGGCGCGGTCAGTTCCGTTCTGAAAAACCCCGGCGCCAGCGCATTCACCGTGATCCCGGACGATGACCACGCTTCCGCCATGGCGCGGGTCATCTGGCTTACGCCGCCTTTCGAGGTACCGTAGGCCATGCCGCCGGGAAACGCCCTGAAGCTCTGCAGGGAGGCAAAATTGATAATGCGACCAAATCCGCGCTGCTTCATTGCCGATGCAAATGCTTGAGCCAGGAAGAACGGTACCGACAGGTTGAGATCAAGCGTCAGGTCCCAGTTTTCCGGGGTGACATCATCGGCTGTTTCACGGGTATTGATGCCGGCCGCATTGATCAGGATGTCGGGTGTGCCGAAAACCTCTTTCACTGCTTCGACAGTTGCAGGCAAAGAGGACCGGTCAGACAGGTCAGCTTCGACAAAACCGGCCTGGCCGGGATGCGCCCCGGCCCATTGCGCAAGCGTGTCGCCACGCCGTGCAACGCCGACGACCCGGACACCGGCACCAAGCAGGACATCTGCCGAGCGCCGGCCCAGGCCGGCGCTGGCACCTGTTACACACGCCGTCTTGCCGGCTATGTCGAACAGGGAACTATGCGGTGCGTCCTGCATCTTAGACCTCTACATGGCCGCCGTCAGGTCAAAATCTTCATCAGGGAAATACTTCGCCAGCCGGATGTCCGCGGTACGGGCATGTCCTTCCATGCCTTCCAGCCGCGAGATGCGGGCGGTTGCTTCAGCGACCGGTTTGGCTCCGTCGCGGGTGGCCCGCTGCCAAGTGACGATCTTCATGTACTTGTGCACCGAAAGCCCGCCTGTGTATTTCGCTGCACCCGACGTCGGCAGCACGTGATTTGTGCCTGACGCCTTGTCACCGAAGGCAACGGTGGTTTCCTCGCCAAGGAACAGCGAGCCGTAGCATTTGAGGCGGCCAAGCCACCAGTCCAGGTCTTCCGCCTGGACCGTGAGATGTTCAGGCGCGTAGTCGTCAGACGTGGCCGCCATCTCCTCACGCGTGTCGCACACAATCACTTCTGCATAGTCGCGCCACGCGGCCTCGGCATTCTTGCTGTTGAGTTCCGGCAGGTCAGCAATCAGTCCGGGCACGATTTCCAGAACCCGCTCGGCCAGTGCCTTGTCATCGGTCACCAGCCAGACAGGCGAATTGTAGCCGTGCTCGGCCTGGCCAACCAGGTCGGCCGCGACAATGTCGGCGTCCGCCGTCTTGTCTGCCAGGATGAGGCTGTCTGTCGGACCGGCGAACATGTCGATACCGACACGGCCAAACAGGATCCGCTTGGCTTCGGCCACGAACTGGTTGCCGGGGCCGACGAGAATGTCTGCCTTCGGCAGGTCGAACAGACCGAATGCCATTGCAGCCACGCCCTGGACACCACCGAGCGCCAGAATCGTATCAGCACCGCAGATATGCGACGCATAAATGATCGCCGGCGCGATGCCCACATCAGGACGCGGCGGAGAACACGCGATAATGTTTTCACAACCGGCTACGCTGGCCGTTGTCACCGTCATGATGGCAGAGGCGATGTGGCTATAGCGCCCGCCGGGAATATAGCAACCGGCGGTGCGCACCGGGATGCTTTTCTGGCCGGCAATCAGACCCGGTACCACTTCTACCTCAATGTCCTTCATGGTGGCCATCTGGGCCTCGGCAAAGCGGCGCACATTTGCGTGGGCGAACTGTATGTCCTGCTTCAGTTTCTCCGGGACGAGAGCCGCCGCAGCCTCGATTTCTTCCGCTGTGAGCTTGATGTTGCCGTCATAGCGGTCGAACTTTGCCGCGTATTCAAGCGCGCCTGCGTCACCGCGCGTCTCGATGTCGTTCAGTATGGCCTGCACGGTGTCGCGCACGTCGTCTGCGCCACTGGCTGACGTCAAATCGGCCTTCTTCAGATAGTTGCGAGCCATAGGTCACACTCTCCTTGCTTGCGGGAAAACTGGCAGAGCTCCCGTCGCGCTGACTTGAACTCTCACCGGATGTAATAGCTTGCATATGACCTCAATGCAAGCTATTACATCACTGGTAACAGAAATTTTCGGCACCTGGGCATCAACCCGCTGAATTGCCGATATTATTAGCCATTGGATGACATCAAATGGGCCCCAGCAAGCGCAGTTTGCCGACACTGGAAGATGTCGCCAGCGCTGCTGGTGTGTCCACGGCAACTGTATCACGCTGTCTCAATGAACCTGGAAAAGTCTCCGAAAAGACCCGCGAACGGGTCATGCAGGCCGTCGCCAAACTCAACTACTCGCCCAACTTCGGTGCCCGCGCCATTGCGGCCAACCGCACCGGCATTTTCGGCGCCGTCATTCCGACAATGGAAAACGCCATTTTCGCCAGGGGCATCGAGGCCTTTCAAAAGGCCCTGGTTGAAAGAAGCGCCACCATGCTTGTGGCCAGTTCCGCCTATGATCCTGACAGGGAGGCACAACTGATCCGCACGATGGTTGCCCGGGGCGCCGACGGTTTGCTGCTGATCGGCACCGAGAGGCACCCGGATACCTATGAATTTCTGCGTCAGCGAAACATACCAACCGTTATCGCCTGGGCCCGTGCACACGAACCATCGCAGTCCTATGTCGGCTTCGACAATCGCGCCGCGGCACAGCAGTTGGTCGAAAAGGCTATCCACATGGGCCACCAGTCGTTTGCATTCATCTCGGCACCGACTGCCAGCAATGACCGCGCACGCGAACGCGTCCAGGGTGCAAGACAGGCAATCTCGTCAGCCGGGCTCGATGCCGATGCTATGCCGGTGTTCGAAACTGAATACTCCATCGCCAACGGTCGGGAAGCCTTCAACCGCCTCAGATCCAATGGACCCCTTCCCTCCATTGTCATCTGCGGCAACGACGTTCTGGCCGTCGGCGCCGTTCAGGCGGCCCAGGGTGCCGGCCTTGACGTGCCAGGAGATGTGTCCATCACCGGTTTTGACGACATCGAACTGGCAACGGTTATCAGCCCTGCCCTGACAACGGTTCATGTTCCGCACCGCCAGATGGGACAGCTTGCCGGTGAAACACTCTACAGACTGGTGAGGGAAACCACCGACCCCGTCAGGATTGATCTCGAGACCTGCATCGTAGAGCGCCAGTCACTTGCGGAACCCGGATGACACTCGCAGTTCGCACCCCGGCTTGCCCGCATCTCGTTCCAGCGTTCAGCGCAATTCCGGCCATCATGAAAATCAGCAGTTGCGTTGGTTCAATGATCATCAACGCGGCTTTTCAGATTTGCGGACTTCGCCTACGCAGACGTCCATGACCGACCCACACAGCTAATTCTTCAATGCCCCGGTCAAGTCATCAATCAGGTCTTCGGCATCTTCCAG
>JBPCVV010000348.1:0-3102 GCA_051010195.1 Anderseniella sp. | reverse complement strand
CTGCAGATATCGGCAAGCCCAGACCGGTTCCCTCATTGCTGCTACTGTGGCCGTTACGCACCTGGCCGAATGGCTGCGTAGCCATCTGCAGTTCTTCCTGGCTCATGCCACGGCCCGTATCGGTGATGGAAAACTCCACATATCCATAGTCATCTGCAACAACATCGATGGCCACCGTGCCGTCTTTATCTGTAAACTTGACCGCATTGCTCATCAGGTTCAGCAGAACCTGCTTCAGTCGCAGCGGATCTGCCTTGATGGGAGGAAGGTTGTCGGAAATGTTGCAGCTTACAGTGACATCCTGGGACGCGGCGCGCATTTCGACAAAGTGAACGCAGCTTTCCACCAATGGTTTGACGTCCAACGCCTGCAGGTCGACGGTCAGGGCGCCGGCCTGTATCTTGGATACATCCAGAATCTCGTTGATCAACTGCAACAGGTGTTGCGCTGCCTCGTTGATATAGGTGGCGTATTGATCGGTTTGCGCGTCGGGCAGATCCTTGTGCGACTGCATCATGTCTGAGAATCCGATGATTGCATTCAGCGGTGTGCGCAGTTCGTGGCTCATGGATGCGATAAATTCGGATTTCGCCTTGGAGGCAAGTTCCGCTTCGACGCGAGCCGTGTTCACTGCCAGCGCGGAACGTTCCTGCGTAACTGACATGCGGATCTGTTCGGAGAAATCTCCGATCGGCGACCCGGCTGAAAACCAGCTTTTTCCATAGCTCTTCATGCGACTATCCCTTGCGGGGCTAAACATACCTCTCAAGGTCTAACCATGCGTTAATGGAATACGCTTCAATATTAAGACGAAAATTCAAGCTCGCTTTACCTTGTCCGCAAAGCTGCTACACTGAACGTAACGAAACGTATTGAGGCAGGTTGCCTTTATGGTTGCCCCCTGGAAAAGCTGAGTATGCTGGGCCCAGGCGCGGGCGACGGGTGACCTGACAGGGTGTTGATTTGGGCGCTGAGGGCAAAACCGGCGCGAAACCGGCCAAGACGCGCCGGCGCCATGGGTGGCATCTGCGCCGCCCGTCGCGCCGTCGTGACGACGTGGCCGAGCCTGAGAAAAAGGCTAAATCCGGCTCGGGCCGGCCCGGAAAACCGACTTCCAGATTCCAAAAGATCCCTGGCGAAACAATCTACGGCGCGCTTGATCTGGGTACCAATAACTGCCGGCTGCTGCTGGCACGGCCGGCAGACAGCGGTTTTGAGGTTGTCGATGCGTTCTCCCGCATTGTCCGGCTGGGCGAGGGGGTGTCGCAGTGCGGCGAGATTTCCCAGGACGCGATAGAGCGCACGATGAAAGCGCTCCGGGTGTGTTCCAACAAGCTGAAATGGTGGGATGTTCAGCGCTGTCGCCTGATCGCCACAGAAGCCTGCCGAACGGCCGGCAATGGCGAGCACTTTATCGAAAAGGCCCGTTCCGAGATCGGGCTTGGTCTCGAGGTGATTGACCGGGAAACCGAGGCAAGCCTGGCCGCCGCCGGGGCATCGCCGCTGATTTGCGGCAAGGCACAGTCGGTAGTGGTGTTCGACATCGGTGGCGGCTCTACGGAAATACTGTGGCTCAACATCACCGACGGGTGCTACAGGATCGATGACTGGACATCGATCCCCGCAGGTGTCGTTACTGTCGCTGAGAAATTCGGTGGCAAGAATGTCAGTTCCGAGAGTTTCGCGGCGATGCGCGCCCATGTAGCCGAGCTTGCCCGGCCCTTTGCGGACCGGCTGCGCAACGGGTCGGCCAGCAACCCGGTGCCGGATCACTTGCTGGGCACATCGGGAACCGTCACCACCGTGTGCGGTATTCACCTGAACCTGCGCCGCTATGACCGCGCCCGCGTTGATGGTGCCTGGATACTGGGTGATGAGGTGCGCGCCGTGACCAACGACCTGTTGTCCATGACCTATGAGCAGCGCGCCTTGTCGCCGTGTGTCGGGCCGGAACGGGCCGACCTCGTTCTCGCAGGCTGCGCCATACTGGAAGAAATCCGCAATCTCTGGCCGGCAGACCGTATCCGCGTGGCCGACCGTGGGCTTCGTGAAGGCATTCTGACTTCGCTCATGAACGAGGATGGAAACTATGCCAGGCCCACGTAGACCGATCGGCAAGAAACCCCGGTCATCGGGAACTTCGGGCCGCAATCCGACCAAGACGGCACAACGGGTCAAGACCGCACGCGGGCGCCGGCTGTCATCCACCCATTGGCTTGAGCGCCAGTTGAACGATCCATATGTTGCTCGCGCCAAGCTTGAAGGCTTTCGGTCCCGATCGGCGTTCAAGCTGGCCGAGATCGATGATGAGTTCAGGTTTCTGAAGCCCGGTGGCCGCATAGTGGACCTCGGCGCGGCGCCGGGAGGGTGGTCGCAAATCGCTGCCCGACGGACCAACGCCGATTCCGGAGAGGGCAAGGTGGTGGCCATCGACATGCACGGCGTTGAGCCGATCGCCGGTGTCACCATCTTCAAGCGGGATTTCCTGGAAGAAGGCGCTGCAGATTTATTGATCGAGGCGCTCGGCGGCGACAAGGCGGACGCGGTTGTGTCCGACATGGCCGCCCATGCCACCGGGCACCGGCAGACAGACCATTTCAAAATCATGGCACTGGCAGATGCAGGGCTGGTGTTTGCCCGCCAGATTTTGAAACCCGGCGGGACCTATGTCTGCAAGGTACTGCGTGGCGGGGCCGAGAGCGAATTGCTGGCCACGCTGAAGCGGGAGTTCAGAAGCGTCCGGCATTTCAAACCGCAATCGAGCCGGGATGACTCGGCCGAGTTGTTCCTGGTGGCCACTGGCTATCGCGGCACAGGCGGATAAGCCGATTATTGCCCGTAACTGGCCCTGAAACGGGCACTTGCCAACATGCCACACCCGGTGTGGATAACTGCCGCTTGCCGCGCCCTTCAACTGGGTGTTACAGACAGTCGTCAATCTGGTTGCGAGTCGTGTCCGGCACCATGCCAAACACGTTGCAATCGTTCCTTAGACCAACATGGGTTCGAACGAAGCCATACAGTTGCTCTAACACTTTAGAAGTGCGAAAGGATTGGCAATGGCCGCCAAACTGCGTTCCGACTCGATCCCCGAATATCTTA
>JBPCVV010000347.1:0-9439 GCA_051010195.1 Anderseniella sp. | reverse complement strand
ATCCAACCAATCTTACAAATTGGCTCAAAATCGGTTCTATTTGGGTTGATTTGGTTGGTGATTCAGCCAATAGTACACGTGATGTCGTCGCCAGTGCAGGCGGACGGTACGTCCAATAAGACACAATCAGCGCTGAAACGCCCGCCGTGGGCTCAGGAAATTCGGGAGGAATAACGATGAAGATTACAAAACTACTGGCCACTTCGGCCATTGTTGCCGCCAGTCTGGCGTTTACACTACCGGCTTATGCAGAAGCAGAATCCGATGATCCGATTATTATGGTGCAAAACAACTGGACCAGCCAACTGGTGCTTTCGTTCGTTGTCGGCAAGACGCTGGAGGGCATGGGCTACACGGTCGAGTATGCCCCGTCGGATTCACAGTTGCAGTTCAAGGCCATCGCCGATGGCGACATGCACTTCCAGGTAGAGGCCTGGGAAGGATCCATGAAGGAAGCCTTTGAAAAGGCCGTTGCCGACGATGGCATGGTTGACGCCGGTACACATACGGCCGCGACCCGCGAAGAATGGTGGATCCCTGACTATGTGCTCGAAAAATGCCCCGAGGCCCAGGACTGGAAGGGCCTGAATGCCTGTGCGGAAATCTTCGCCACCGCGGAAACCAAGCCGAAGGGCCGCTTCGTCGGACCGCCTGCCGACTGGGGCAAGAACTACGCTGCCCGCATTGAAGCGCTGGAAATGAACTTCAAGGCAATCAATGTCGGACAGGCCGCAACCTTGTGGGCGGAACTGCAGTCGGCCTATGACCGCAAAGAGCCGATTGTACTGTTCAACTGGACGCCGAACTTCATCGAGTCGAAATTCAAGGGCCGGTTTGTCGACTTCCCGAAACCTGAAAAAGGCTGCATGGAAGACAAGGCCTGGGGCCCCAACCCGAATGCCACCGGTGACTGTGGTGCACCGCATTCAGGCTGGCTGAAAAAGGCTGCCTGGTCAGGGCTTGCTGAAAAGTACCCGAAAGCCTGGGGCGTGATGCAGAAGATCGACTTCGACAATGCCCAGATTGCCGCTGCGGCCCTGATGGTTGATGTGGACGGCATGTCTCCGGAAGAAGCCGCCGACAAGTGGATGGCCGAAAACGCAGCCGTCATCGAAGGTTGGAAGAAGTAACGTCACACCCAGTGTGAACGACAATTCCAGGCCGGGCTGAAGACATCTTTTGCCCGGCCTTTTCATATGTGCAACGATAAAAAGACGATCCGGCGGGCGAGCTGCTGAAGGGGACAAAATGGGCATCGACGCGCAAATCAAATGTCGCAATATCTGGAAGATTTTCGGAAGCGACCCGGAAGGTTTCATGCAGCGCCACAATGGCAATCCAACTGCGGATGACCTTGCCGCGGAAGGCTATATCGGCGCCGTACGCAATGTCTCGTTTGATGTCCACCAGGGTGAAATCCTTATTATCATGGGACTGTCGGGATCCGGCAAATCAACCATAATCCGCTGCATCACCCGGCTGAACGATCCAACCGCGGGAGAAGTTGAGTACGAAGGACGTGACCTGCTCAAGGCGACACCGCAGGAACTGATCGACATCCGCCGCCACAAGATGGGCATGGTGTTCCAGAGTTTCGGCCTGCTGCCGCATCGCACGGTTCTTTCAAACGTCGCCTTCCCACTTGAAGTTCAGAATCTCGATCAGCTTGAGCGCGAAAAACGCGCCGTGGAGATGATCGAGCTTGTCGGCCTTGGCGGCAGGGAGAACTATTTCCCGCGCGAACTGTCCGGCGGCCAGCAGCAGCGGGTGGGCATTGCCCGCTCCCTGGCCGTGGAGCCGGACATCTGGTTTCTCGACGAGCCGTTTTCCGCGCTCGATCCGCTTATCCGGGCGGAAATGCAGGACGAATTCATTCGTCTTCAGCAGATGCTGAAGAAGACCATCGTGTTCATCACGCATGATTTTGAAGAGGCTACCAAACTGGCCGACCGCATCGGCATCATGAAAGACGGTGAAATGGTGCAGTTGTGCACACCGGAAGAAATGGTGCTTAACCCGGCAGACGAGTATGTGGCGGAGTTCGCGCGCAATGCGCCGCGCGACCGCATTGTTTCCGCAGCGGCGATCATGAAAAAGTCCACGGCAAAGACACAACGCAAAGTATCGGGTGCATCGGTTTCAGCCGGTGCCAAGATCGGTGAAATTGCAGAACAGGTCATCAACTCAGATAAACCGACACCGGTGGCCGGTTCAAATGGGCAATTGCTGGGGCATGTGGACCGCGACCGCATTACCAGAGCCCTGTTCGGCAAGGGTGAGATTGTATGACCAGCGCAGTAACAGACGTCGGTAAATCTCCGCCGCCCAGCGTACCGGGATTGAGTTCGTTCTGGGTGCAGTTCGCCGCCATGATCTCGTTCACGGTGCTGTTGAGCCTGGTTCTCGACTTCATGAAAGTCTGGCCGCAGGAATGGATCGTTCCCATCAAAGAGTGGGTTACGCAGTTCTTCACCTGGCTCGACAAGGAAGCCGGGATCGGCCCACTCAAGTTCAAGACGGTGACCCGGTCTGTCGCCTGGCTGCTAGAACAGCCGCTGGATTGGGCGGAGTACATCCTGTATCGCGGCATCAAGGTAAAGCAGTTTCCGGCGATCTTCTGGATATTCGGTCCACTGATCGGACTGGCAATATTGCGTAGGCGGATTGGCATGCAGAAATGCCTGCTTGGTGTTGCAGCGATCTGGGCTGTCATGCTGGCCGATAATGTCCTGTTTCACACTGGCCTGTACCAGTTGCCGGCTTTGGTTCTGGACGCAATCGGCGTCAAGAAACTGGATGCGCTGCCCTGGGTGGTGATTGTTGCCGGCGCCGGTATTCTGGGGCACTGGATCGGTGGCTGGAAGCTGGCCCTGTTTTCTGCCGGGTGTATCGGCTACCTGGCCATCATGGGGCTGTGGCGTGACTCCATGAAGACGTTCTCCATCGTCGTGGTTTCGGTGCCGTTCGCTGTTGTGCTGGGCCTTGGACTGGGCATCTGGGCCACCCGCTCGAAGCGGGCTGCAGCCATCATTTCGCCGATGTTCGACATCATGCAGGCGACCCCGCACATGGCCTATCTCGTGCCGGTGGTCGTGTTGTTCGGTGCCGGCCAGGTGCCGGCCATGATCGCGACGGTTATCTTCGCCATGCCACCCATGGCGAGGTGCACCATACTGGGCATTCAGACGGTTTCCAGCGACGTGGTGGAATCCGGCCGCATGTCAGGATGCACCCCGCGACAGCTGTTATGGAAAGTCACGCTGCCGTCGTCACAGCGTATTCTCATGCTCGGGGTAAACCAGGTTGTCATGCAGACCCTGGCCATGGTGGTGATCGCATCCATGGTCGGCGCCCAGGGCCTGGGCCACAAGCTGCTGTTCTCCCTGCAGCAGTTGCGGCTTGGCGCTGCTGTCGAACAAGGCCTTGCCATCGTCCTGATGGCGGTGGTGCTCGACCGGCTTACACAAGCCTATGCGAACCGGGCACCTGGCGAACTGGCCTCGCGCGAAACCGGCTGGAGAGCCAGAAAGCACCTGTGGCTGTTCATGGGCATCACGGTTGCTGCCTACCTGCTGGCGCAGTTCATTCCCATGGTGGAAAAATATCCCCGGGCCTACACGTTCACGCTCGGCCGCGATATCGATTTTGCCCTGCGTGCGTTCTCCAAGCATGCCTATGACTATATCAATCCGGTGCGTGACTTCATCACCGTGTACATGCTGATCCCGTTCCGTGACTTTTTCCTGTGGCTGCCATGGACTACGGTTGTTGGCGTTGTCGGCCTCACCGCCTACTGGCTCGGCGGCATCCGCACCACCTTGCTGACCACCCTGCTCATCGGCGTTGTCATCCTGATTACCGGCAACTGGCAGCAGGGAATGCTGACGCTTTATCTAGTGACATCCGCCGTCATTCTATGCGTACTCATCGGTGTGCCGATCGGCATCTGGGCGTCGCGCTCTGACCGCGCAGCGCGGGCCATCATGGCAACGTGCGATACGTTGCAGACCTTTCCATCCTTCATCTACCTGATCCCGGTGATCATGTTGCTGAAGGTCGGCGATCTGTCCAATGTCATCGCCATCCTTGCCTATGCCACCGTGCCGGCCGTGCGGTACACCTATCTCGGTATCAAGCGTATTCCACAAGTCACGATTGAAGCTTCAATTGCCAACGGCACAACTCCGTTCCAGCGGCTGTGGAAAGTCGAACTTCCGATCGCATTGCCCGAAATCATGCTGGGTATCAACCAGACCATCATGATGGCGCTGGCCATGACGGCCATCACCGCGCTGATCGGGTCTTCCGACCTGGGCCAGGAAATCTACCGGGCGCTGCCGACCGCTGATTCCGGCCGCGGCATCATGGCGGGCCTCGGCATCGCGGTTATCGGCATTGTCGCCGACAGGCTCATCCAGGCCTGGGCGGCGGAACGCAAGAAACAACTGGGCATAAATTAGAGTCTGTAGACAGTAAGGAGAGAAAAATCGATGTCAAAAAGAGTAGCCGTCATTGGCGCCGGTCCGTCAGGTCTCGCACAACTACGCGCGTTCCAGTCTGCTGCAAAGGCAGGTGCTGACATTCCTGAGATCGTGTGTTTTGAAAAGCAGGATAACTGGGGCGGGCTTTGGAATTACACCTGGCGCACCGGACTGGACGAATTCGGAGAGCCTGTGCATTGTTCGATGTATCGCTATCTCTGGTCCAATGGCCCCAAGGAAGGCCTCGAATTTGCTGATTATTCCTTTGAGGAACATTTCGGCAAGCAGATCGCTTCCTACCCCCCACGCGCGGTGCTGTTTGACTACATCCAGGGCCGGGTAGAAAAGGCCGATATACGCAAGTGGATCAGGTTCCGGACCCCAGTCAGGTACGTCGAATGGGATAGTGGGGCAGGCAAGTTCAAGGTGTCGTCGCACGATCTTGTAAACGACAAGGTGACAACCGAAACTTTCGATCATGTGGTGTGCTGCAGTGGCCATTTCTCGACACCGAATGTACCTCATTTCGACGGCCTCGACCGGTTCAACGGCAGGGTGCTTCATGCCCACGATTTCCGCGATGCCGTGGAATTCAAGGACAAGGATTTGTTGATTATCGGCACGTCCTATTCAGCCGAGGACATCGGGTCGCAATGCTGGAAGTACGGCGCTAAATCAATAACCGTCAGCCATCGCACAGCCGCCATGGGCTATGACTGGCCTGACAACTGGCAGGAAGTACCGCTGCTGACCAAGGTCGACGGCAACACATGTACCTTCAAGGACGGCACAACCAAGGATGTCGATGCCATTATCCTGTGCACCGGGTACCAGCATCACTTCCCGTTTATGGCAGAAGACCTGAAGCTGCATACGGCCAACCGGCTGGCCACGGCTGATCTCTACAAGGGCGTCGCCTTTGTCCACAACCCTGCCCTGTTCTATCTCGGCATGCAGGATCAGTGGTACACCTTCAACATGTTCGATGCACAGGCCTGGTGGGCGCGTGATGTCATCATGGGGCGTATCGCCCTGCCCGACAAAGCCGCCATGCAGGCAGACGTTAAAGACCGGGTTGCGCGCGAAGACGCCAATGAAGACGACTATGCCTGCATCCGGTACCAGGGCGACTATGTGAAAGAGCTGATTGCGGAAACCGATTACCCAAGCTTCGACGTGGATGGTGCCAATGACGCCTTCTTCCAGTGGAAGAAACACAAGAAGCAGAACATCATGACGTTCCGTGACAACAGCTACAAGTCGGTGATGACCGGGACCATGGCACCGGCGCACCATACGCCGTGGAAGGATGCGCTCGACGATACGCTGGAATCCTACCTGGAGAACTGAACCATGAAGGGGCTGGCATGGGCGAGACACTGTGTCAGCCTGTTCTGCCTGTGGTTCATGGCCATGGCCTTGCTGTCGGCACCGGCTGCACGGGCGCAGCCGGTTGACCTGGAAATCGTGCTGGCGATGGACGGGTCAGGCAGCATCAGCTCCGATGAGTTTCTGCTGCAGGTGATCGGCACTGCGGCTGCGCTGAAGGACGCAAGCGTGCAGCAGGCAATTCTGTCCGGGCCGACGGGGCGCGTGGCAATTGCCGCCGTCATCTGGTCGGATGCCGCGTTTCCGAAATACCCCACCGAATGGCATCTGCTCAACTCGCCCCAGTCGATTGATGCGTTTGCGCAGCGGTTGCTCAATTTCAACAATCCGGCCAATGCCAGCAAGCGCCAAGGCAAAGGGGGCGGTGGCACCGGGATCGGTGACGGCATTGTCTATGCGCTGGAAATGATCCGCAGTAACAGGTTCAACGGCGCCCGCAAGGTGGTGGACGTTTCAGGCGACGGTGTCGAAACCGACCCGTGGTTCAAGAAGGCCTTCACCCTGCCCGATGCCCGCAGGCTGGCCAGGGCCCAAGGTGTCACGATCAACGGCCTTGCCATTCTCACCGACAACTGGAAGCTGCATCAATATTACCGGGCTGAAGTCATCTCAGGTCCCGGCGCATTCGTGGTCAAGGCGGTGAATTTCGATGCCTTTGCGGTGGCAATCCGCAACAAGCTGCTCAGGGAAATGTCGCCCGTGATCACAAAGCGTCCGGAGCGAGACCGTCTCCGTTTCGCATACAGTCAGGACACCAGGTTTGAGCGATCTCCAGGTGGCCAGCCCACGACAAATTTCGCCCGGTAGCCGCGGTCATGGCAGCGCAAACTCACCGCTGTCCAGAAAATTGTTGAAACTGAAATTAGACCTGCGGACGTCTCAATACTGTCATCACCCGGTTTGACCGGGCAATGACAGGTTCGGCACATAAAACTGCCTACGATCTGGGCCGTGTCTTTTTCGGATCGTAATGGGCAAACGGCACTACGGTGGCCGGCAGGCGTTTCTGCTGACCGTCCAGCTTGCCGATTTCCACCCGGGTCCCGACTTCGCTGTGCACCACATCCACCCGCGCCAGCGCAATGTTCTTCTTCAGAATGGGTGATCGCATGGACGAGGTGATCTCGCCGACCTGGGCGCGGCCCACACGCACACAATCGCCGTGTCCGACATCAACGGAACTGTCTATGTCCAACCCGACCAGTTTGCGTGCCGGGTTTTCCTTGCGCCTGATCAGGGCGTCGCGCCCGATAAAGTCATCGGTCTTGCTCTTCAATGGAACCGTGAAACCGATACCCGCTTCGAACGGATCGGTCTGGTCACAAAACTCACTGCCGGCAAAGATCAGTCCCGCTTCAATGCGCACCATGTCCAGCGCCTCAAGCCCCATTGGGGTCAGGCCGTGCGGTTCGCCTGCTGCCCACAGTGCCTCGAATACAATCTCGGCATGACTGGGATGGCACCAGATTTCGTAACCCAATTCACCGGTGTACCCGGTCCTGGACACGACAATCGGCACCCCCTGATCGTCGCCCACGCGCCCGACGGTAAAGCGAAACCACTCCAGTTCGCCGAGCGCCGGCTGATGTGGCGGGGTCCAGACGAACTTCTTCAGAATATCGCGGCTTTCAGGCCCCTGCACGGCGACATTGTGCATCTGGTCGGTCGAAGAGCGGATATTGACGGTGAGACCCAGATTATCAGCCACTTCGCGCAGCCACACGCCTCCGTAGTCATCGCCCCCGATCCAGCGGAAATTGTCTTTGCCCAGCCGCAACAGTGTGCCGTCATCGATCATGCCGCCGTGCTCATAACACATGGCGGAATAAACGACCTCGCCAACCGCCAGCCTGGCAATATTGCGGGTCAGTGTGTACTGCATCAGCGCTTCGCTGTCCGGCCCGGTAATCTCGAATTTGCGCAGCGGCGACAGATCAACCACCACCGCCTTTTCCCTACACGCCCAGTATTCGTCAAGCGGGCCCGACTTTGAGAAGCAATTGGCCAGCCAGTACCCCTTGTATTCTACAAAGTTGCGGGTGTGCTTTTCGAAGCTGGAATGGAAGGCCGTTTGCTTGGTCATTTTCGGTTCCGAATCTGGTGTCGTACGCATGGCAATGGCGCGGGAAAACTTTTCTTCGCCCGAATAGGTGCGCACGTGGATGTCCGAGGGATTCCATCCATTGGCGGGCGACGTGTCATCAGGGCAAGCAGACGTTACACAGATCAGATCCGTCAGCGCTCGCAGCAACACATAGTCTCCAGGACGTGACCAGGGTTCGTCGCTGAACATGACACCATGTTCGTCAATGCCGGTGTTGAAGAAAAAGTTGATCGCCATCCATCCGGCTCTGGCAGTCACGCCATGATCGGCCAGTACCGCGTTGAAATTATCGGAACAATTGACATGGCCGGGATAGCCGATGTCGTCATAGTATTTTGCAGCGCACGCCAGTGCGAACGCGTCATGCCGGCCAACCGTGTCCTGTATCACCTCGACCAGGGGCAGCATATCCTGGTCATAGTACTTGGCGTGCAGGCCGGGCATCGGATAGGCATGGCCCATCAGCGCGCGCGTGGTGGTGACGTCAAGCGCATGTTCGGTTCCCTTGTCCAGCTTGCGCGCCGCAAAGCACTGGAAATCCGTGCACTGGCGGCCATCAACATCCAGGATCTGGATGAAATCGCCCGCCTTGACGAAATAGCTTTCCGCCGTCGCGGTGTGTATGCGAAGATCAAGAACCGGATCAGCCAGCGGGTCGGGCAGTTCGAATTTCACCTGGGACTTCACCACCGCCCGGGTCACCATCACGGTGAGCGGGGTCGAGGTGTCCTGGGCCTCCATGTCCATGGCGCCGCCTGGAGCGGCAACGACAACCACACCATCGCGCTGGACAGCGAGTTCAACTTCCTCGCCGTGGCGGGTCTGGGCATTGAAAAAACTGACGACGCCGGCGCCGGCAAGGTCAATGTTCCGGCTCTGCAGCCCCATGCGCAGGCCGCGCAGAGAATGATCGGACCCGGCCAACAGCGCCTTCAGGCCGGCTGCATCCGAGTTGGGTTTACGGCCAAGCACGCCTGCATCAATTTTGCCGCTGGTATCGGCAGCCACGATTTCACAAACCTGCCCGCCTTCATCGTTGACGACGGTGAATCTGTCGCCCTGCTCCACCGGAAACAGTATGGCACCGGTGCCCTGCACCACATACCGTTCTGTGCCCGGCGGCATGGAAAAGACCCCAGGCTGAATGACGTTACCCGGAACGGGAGGCCCCGGCCTGACCACCGGATACTCGGTTTCCAGCATGCTTTGTTTCCTCGCTCCGCACTTAGAACAATGGCCTGTTGCATTTGCATGTGCGGAATAAATATTTATCGAAAAGAATAACTGTCCGACCCAGTCATCACAAGCCGTTTCTGGTGTTTTTAAGGGCATTCAGGGCAGCAGAAACTTGCTTACGCTGACCAGGTGCCGCAATTGGATTTGCAAACATTTGCGGTTTTGCGGCAAGCTGAAAATCTGCGCACCCGCAGAAACCGGAGTAGCAATACCGATGCAGAAAATTCAA
>JBPCVV010000346.1:0-21432 GCA_051010195.1 Anderseniella sp. | reverse complement strand
CGAGCGTGCTCGTTTTCTTGAGGGCCGTCAGAAAAATGTCTTTTACCGCAAGCGTGCGCCGGGATACACGACAAACTGCAAGTTTTGGACAGTGTGTCGCGGGTGTCGTTCAAGGCATGAGTCCCCCTTGACCGGCTCACGAAGAGTTTGGTTGTTGGTTGTGTGAGGCCTGATGCACGGTTGCTCAACGAGTTGAGTGAACCGGAGACTTAGTGATGAGCAACAATCAACACCAGACATGACGGCCATTTGCCGGAAACCATGCTGGCTTACAATACGCGCGGTACACCAGAGACAGCGGTCATAGACAAGCACGGCATGATCCGGTTCCAGGAGTTCGGTGCTTTCGAGTATGAAAAAGTCCAGGCAATGATCAGCGAACTGCTTGCCGAGGCAAAGGTATAGGACATACATTCAGGTTTCGGGCGCCAACCAAATGCAGAGCGCGCAAGACAGGTCGCTGTCTTGCGCGCTCTCTCCTTTGCCGGAAGTGCTTCCCTTGAGCGGTGAGGCCCAACGAGCACTTCAAGCGGCAATCGTACTGCCTACTGGCTCAAATGCAGTTTACGCAGCTCATCGGCGATCTGCTGGAAACTGGCCACCAGGGCCGCATTGGTCGGCGGATCAAAATACTTCTCCGGGCTGGTTGCGCAATTCTTGATCAGGTTGCGCTGGGTGGCGCTGGGCACATTGTAGGCAAACGAATAGACAACGATGTCCTTCGCCTTCACATTGTTGCACGCCTGTTGCAAGAGCGTGTTCTGGGCTGCAATAGCCGTATAGGCATTGCTCGACCCAAGCCGCGCCTCTGCCAGATGACCGTAGGCTGTGTAGGTTGACATGTTGTGATTTGGTTCGGTGTCGAAAGTATTCTCCCCGTCGGTCAACAACACCATGGCCTTGGTGATCTTTTCGTTGGAATAGGGCACGCCCTCGGTAAACGGGGCGCCTGCTGACAATACCCGCAACCCCCAGCCGACACCTTCAGCGACGTGTGTGTAGCCGCCAGCCGTCATGTTTTGCAGCGTGGTCAGCACCGGCTGCTTGGTATTGTTCAAGGCCATGATGGGCTGAGTATTGCAACCCCGGTCAGGACCCCGCGAAGTGGTGCTGACAGAGGCACTCTGGTATTTGCGCTGGTGGCGCTGGCGATTGTCCAGACTGTTGGTCCTGCTGTCTGACAGATAGCTGTTCCTGTACCGGTATGTACTGCCGCCTACGCTGAATGCGGCACTGGATGTGTTGCTGCCGGGTTCGTCCGGTGCAAATGCAGGTGGAAACAGTGTTGCACCATTGCCGGTGTCCGGCGGTGTATCGTCAACAGACATGGTGCCGATACGAGATTCAACACACCCGGTCCAGGACCGGTTGGAAATCTGGTTCCAGGCTTTCCAGTTGTGCCAGCTGTTGGACTTGAAATTGGCTTTTGAATAGGGGTTGAGCCCCGCCTTGTCGATCCAATCTTCGCTGGCCTTGTCGGGCCCGACATTCACGAACTGAGAAAACGGTACCACGGCAATTTTCAGCGTGTCAGCGGTTTCGCGCGGGCCGAACAGAATGTTGACGAAGTCGCGGGCTGCGATCTTGAGAGTGGACAGCCGGCTCTGGTTGCCCATGGAACCGGTATTGTCGAATACCAGCGCCACTTCAAGGCCGGTGGCATCCTTTGACACCTGGGATGTGGCATTCACGGTTGTCTTGTCGTAACCGATCACAGCGATGAGGTAGTTTTTCACCTTCACCTGGCCATTGACCTGCAGTTTCCCGTCTGCTTCGACGCTTAAGGTCATGCTCGGCTGTTCGCCGTTCTGGGGCGCGGCATAGTTTGACTTGAAGTAGTCATAGGCGATCTGCTCAAGTTCCGCGTGCGTGCGATTGGATTCGCGCCCGGCAGCAAGGGCGGCGGCGTCGGTGGCGGCCTGCAGGCGGGCCTGCACGGCCACCGAATTTCCGTAGTCCACGGCGGCACCGGCGGCCATTACCAGGGGTAATGAAGCCACGGCAAGAACCATCGCTGCTGCGCCGGACTGGTTCGCAACAAACTTTTTAAGGGGCAAAACTGGTTTGCACGACTGTTTCATTTACCTGTCACTCCTTCAGGCGAATGTTGAGCCCTGGAACCGGAGCGGGAGGGCCTGATTTTTGGATCACCGGTTCATTGGTTAACGCTTTATAGTAGCAGCGTGAGAGCCATAACCGGACACAAACCGTGCGGGATAACTAAGTCGGACTGAAGCATTAAGTTCAAATTTTCGGAATTAGAATACTAATTTAAGTTACTGAAAAATTGACTTAAAATTAGCAGACTCGGGATTTTGCCACCGACGTGTATTCGCGGCGCTCAAGCATAGCTGTCATAGCCGGATGGACCGGCATCCAGCAGGCGCCGCAGGCGCACCAGCGCATCGCGCAGGACTGAGTGAGACTGGATGGTTGAAAACGCAATACGCGTTCTGTGCAGGCTGGTCTGGTCCTGTGAAAACTGGAACTCGTCATCGCCGTCCACCAGCAGGCCAATGTCGCGGGCTGCCGACACGAACAGGCTGGCCCGCCACGGCTCTGGCAGCTTGAGCCAGATGAAGGGGCTATTGTCGTGCGAGCGGTAGTCGTGGCCTGACAGGACCTCACGCAAAATGCTCAGACGGGACAGGTTTTCGCGCTGGACGGCGCGTGCCGTGGTATTGGCTTCGCCGGAGCGGACAATGCGAGCCGCCGTTTCAGCCAGCATGAAGGGCATGCCGCCTGTAAGCATCTTGTGCGCGACCGGCAATGACCTGACATAGGCAGGCGGACAGGACACCCAGGCAGATCTTATGCCGGCGGCTACCGCTTTTGACAGTCCGCCCAGGTGGAACGTGATATCCGGCGCCAGGGCGGCGACGGGGGCAGGGGCGTCGTCCACGCACGCACCGTAAATATTGTCTTCTATGATCCATACGCCGTGCTTGCGCGCGACCGTGGCAAGTTGCTCGCGGATAGCGGCAGGCATAATGGCCGTCGTCGGGTTCTGTATGGTGGGGATAATCACCACCGCCTTGGGATGCTGGTTCGCACACAGGTGATCGAATGCATCGACATCAATGCCATCCGCGGTCATCGGGACCGAGACCGGGCGGCGCCCGATCAGGTTTGCAGCCCGCGCCAGGGAGGCATAGGTCACGGCCTCAAACGCCACCCTGTCTCCAGGCGCCGTGAGCGTGGCAATGGCAGCCATCATACCGGCATGAACGCCGAGGGTCGGCACGATGGACGCAACGTCCGCCTGCCAGCCACCGGTCGACAACCAGGCCTGTCCGGCCTGTTGCCATTCAGGTTTCAGTGACCGGATATAGTCAGTGGTCTTGTCGGGATAGTCCGCCATGATTGCCGCGACGTGGCGGGTAATCAAATTCGACTGTCCGACTTCCGGCGCACTGGTCGAATCGAGCCGCAACTTGCCTGGCGCAGGATGGATACCGTCCGCTACCGGGCCTTGTGGCACTTGCCGGAGCCCGGACGATGTGGCGGCGGAGCCGGACAATGGCGGCTCGCTGGAGCGGACATAGGTGCCGCGACCGACCTCGCCCGTTACCAGCCCCCGCTGGCGTGCCAGTGCATAAGCTCGCCCGATTGTACCTATTGTAACCCCTATATCAAACGCAAGGTTGCGCTGTGGCGGCAGTTTTTCGCCGGGTTTCAGCCTTCCAGCGTCAATATCGTGGGCCACTGCATCTGCAATTTCGATGTAAATCGGCGCGCCAGTTCTCTGAATATCAGGAATCCAATTTGTCATGGTGACAATAAATACATTGAAGTCATCGAAAATGCAATGCATCAATTACCTCGATCATTTCGACCAATTGAACGGCAATCTCAAGCCTGGAAGGAGGCGCAGAATGGGTGCAATTGATACAATTTTGAACTCGATGCGGGGACAACATTTCGGTCACACACGCCCGGCACCTGTGAAAGCGCTTCCGGTATGGCTGCTCGCCTGGCGTTGGTACTGCCGATATGTCGATCTCAATCGCTCGCGTCGGCAGTTGCGCAACCTGTCAGATCATGAGTTGGCTGATATCGGCATAAGCCGGGAACAGGCAACGGCCGAAGCTGGCCGCTGGCCCAGACTGCGGGTGTGAGACCAGGTTCTGTTAGTCGGACCCGGTCAGTGTTTCACTCTTCGGCAGGTCCGGTTCCCTGGAGGCCTTAGGCGCGACGCTCCGGTCAGGTTGTCTACCTGGCCGGAGCTTTGGTCTTATCGGACTGCAGTTTGGCGACGAATACCAGTCCGGCACAAAGGACTGCCAGAAGACTGAGAATGAGGACGATATTGACCGCGACTATGATCGAGCCCAACCGGTTCACGTCCAGAATCGGGTAGATGAAGGCACCGGTTGTCAGGCCCCCCAGCATGATGAAGCAGAGATAGAGGACCGGCCAGGCCATCCAGCGTGGAATGTCCGGGTAGCTTATGGCCTGCTTGCCGGGCAGTCGCCACCACCAGGCCAGGTATGCTATCGGCGCCAGGTAGTGCAACAGTGCGTCGGTCACCAGCATTGGCAGCGTCATGGGGACATGGCCGCGTATCGCTGTGACATAGACAATTGCGACCAGCGCGATATGAGCGGCCAGGGCGGTCCGGACGCCGGTTTGCCTGAAGAACATGGCAATCCTTCCCGGCGTATCTGTCAGTGACGACCAATAGGCCGCGACCAGCATGGAATTGGTGAGGACGGTGAAGAACATGAGCATGCCGAAGGCGGAGCTTATCGGTCCCATGCCCATCTGCCTGAACAAGGGTTGGAAGAAGACGTACTGACCGGCCAGGGCGGCAATGCCCATGACAAGGCCTGCCGTAGCAAGCTTTCGGGTGTAGTCAGACTGCGATGGACTAGACATGATGCGCATTGCGCACCTTCAGTGTGGTATTTTTCAGGCTGCGGCCAGCGCCTCAAACAGCGGCATGCAGTCTGTCTTGCCATGCAACGGCTCGATCATGTTTTCCGGATGCGGCATCATGCCGATAACATTGCCGGCGGTATTGACGATGCCGGCAATGTCGTTGACGGCCCCGTTGGGATTGGTCCCGTCTACATAGCGGAACACCACCTGACCGTCGCCCTCCAGCCGCTCGAGTGTATCGGCGTCGGCGAAGTAGTTGCCGTCGTGATGGGCGACCGGACAGGAAACAACATCGCCCTTCTTCATGGTACTAGAGAAGAAGGTGGAATCGTTTTCGACGCCCAGGCGAACCTGCCGGCACACGAACTTGAGCGCGGCATTGCGCATCAGGGCACCCGGCAGAAGTGCGGCTTCAGTGAGAATCTGAAATCCATTGCAGACACCCAGCACCAGGCCGCCTCGACCGGCATGATCAATGATCGCCCTCATTACCGGAGACCGTCCCGCGATTGCGCCGCAACGCAGATAGTCGCCGTAGGAAAACCCGCCTGGCACGGCCACCAGGTCGGTGCCGGCGGGCAGGCTTGTTTCAGTGTGCCAAAGCCTGGTCACGCTGGCGCCTGCTCCATTTTCAAGGGCCCGCACCATGTCGTTTTCACGATTGATGCCGGGAAAAACAATGACTGCTGCCTTCACTGCGTCACTTCCTTTGGTTGGATCTGAATGGAGGCAAGATATCGGGAAAATTCGTTGATCTGATCATCTGTCAGATCGCGGGAACTGCGGGCAACTCCGGCAATCAAAAGACCGTCTACAACAAAAGAGGCGGAATAATAGAACATTGTTTTCAGTGAGCTTTCCGCGACCATTGAGCAGATCGGGATCATATTGATCTGCGGTTTGCGTCCAGGCGACAGGCGAAGCCCGCTTTTCTTCAGTGACTGGGACAGTCCGCGCAGCAGCCCGCACGGGTTCGGCGCCTTGTTGCCTTTAGCACCTGGCGCGATTTTGACTTGTATCAGGCCGGCCTGTCCGTCAGGCTGAATATTGAACTTCTGATCAAGGGAAACCTGGCCCTCTGACGCCAGCTGCCAATTGGCGAACGGTTCGGCAATAATGTCGTAAGGCTTGCCGCCGATATTCATCGTCAGTTCAAGTTTGCGGGTGTCAACGGCACCCGCCGGGGCCCATGTCAGTGTGGTTGCCACAAGAGCGGGCAACAACCATTTAACGACGTTCACTCGACCTCCACTCGGTAATTTTCGATCACCGTATTGGACAACAATTTTTCACACATGGCTTCAACCGTTGCCTGGGCTTCATCGGCATTTTCGGCAGCGACATCCAGTTCAATGAATTTCCCCTGGCGCACATTGTCCACGCCGGAAAAACCAAGGCTGCTAAGTGCGCCTTCGATTGCCTTGCCTTGCGGGTCGAGCACGCCGTTCTTGAGTGTAATGATAACCTTGGCTTTCATGCGGCGGTTGTCCTTCGTACTGGATGGCTCTTGACCTGGTAAAGTGCGGCGTCGCTGTTCAGGATTTGACCAGTGTTGGTTTCGCCGGTTTACCATTGTCGTTTTCGTTCAGGATGCCAAGTCGGCGCGCAACTTCCTGATAGGCTTCCACCAGACCACCCAGATCGCGCCGAAAACGGTCCTTGTCCATTTTTTCGCTGGTTTTCATGTCCCAGAGCCGGCATGAATCCGGACTGATCTCATCAGCCAGTATCGTGCGCACGAGATCGCCCTCGTACTGGCGGCCAAACTCGATCTTGAAGTCGACCAGCTTGATGCCGATGGCGGCGAACATGCCGGACATGAAGTCGTTGATGCGAATGGTCATGGCCATGATGTCATCTATTTCCTGCGGGCTGGCCCAGCCGAATGCCGTGATATGTTCTTCAGCGATAAGCGGGTCGCCCAACTCATCGTTCTTATAGCAAAACTCGATGATCGAGCGCGGCAAAGCCGTGCCTTCCTCGATACCCAGCCGTTTCGCCATGGAACCGGCGGCAACGTTGCGCACAATGACCTCAAGCGGAATGATCTCCACCTCGCGGACGAGCTGTTCACGCATGTTAAGCCGCTTGACGAAGTGAGTCGGCAAGCCGAGATCGTTCAGCCGTTCGAATATAAATTCTGATATCCGGTTGTTCAGAACGCCCTTTCCCTCGATTACCGCTTTCTTCTCGGCGTTGAAGGCGGTGGCGTCATCCTTGAAATGGACAACCACTGTTCCCGGCTCAGGACCCTCATACAGGATCTTGGCCTTGCCTTCATAAATGCGTCTGCGGCGCTGGTTCATATGGACAATCCTTGGATAGAGGTCGAAAAAGCACTGTAACGTTTACGCCTCACAGCTTCTCTCTAGATCAGTTGGATTGCCGGTACAATGGAAGTGCGGTTTTTCCGTGCCGGTTACAAACAGTATTTGTGGAGGTTTGCTGCGGTGCTGTGCAAATTTTCATAATACCACCAACACGTATTGAAGCTTGGAGGGTGATTGTCTATGTCTTGTGCAAGACAGAAAACTAGGCCCCCAGCACGGAGCAAACTCACGGATGAGCAATTTCGAAAATCGGCAGAAAGGCTTTGAGGGCAAATTTGCCCATGACCAGGAGCTTCAGTTCAAGGCGAGCGCACGGCGCAATAAATTGCTGGGGCTGTGGGCTGCAGGCCTGATGGGCAAAACCGGCGATGATGCCGAGGCTTACGCGAAGGAAGTGGTCAAGGCCGACTTCGAGGAAGCCGGAGATGATGACGTTTTCCGCAAGGTCAGAGC
This sequence comes from Anderseniella sp., assembly GCA_051010195.1. Lineage (GTDB taxonomy): Bacteria > Pseudomonadota > Alphaproteobacteria > Rhizobiales > Aestuariivirgaceae > Anderseniella. The sequence continues at coordinate 13,768 of JBPCVV010000346.1, read as the reverse complement.
AGATTTTGATGCTGCCGGTGTGGAGCAGTCTGATCACCAGTTGCGCCGCCAGATGGATGAGCTGATGGCAGAGGCCGTCACCCAGATCGAAAACGAAGCCTAGGTCTTGGCACCGTCACATCCGTTGTCGCTGAAAACCCGGTTGGCGGAAGCCGACGGGGGCTCCGTACGCATGATCTGGTGCCAGATGCCGGGCGAAGCCCAGGCGGCTGCTATGGTGCGCGGCGGGTTTGCCGGGGTTCTGGCAGACATGCAGCACGGATTTGCCAGCTATGACGAGATGCGCCTTATGATGCAGGCCACAGGGCGCGCCGGCGGTGTGCCGATGATGCGGCCGCCACTTGATGATTTCGGCATGGCGGCCCGAGCCCTGGATGCCGGGGCATCGGTGATCATTGCGCCGATGATCAACACCCCAAGTGATGCGCAGCGCCTGGTGGATGCCGTCAAGTACCCGCCGCTTGCATCGCGCAGTTTCGGACCCGCTCAGGCACTTGAATTGTGGGAGATGGACGGGCAGTCCTATTTGACTGCTGCCAATGAACTGATCTGTGTTCTGGCAATGGTTGAGACGGCGCAGGCAATTTCCAACCTTGACGACATTCTGGGTATCGACGGCATCGACGGGGTATTCGTCGGGCCATATGACCTGTCGATCAACCTGTCGGGCGGCAAGGTTGGCGGCGCCGGTGATCCGGACGTCGTTGACGCGTTGCCGAAAATCGTGGCGTGCGCCAAAAAGTACGGCAAAGTATCCGGTATTTATGCGTCAGGAGGCGACCAGGCAAAGGGTTTTGCAGAGCTCGGCTTCAATCTGATTTCCGTCATCAGCGACGCAGGACTGATTGCAGCGGGAGCAAAAGCCGAGCTGGACTATATTTGACCGGAGCGACGGTAACGCCCTGGCCGCATGAGCGAGGTGAATTGCCGATGTTTCACATGTTATGCTGCTTCCATCTCAGGCCGGAATTCCAGCTGGGAGACTTTCGCAAGGCGTTTGCGGAGTTTGCCGTGGATCTTCAGAGACTGGATCTTGTTGAGGCCAGCAGTCCAGTGGGTATCAGGCAATCTGACACGATCCTGGATACCGACAGCGAACGGGATCATCAGTATTTTTCCATCATGAGTTTTCGCGATCGCGGCCAGGCAGATGCAGCGGTGGCCTACATCGGCAAAAACGGTATGTCCGCAGATGCCACTCACCACATCGCCTATTCAATGGTCGACGATCCGGTTTTCATCTGCTGGCAGGACAGCTGATCCGCGGGACTTGCTGGTTTATTGCCGGTGTCAGCAGTCAGCAAGCCGGCCGGGTCTGTCGAACATCGCCATCTGCAGGCTGCGCGCGATTCTTTCTGCCCGTTCCAGGAAATAATCTGCCGCCTGCGGCGTAGGGGCGGTATCGGTGAGGGTTTGCCGGAACAGGTCCAGCCACAAGGCAAAGTGGTGTTGTTGGACGCGGGTGAGTTTCTGGTGCGCCGGCACTGGTTTGCCGCTGTAACTGCCGGTGTTTCTGGCCACCGAGGACCAGAACTGTTTCATCTTGCCCAGGTGCGGTTGCCAGTTGTCGCCGATTGCCTCGGCAAATATCGGACCCAAATCCTGGTGACGGCGAATGCGGTCATAGAATGTGTCAACCAGCAGAGAAATGTACTCCTCATCAATACCTATCCCGGACGCTTCGCGCTGGACCTGTTCGCGATGAAGCTGTGCAGGGTTTTTGACCAGATTGTTCATACTTGCATATCCATCGCCGACGGTGGCAGATATCGGAATAAAAAGATGTATTCAATATGCATGTTATTACCCGGACCCGCAATACATGCATTTCAATTATATGTAAAAATTTGAAACGACTCCCGTAACAAGGCTAGTTTGCAGGTGGCACCAGATCCCGCACGACCTGCGGCATTGCCCGGATCACAAGTGCGCGCAGGTGTGACCAGCCGGCACTCAGGATGAGCAGGAAAACGCCGATGGCGAGTGCAGTGAGCCCGGCGCTGTAGTCTCTGAAGCCGGAACTGGCGATCAGGGTGCCGGCTGCGTAAAGCACATAGACCAGCGAAGATACCAGCAGAGCGCGCCGGTCGATGACCAATGCAAGCAATCCAAATGCGCCATAAAAAGCCAGTACTGCGCCTGCCTGTGCGGTGGTCAGACTGCCGGTCAGAATACCGAGGATTGTAAACAGCCCATGCACAATAAGCGGTGCCGCCAGCATATGCAGCCAGAAGGCGATATCGGCCTTGCGGGTCAGTCTCTGCCGATCCCTGGTGTCGAACAGCATTGCCACCACCAGGGTTGCAAGGCCGCCCCCCAGCATCACCGCTGACGGTGTGCGGTCGATGCCGAACAGGGCCATGCCGAAAACGATAAGTGCGGCCATGCCGGCTGCCACCGTGATCGGCACATGGAAGCGGAGCCAGTGGGCGCCTGCGGCAACAACCGCCGCAATCGCTCCAACAGCCGCAGGAGTACCTTGATAGAGACCGTCTGCGGAAAAACTCAGGAGCTGGGCGGTCCCGATAAACACGCTGACGACAAAGGCGCCCAACAGAACAATGCTTGGAAATGCCATGCGGCGGCGGCGGGTGAAGTATTCCGCCATCGCCCAACTGCCCGCCGCAGTTGCAAACATGGCAACAGGCTCGGAAACTTCCGAAAGCAGGCTGTTCAGTGCAAACAATACCAGCGCGATGGCTATGGTGACGAAAATATCGTTGAAACTGCGGATGAACCGGAACGATTCTTCGTCCGGTTGCGATGGCGACTGCCGCGACTGGGCGACAAACGCCAGCAGCGCCTGCGCATGCTGTTGCGGCAGCACGCCGGCAGCTACGGCATTTTTGATGTCATCCGTGGTGATTGCGTCCGGTTGTGGATCTTTTTGCAAGGGCCGTATTCCTGTTTGTCGGAGGCTGCACAGACAGATTGCGCAAGCCGGGGTCAAGAAATGTGCCTGCCTGTGCCGCCATCTGTCGCGTCTGGCAAGCATAATTTTATGCTCCGATTCCGGCATTGGTGAGAAATGCCACATAACAGGTATGCCGGTCGGTCTAGAATTGGGCTGTTGTCAGGGGGCTGTGTAAGTCAACACCGAGAACAACAAGGACCAGCCTGATGTCTATCCCATCCCTGTTCCGAACCCACACCCGAAGCAAACCTGAAGCGGCGACCTCCGCGCGGAGATCACCCGCGAGCACGCCAGGCAAGTTCGCCGGATTCGGCTTTTTCGCCGGGCGTTTTCGACGCCAACGCAGGAAAAGATCCAGCTATCTCAACACTGGTCATCTCAATGATCACGTGCGCAAGGATATTGGCCTGGAACACACCGACGTCACCAAACCTGACTAGCCGGTTTGTTGCGATCGCTGTAAACGGCAAGCTGATCGGTATTGGTGGCCGTGGGCCGGCGAGGCTCATACATGGGACCGCCGGGAAGACCGTGAACACGGATGTCAAAGGCGGCTGGGTATGGTCGGTGTCCGTGATTGCGGTGGAGCAGACAACCCATGCCGCATATCCATTGACGAGTTTGCATCGATGAGGCCATGATTGACGGGCGTCATTATCTCCAAGTGTTTGTTCACCTGCCAGGGCCCGCCATCTTCATGACATCAGCAAAATCCGACAGCCTGTCCCGCGACGAGGCCATTGATCGTCTGGTTGAGGTCAGCCTTGCTGCCGCACCTGTTTCGCAGATGACCGACAAGTACTTCACCAACACGCGACTGGTGGTCGAGGCCAATGGTGATGTCGATGTGACCTATGCGGTGTTCCTGCGCCGCCGGTGCATCGCAGCGCTTGAACCCGCCGAGCGGCTGATCAAGGCAATTGTGCCGGAGGCCGGGGTTACGAGATTTTATACCGACGGAGACATTGTGCCGGCCGAGCGCAAGCTGATGGAAGTGCGCGGTCCCATGGCCAAGTTGTCTGAGGTTGAAACGCTGCTGCTGCAGAAGACCGGTTTTCCGTCGGTGTCCGCCGTCAATGCCTATGAAATGTGCATGGCCTTGCCGGGAGCTTCGTTCATGGACATGCACGCCCGCCACGGTTCCGGCATCGACATGAACATGCTGGCTGCCTATGGCGCGTCAGTTGGTTCCGCCGCGGCGCGCAAAGCGAACAGGGATGTAAAGGGGTTCGTCGGGTCATCGCAGGACGTCACCGCCCCGATGTTCGGTGCAAAAGCCGGTATCGGGACCATGCCCCATGCGCTGGTCGGATATGCTGACGGAGATGTCCTGAAAGCTACGCAGATGTTTAACGAACGCCTGCCGCATATTGGTCACCTCGTGGCGCTGGTTGATTTCAACGGCAAGGAAATCACCGACAGCCTGCGTACCGCTGAGTGGTTCTTCAGTGACGCAAAACTGGACAGGCAAGGCAAGACACTTGGTGTGCGGCTTGACACCCATGGTGGCCGGTTTGCTGAAGACCTGGACTATGACAGGTCCATCGAAACGGTGGGACGTTGGCTGAACGTGGACGGCGAGTACAATATCGTGGAGCACGTCCTGGGCCCGCGTGCAATGCAGCTCGATCCCGGCAACATTCTCGTCGACAAGGTGCGCCGTGTGCTGTTTGGCTCCGGCGTCTCGGTCGCCAATATCATTCATACCCGCGAGAAGCTTGATGAAGCAGGCTTCGACAAGGCCCAGATCGTCGCATCGTCCGGCTTCAGTCCGCAGAAATGCCAGATCATGGGGGCTGCGCGGGCCCCGGTCGACATGGTCGGCACCGGCAGTTTCCTGCCAGCCACCCTGACCGAGACTTATGCGACAGCGGACATCATCGCCTACAATGGCGAGCCCAGGGTGAAGCTGGGGCGGGAATTCCTGTTTGAACGGCACGACACCTGATCCGGTCCGGCCGGCACGGTTTTCGCCGATCAATTTTTCAAAATCTCGCTGAGTGAGACTGTACAAGACGCCGCGGTTTATGGTTCCCTAGAGGCAGGTAGAGGCACCAGAATAGAGGCGTAAGTATGAGTAAAACCATCTCGATACTATTGAATAGATTGTCAGTATTAGTTGTAATTACCGGGTTTGCGGCTGCAGTTACCGCAACAACTTCAAGGGCTGATGTAGTTGCGCGCGTGGATCTGTCTTCGCAGACCATGCACGTGAAGGTGAACGGCAGGACGTATGCCAGGTGGAAAATCTCTTCCGGCCGCCGGGGCTACCGCACGCCGACCGGGACATGGCGTCCAAAGTGGACCACGAGAATGCACTACTCGCGCAAATACGATTATTCGCCGATGCCGTATTCGGTGTTCTACAACCGTGGCTACGCGGTGCACGGAACCAACTATGTTAGGCGCCTCGGTCGTCCGGCATCACATGGCTGTATTCGCCTGCACACGGCAAATGCGCGCAAATTCTACAACCTGGTCAAGCGGTATGGTCGCAGAAACACCCTGATCAAGGTCAGGTACTGACCTGAGGTATCCATTGCCGGGTTTGCATCCTGACCCTGTGACCATCCCGATGGTCACAGGGTTTTTTATTGTTGTAGGCTAGTGCTCATGAATGACGCACCGCGTGACAAACCCGGGCCATGGTCTCCGGGCATCAGTTCAGCAATACCGGAACGGTACTTGCCGCTTGCCACAATCTATCGCTCAGAGAATGTTTCAACCTCTCTGCAGCAGGCGCGTGAACTGGCGGATTTTACAGGCCTTGCTCCGCACTCGCTGGTGGCGTTTCGACCTGAGCGCCTCATCGTACATGAGGTGCTGATCCGGGTGATGGCGGACCTGTCGGTACCCGACGGCAAGGTCTATGAAGATCTCGGCATCAATTTCCGGCGCATGGTCGGCATCATACTGTCAAAATATGTGGCGCCGGAGCGCGCGGCCATCGTTGCGGCTTTCAATGAGCTCTGCAGCACCGCGAGGCAGGTGTTCGTTACACAGTTTGAAGTTGCACTTGCAGGTGAAGCCGCGCGATCAGAGCCTGTCGGGCAAGAGGCCGGGCCGGACGGCTGGCTGTCGCGGCTCATTGGGTGGCCAAGGACTGGTTCGGCTACGTCTGAGCGGCCACAACAAGGCAGGAGCCGTGAAGAGGACCTTGCAAGGCGGTGGCAGGCTGCTGCGACCGCAACAGATGACCCGATAGAAGTCGCGGCTTATGAAAGTCTTCAGCGCATACTCGCTACCATTGTTGGCAAACGCGGCCGGCTGGTAGGGGACGTAGAACTTCTGTCCGGGCTCGCCGTGCGCGATTTCAGCAACGCCTACGGCAGCAAATTTATCGGCGACCGGCTTACCGAACTGGTCCGGTCGGCGGCCCGGGCGGAAGGCTTCAAGATTCTGCCGGCCCAGGACAAGCCGGTCATCATGAACGTCAAGGGTGCGTCCGCGGCCGGCAAGAGTACCTTGCGGCCGCAGCAAAAGCACCTTGCGGAAGTGCTGGGTCTTGACTGGACGGACTTTGCCCTGATCAGCCCTGACATTTTTCGCAAGTACCTTCTGGATTATGCATCGCTGGATGAGGCGGTGCGCTATGCGGGATCGCTGACCGGTCATGAAATCGAGATTGTCGATCTGAAGCTCGATGATTACATGGCCGAAAAAGCCGCGCGCGGGGACATGCCGCACCTGCTGATCGACCGGTTCCGATTTGACAGTTTTTCACCGCAGACCACTGAAGCACAGGGCGGCCGACTGCTGACCCGGTTTGGTGATGTCGTGTATATGTTTTTCATGATAACGCCGCCGGCGGACACCGTGGAACGTGCCTGGTTTCGGGGCCAGCAGGTCGGCCGCTACAAGGCGGTCGATGATCTGCTCTACCACAACATCGAAGCGTTCTCCGGCATGCCGGGTCTGTTTTTCACCTGGGCCCTGCGCGAGGGCAAACAGGTGCACTACGAGTTTCTCGACAACTCGGTGAAAAAGGGTGACCGGCCGCGCACAATCGCCTTCGGGTTCAGCCGCGAAATCAATATCTTCGATATACCGGCGATGCTGAATGTGGAGCGCTACAAGCGGGTCAATGTGGAAGCCAACGCGCGTGACGAGGTGTTTCCGTCAAGTGATGACTTGTCGCCTGCACTCAATGCCGGTTTTCTGAAGGAATGTTTTCGCAAGCTGGACACGGTCAGACTTGCGGATCAGGCATCCGGCGAGGTCTATGCCTGGATAGAGCAGGGTACGGCAACGGCGGTCAATCGGGCGGGGCTCAAAAAGACGCTCCGGAATAGCGAGGTTCGCGAGGCGCTGGAGGTAGTCATGCCATCACTTGTCGAAGATCAGCAGAGCCTTGATCAGCGTCGTGAGATACTTGATGCAAATGACCCGCACACACTTGGAGCGTGGGGCGGCCGCTCCTGATCGCAACTCGTCTAGCCAAACACGCGGGCGAAAATCGTGTCGACATGCTTGGTGTGGTAGCCCATGTCGAAAAGAGCTTCGAGGTCTGCATCGGACAGCGCCTTCTTCACATCGGCATCGGCTTTCAGCAGATCAAGGAAGTTGCCTTCACCTCGCCACACCGGCATCGCGTTGCGCTGCACCAGGCGGTAGCTGGCTTCACGGCTGACACCGTTCTGGGTCAGGGCCAACAGCACACGCTGCGAGTGTACCAGCCCGCCGAGCCTGTCGAGATTGGCCTGCATGTTGTCCGGATAGACCAGCAGCTTGTCGATGACGCCGGTCAGCCGGCGCAGGGCAAAGTCGAGATGCACCGTGGCGTCCGGTCCGATGCCGCGCTCGACCGACGAATGCGAAATGTCGCGCTCATGCCACAGCGCCACGTTTTCCATAGCCGGCATGGTGGCTGATCGGACCAGGCGGGCAAGCCCGGTCAGGTTTTCGGTCAACACCGGGTTGCGCTTGTGCGGCATGGCCGATGAGCCCTTCTGGCCGGCGGAGAAGAACTCCTCCACCTCCAGCACTTCGGTGCGCTGCAAATGGCGCACTTCGGTTGCCAGACGCTCCACCGAAGATGCGATGACACCCAGCACTGAGAAGTACATGGCATGCCGGTCGCGTGGGATCACCTGTGTGGAAACCGGTTCCACCTCAAGGCCCATCGACTTTGCCACGTGCTCCTCGACGGACGGGTCGATATTGGCAAATGTGCCGACCGCACCGGAAATGGCACAGGTTGCCACCTCCCTTCGGGCAAACTCGAGGCGTTCCCTGCAGCGGGCAAACTCTGCATAGGCCTGGGCGAGCTTGAGGCCAAACGTGGTCGGCTCGGCATGAATGCCGTGACTGCGCCCGATGGTCAGCGTGTTCTTGTGTTCCAGGGCGCGCTTCTTCAGGGCAGCCAGCAGCAGGTCCATGTCCTCCAGCAACAGATCGGCTGCACGGACCAGTTGCACGTTGAAACAGGTGTCCAGTACATCGGACGAGGTCATGCCCTGGTGCACGAAGCGGGCCTCGGGGCCAACGATCTCGGACAGATGGGTGAGGAAGGCAATGACGTCGTGTTTCACTTCCGCTTCGATGGCGTCGATGCGGGCAACGTCGAACTCCACATCGCGGGCCTTATCCCACACTGTCTTTGCCGCTTCGGTCGGGATGACGCCCAGTTCAGCCTGGGCGTCTGCAGCATGAGCCTCGATTTCAAACCAGATGCGGAACTTTTGTTCAGGCGACCAGATGGCGGCCATTTCCGGCCTTGTATAACGCGGGATCATGCTTGGGCTGCTTTCAATGGATTCGAGATGTCGCAGATGCTCTAGCAGAGCGGCTACGGACACTCAACACAAGCAGGCAGGTTATCTCCAGGAAGGGAGTTTGACGGCCGCCGCGATAAAGCGGGCGTCGCGACCCTCAAAGCCGAAGGTCAGCTTGTGCACCAGCACCACGACCGGGGCATTTTCGTTTTCGCCGAATGCAATGATGTCAGCCAGCTTGTAGCTTTCCGGACAGCCCCGGCTCTTCGGCAGCTTCTTGTCGCGGTAGACCTCGACGGCCTGACCCTGTCCCTCGATCTTGGTTGACAGGGCAAAGCCGCGCACGGGGCTGTACGGCTTGCACTCGCCGGGTTGCTCGATATCGATTTCTGTCAGTTGCACGGTCCACAAGGTGGACAGGTTGTGGAAGCGCTTGAATGTCATCTTATGCGGCGAGGTGACCCGTTCGCCAACGGCATTGCTGGCCAGCAGTTTGATGGGTTGCACCGTACCGTACTTCTCGATCAGGGGGGCGGCCTCTGTCAGCGCCTGGTGACGCGCAGTGTGGGCGGTGGCGTTTTCATCGCGCACGATGACGCGGATCGGAGATCCCTTGACCCATTTGTCGTTCTTGAGGTCGATGATGTAGATGTTGGCATAGGGAAATCCCGAGCCATCCTGGACACCATATTCCTCGAAGGCAAAATGGCTTCCGTCCATGGAAAAGCCGATTATCGCGCGATCAGAAGCGTCCGCTGCCACAGCCAGCGGTGCGCAAACTGCGAGGTGTGCGATGACAGCAATAATGGCCCACAGATATCTCATTGTTGCAGTATGTACGAGTTTGACGGCGGTTGCGAGTTGATCGTTGCTTTGTGGTTAGCGCCGTAGCGTCAAGTTTCATCCGGCAACACACGCAGATAAAATGCCCGCAGCAGCATGGGCAGGCAGTATATCGGGAACTGCAGCATGGCGAAAAACAGCCAGGCATCGTCCGGGGCAGCTGATCCCAGCACGCTCATCACCACGGCGATATTGCGCCCGGAGTGTGAGTACCCGAATGTGTAGGCCCGTTGCCGTCCGGTCCGCCAGAAGGCGGCAACGGTGATAAGGTTGAGCCCGATGTGCAATGCGGTAGCCAGTACGGCCAGGCTCAGCGCATAGGCAGGCTGGGCCATGACTCGGGCCGGAATGCCGTCCATCAGGGCAATGGCAAACACCACCATGATGATGACGTTCAGTCCGTCAAATATGCCCGATGACGCCTTGCGCCGCTCCGCACCGAGCCATGAACGCAGCGCCCACGCAGCCAGTGAGGACCCACCGATCAGGCCGGCCAGCCGTATTGCAAGATCAAGCCCCGATATGGCGAAGGCGCCTTCGGCAAACATCTCGGTGAATAGCGGGGTGATAATCGGGTGCAGGGCTGTCGAGGCGAATATGGTTGCAACTGTCAGGGCGCCATCGAGGCCTATGATAAAGGCAAGCGCCGCCGCGCCGAAATTTGGCGGCGACGTTGCATATATGATCAGCACGGCATTGATGCCTGGCGATTGCGGAAAGAAATGCAATACAGCGATGAACAAGGCCGGCATGGCCACGAATGCCCATACCAGGGACCACAGGAAGACACGCGGTTTGCGCAAGTGTGCCAGGGCATGCTGGATTTCCAGCCGCGACAGGACGACGGCCAGCATCAGGAACACACAGACCGCCAGGGTCGGGCGCAGCAGTTCAGCCAGCGGTTGGACCAGGCACCCGATGATGATGCCCAATGGCATCAGCAAAGTTCCGTATCGCCCGATCCACTCGAGGCTGGCGCGGATCATGCCGGTCTACATCAGGGACGGCAGCCAGGTGGCGATGCCGGGGAAGAAGGATATGATGACAACCGCCAGCACCATCAGCGCAAACATCGGCAGGGCGGCCCTGGCGATGAAGTCCATATCGCGGCCCGTCATGCCCTGCAGGACGAACAGGTTGAATCCGATCGGCGGGGTGATCTGTGCAATCTCGACGACGATGGTCAGGAAGATGCCGAACCAGATCATATCAAATCCGGCCTGGCGAGCAATCGGTTCGACAACTGCCATGGTCAGCACAATGGATGAGATGCCGTCCAGGAAACAGCCCAGTATGATGTAGAAAATCGCCAGGACGGCAATCAGCATGGCCGGTGTCAGCTGCATGGCGGCAATCCACTCCGCCACGGCGCGGGGCAACCCGGTGAAGCCCATGGCAAGGGTCAGAAATGCCGACCCTGCCAGGATGAAGGCAATCATGCAGGATACCCGGGTCGCGCCCATCAGCGAGGCGACGAAACTTTCTCGGCTGAGATGGCCCTGTTGCCAGGAAATGGCAAAGGCGCCGAGCACGCCGAGTACGGCGGCTTCCGTCGCGGTTGCATAGCCAAACGCAATGGAGCCCATGATCGACAGGATCAGTCCCATGATCGGGGCAAGTTGGCCGAGCGCCTTCAGCCGGTCCGACATGGTGTACGACGCGGTGTCGGTGCGGTCCTTGCGTCCGCCCAGCAGATCCCAGATGGCCACATAGCCCATGAACATCAGGGCAAGCATGATGCCCGGTATGACGCCTGCAATGAACAGCTTGACGATGCTTTCATTGACCGTGACGCCGTAGATGATGAGGATGATCGAAGGCGGTATCAGAAGGCCCAGGGTGCCGGCACCGGCCAGGGTTCCAATGATCATCTTCTCCGGATAGTTGCGGCGCTTCAGTTCAGGTACGGCCATCTTGCCGACCGTCAGCACTGTTGCCGCCGATGACCCGCAGATGGCGGCGAATATGGCCGAACCGGTGATGTTGACGTGCAACAGCCCGCCCGGAAGCCCGTGCAGCCAGGGTTGAAGGCCTCTGAACAAGTTTTCCGACAACCTCGTCCTGAACAGGATTTCGCCCATCCAGACAAACAGCGGCAGGGCAGTGAGTGTCCAGCTTGAGGATGCCGACCAGATGGTCAGCGCCATGGAATCTCCGACCAGACGGGTGGTGAAGAGTTCCATGCCAACCCAGGCAACAGCGAGCAGGGAGATGCCGATCCACACGCTGGAGCCGAGCAGGGTGAACAGCACCAGGAGAAAAATGAGAGTGAGCCAAACGCCATCCATGATCTGCTACTCCGTGGTCAGTTCGGTGGGGGCGGCCGATGCCGCATCACAGTCACGCCGTACGATCACGCGTACAAGGCCATGGGCAACGGAGATGGCGAAGATTATGGCGCCGATGGCAATGATCGATTGCGGCCACCACAACAGGGTCGCGGCGGCGCCTTCGGATTTTTCCTCGAATTTCCAGGATATCCAGGCCAGATAGACCAGGTAGTAGGCCAGGTAGATGCTCATGGCGGTTGCCACCAGCAGGCACCAGACCTCGAGCCACAGTTTGGCCTTTGGCCGCAATTTTGACCGGACCAGCGCAACGCGGATATGGCCACCTTCGCGCAAGGTGTGGGCCAGCGCCAGGAACGATGACGCGGCCATGGCATAGCCTGAATACTCGTTGATGCCGGCCACGTAGATGTCTAGCAGTCGCGATACGATGGAGGTCAGAACGCAGACGCCGACCAGGACAAGGAACACGGCAGCGGCTGCGCCGGACCAGACATACAACCGTTCGAGAGCGTTATCGAGGCGAGTGAAAAAACCATTCATGTCGTTCACTCGCCCCTCAAGTGTTGCTTTTAAGCCTGTCTCTTCGGCAGAAGCTTACCTTACTTCGCCTTGTAGGCTTCGATGGCTGCCTTGCCGGTGTCGCCTGCCTTGGCCAGCCATTCCGTGGTCATGGTCTCGCCAATCTTGGCAAAGTCGCCTTTCAGCTGATCGCCGGCAGGCCCGACGGTCATGCCGTTCTTGGCGAGCTCTTCAACATACCAGTTGGCAAGTTCTTCGGCCTTGGCCCAACCGCGGGCTTCTGCTTCTGCTGCCTTTTCCATGACGACCTTCTGGGTTGCCTCATCAAGCTTGGCCCAGGCGTCATTGTTGACGATCACCATGTTCTTCGGCAGCCAGGCCTGGATGTTGTACCAGTGCGATGCGTGCTCCCACAGTTTGCGGTCGTAACCGGTCGAGCCGGACGAGATCATGCTCTCAACCGCGCCGGTGGCGAAGGCCTGCGACAGTTCCGCCGCCTCGATCTTGGTTGGAACCGCGCCCATAAGTTCCGCGAGACGGGACGTGGCAGCATTGTAGGCCCTGAAGGTCACGCCTTTCATGTCGGCTGCCGCTGCGACTTCCTTCTTGGCGTACAGGCCCTGCGGCGGCCACGGCACCGTGTAAAGCAGGGTCAGGCCCTTGTCCGCCAGCACCTTCTCCAGTTCCGGCTTGGTGGCGTCATAGAGTTTCTTGGCATCGGCGAAGCTGGTTGCCAGGAACGGCAGGCTGTCGATTTCAAACAGCGCGTCTTCATTGCCCAGGGCAGAAATCAGACGCTCGCCAATCGGCGCCTGGCCGGTACGCACGGCGCGGAAAATCTCCCCGCCCTTGAACAGTGAACCACCCGGATGGGCCACGATTTCCAGCTTGCCGCCGGACGCATCGGTGACTTCCTTGGCGAACTGGGCGCCGTTTTCAGAATGATAGTTGGAGGCGGAATAAGCCATTGGCATGTCCCATTTCACATCGGCCGCCAGCGTGATGCTGGCGGACAGTGTCAGGGCTGCAATGGCAACCGGCGCAGTGATCTTTAGGTGTTTGGTCATGGTTTACTCCCTAGTTTGAAACTCGTGGTCGAATGTCACTACATGGTGCTGCTTATGGCAAGCAGTTTTATAAGTTTCAACTTCTATTTAGGCGATTTACCTACATTTTGTATTCGTTTTGCGAGTATTTTATTGCATCATGTATGTCGAAAACTGAAAACATTCTATTTTTCAATATTTTAGCCCGATATGGTGGCAGATTGGTGCATTCCAGAACCACCACGTGCAGGTTGGATTCCCGGGAAACCAGGCGACTCACGGCATCGGAGACATTGGCGCAGGCCTCAACTTCGTCCAGTTCCTCCAGGTCGTCGGCAATAACGCGATAAAGATGATCTGAAGCCTTCAGTCCTTCTACGACAACCGGGCCGTCACCGGGAATGTGATGGCGGCACAGGCGTTCAGCGTCAAATGTCAGGA
>JBPCVV010000345.1:0-11250 GCA_051010195.1 Anderseniella sp. | reverse complement strand
GGTCACACCGGGGCAAAGAGTAAGCGGATACTACCTCGGGCAACCGTTCAACGGTGAAGTCAAGGCGCTGGAATCCTATTCACAGACTGACAAGTTTCGGATCGCACTGCACTTTGATGAACCGGTGGACGTCGTCACATTTGAAAGTTTTTCAGCCTATCGCCAACGGGTCTCCTGCTTTATTGGCCGGGACGGCAAAACCACTGAAAAGACCTCCAACGGTGAGCCGCAACTCAGGCTGCAACTCTAGGGTCAGGACTCATTATTCTTATGCAATTCTGTTTGGAGGAAAACATTCGAATGATGGTGAAAAAGCGCAAGACAAGGCTTTGTGCCTTTTCGAGCATTTTTCGACTTCAGTCGGGTGTTTTCCTTCAAACCCGAAGGGCGGGGTCTGTTTTGCCCCTGACCGCGTTGAAAGGGCTTGAAAACCACAAGGTTTCCTGCGCCCTTTCACCTTGCCAGAGGCAAAATATCCTCCCGCAGAATGGATAGGATTATTGAGTACGGACCCTCAAGCGAGGCGCCACAAATCTCGTCCGGCACCGAAAACGCCTACTGCAGCGCTCCGATAATCTCTTTAGCCGTGGCATGTGTCTTGGCAGCGCCGCGCTCGTGCACGAAACGCCAGGCCTCACGGCCGTTAGAACCGAACACAACCATGGTCGGGATGCGGTCGATGCTCCCGAATGCGGCGGAAATTTCCGGGCTACCTTCAATCAGGGGGAACCCCGGGCTGGTGCGGGCAATGAACCGGGCCATGCGGGCGGGATCTTTCTTGCCGCCCCAGGCTTCGAACAGGTTGATGCCGATAAAGGTGACTGGTCTATCACCGATGGCCGCCTGCACCTTTGCCATTTCATCAAACTCGTTGGTGCATGGCGGACACCAGGATGCAAAAAACGCCACCACCACCGGCCTGTCACGAACGCTGCCCGGTTCAAACGGTTTTGCAGAGACGTCCAGCGTGCGTGCGTCCTTCAGGCTCTGCAAGGCACGCAACCCGTCGCCTGCCAGCGCGACCGGTACCACCACAAACATGAACAGGGATATGATAAAGGTGCGTGTTTTCATGGACATGCACCCTAACACAACAGACCCGGCAGGCGCGCTCACAAAACTGCGAGAGCAATATTACAAATCGTTCAGATTGGCCAGCGCCTGAGGAATGGCGCCGGGCAGGTCCTCCGCGATCAGTCCGGGGCCGAACCGGCCGGCTGCCTCGCCATGCAGCCATACCGCACAGCCAGCCGCCTCAAAGGCCGACATGCCCTGGGCCAGCAGGCCGAGACAGAGCCCCGCAAGCACATCACCGGATCCGGCCGTGGCCAGCCAGGGCGGTGCATTGGCGTTGATGGCGATGCGTCCTTCACGGTCCGCAATCACCGTATCTGAGCCTTTCAACACGATTACCGCACCGCTTGCCTTGGCCGCCTTGCCGGCACGCGCACACTTTGAATCACTTGGATCACTCAACCCCCTGAAAAGCCTGGTAAATTCGCCCTCGTGCGGCGTCAGGATCACCGGCCGGTCCGGCCGCGCCACGATCGCTTCGAACAAAATCTCTGAACTGCCCTCGAAACTGGTCAGGGCATCTGCGTCCAGCACAACAGCGCATCCAGCGGCAAGTATGGTCAAAACCTTTTCGACCGTTCCGTGGCCCACGCCACAGGCCGGGCCGATACCACATGCGGTTGTGCGATTGTCGTCCAGCAAACGGGCGAGCGCGCGTGCATCGTCAGCCCGGCGCAACATGATCGCTGTCAGGTGGCTTGCCAGAACCGGGAGCGCGGTTTCGTGTGCTGCCATGGACACCAGTCCGGCCCCTGCCCTTAGCGCCGACATGGCGGCCAACCGGGCAGCACCCGTGTTGCTGGCATCACCGGATACCATCACTGCAGAACCACGCGTGTACTTGTGCGCCGCCACCCCGGGTATCGGGACCAACCTGGCGAAATGCGCAGGTGTGTTGAGGCGGCAAGCAGGCTCAATGGTGTCCAGCACATCATTGGAGATGCCTATGTCGACTATATGCAATACGCCGCGCCGGCTCCGGCCCGGCTCCAGATAGTGTCCCGGTTTTGCCCGGAAGAAGGTGATCGTGTGAGCCGCATCAACCGCAGTTCCCATGATCGTGCCCGAGGCCCCATCGACACCACTGGGCATATCGACGGCAACCCGTACCGCATCGGCGTCATTGATGGCCGTGATCAAGTCAGCCAGATCGCCTTCGATGTCACGCGCCAACCCTGCCCCGAACAATGCGTCCACGATGAGCGCAGCACCGTCGAGCTTGTCTGAATGTGCCGCCAGTACCTCACCGCGCCAGGCTTTTGCCGCTGTGGCAGCATCGCCCTTGAGCAGGACCGGATCGCCGGCCAGCAACAGTTTGACGGGCCAGCCCGCCTCTACCAGCAGGCGGGCGATCATAAACCCGTCGCCGCCATTGTTGCCCGGTCCGCAGACTACACACACAGGGCACGGATCACTCAACGTTCGAATGAACTCGGCACAGGCGAGCCCGGCTGCTTCCATCAGTTCTATGCCGGGAACACCCGCCTCCATTGTCAGGCGGTCGGCCTGGTACATCTCATCGGGTGTCAGCAGTACGGTCATCGCTGCCAGCATAGCCAGCTAGCCGGTTTTTGTCGCCCTCAGTTCTGCAAGTTCCGCCCGCAGGTCACGCAGTTCGGTCAATATGGTGGAAACTTCCTTGTGCAGGTCGGCCCGGTCGGCTTGAGCCTCGGCCTCGTGCTCTTTCTGCATGGCATCGACGATGACACCGATAAACAGGTTCAGCACGGTGAACGATGTGACCAGAATGAACGGCACGAACAACGCCCAGGCCAGCGGGTATTGCTCCATGACCGGACGCACAATGCCCATTGACCAGCTTTCCAGCGTCATGATCTGGAACAGGGAATAGGCGCTTTCGCCTAGCGACCCGAACCACTGCGGAAACGAGCCGGCGAACAGCTTGGTGGAGATCACCGAGAAGATGTAGAAGATCAGCCCGAGCAGCAGCACGATAGAACTCATGCCCGGAATGGCTGCCAGCAGCCCGGTCACCACTCGCCGGATAGCCTTGATGGTGGAGATGAGCCGCAGCACTCGCAGTATCCGAAATGCCCGCAACACCGAAAATGCTCCGGTTGCCGGCATCAGTGCCACCGCCACGATAGCGAAGTCGAATATGCGCCAGGGATCGCGCCAGAAGCCCTTGAAATCGACAATCAGCCGCGCAGTCACTTCGGCCACGAATATCGCCAGTATGGCTTTGTCCAAAATCATCAGAGGGCCACCGAACCGGCTCATCCACCAGTGGCTTGTTTCCAGCCCGAGCGTGATGGCGTTGAGTACAATCAAGCCGACAATGACCTGTTCGAAGCGGGGGTGGTTGACGAGACTGACAAGGCTTGACCGGAGCATGACTGTTATCTTCCCGACGGTTTGATGGGTCCACAAGAACGTCAGCTATGTGATACCTGATCGCAACGGCGTCAACCGAGAAGACCGTATCAACCGGGTTGCGGGCATTGTTTGCAATGAACGGTTTCCGTTAAACGTGAAGACTCGAGCAGAATGAACTCGCCAAACACGCCTAATTTTTAGGCAATTGCCTGTAATTTAACGCATTGAACGCGACGGTGTGATTCAGCAAAGTCTTACAAACCATTGTTCCTTCACAGTAAAGACTTGTTTCGGCGTTTGGCACGGCTTGTGCAATTCGCGAGATATGCATTTCAGTCGACAAAGCACCTGAAACCCGTCAACTGACCGTGGGAGGCAGAATGAAAAAGATCGAGGCAATTGTTAAACCGTTCAAACTGGACGAGGTGAAGGAAGCCTTGCAGGAGGTCGGTCTGCAGGGAATCACCGTTACCGAGGCCAAGGGGTTCGGTCGCCAGAAGGGTCACACCGAGTTGTATCGCGGCGCCGAGTACATCGTCGACTTTCTACCCAAGGTACGCATCGAGATCGTGCTCGACGACGGTCTCGTGGACCAGGCAGTTGAAGCCATCATGCAGGCAGCCAGAACCGGGCGCATTGGCGACGGCAAGATTTTCATTTCCACGATCGACGAGGCAATCCGGATCCGCACCGGCGAAACCGGCGTGGAGGCCTTGTGATCAGGGCTGCCGCCTCGGAAACAAATCATATCCACAGCAAATCCACCCCCTAACCCACTTTAACGAAAGATGACGAGGGCAAACAGATGGCCAAGAAACCTTCTCCTGTTGCAGGAGCCATGAAATACCTGAAAGACAACGACATCAAATATGTCGATCTGCGCTTTACCGATCCGCGCGGAAAAATGCAGCACGTGACCCAGGACATCTCGACGATCGACGAGGATGTGTGGGCCGATGGCCTGATGTTCGATGGCTCTTCGATTGCCGGCTGGAAAGCCATCAACGAGTCCGACATGGTTTTGATGCTGGATCCCGACACTCTGCATGTGGACCCGTTCTACGCACAAAAAACCGCTGCGGTCTTCTGTGACATCCTGGAGCCGGGCACCGGCGAAGCCTATGATCGTGACCCGCGTACCACGGCGAAAAAGGCTGAGGCTTACGTAACATCAACCGGGATCGGCGATTCAATCACGGTGGGCCCGGAAGCGGAGTTCTTCATGTTCGATGATGTGCGCTTTGCCGCCGATCCGTACAACACCGGTTTCAAACTGGATTCCACGGAACTGCCGTCCAACATGGATGCCGAGTATGAAATGGGCAATATGGGCCACCGCCCGCGCACCAAGGGTGGCTATTTCCCGGTAAACCCTGTCGACTCCGGTCAGGACATTCGCGGGGAAATGCTGGCGGCCATGGCATCCATGGGCGTCACCGTTGAAAAGCATCACCACGAGGTGGCCGCGGCCCAGCATGAACTCGGCATCAAGTTCGAGACGCTGACGAAATGTGCCGATCACCTGCAGATCTACAAGTATGCCATCCATAATGTGGCGCATCAGTACGGCAAGTCTGCCACCTTCATGCCGAAGCCGGTGTTCGGCGACAACGGGTCCGGCATGCACGTGCACCAGTCGATCTGGAAGGGTGGCAAGCCGTTGTTTGCCGGCAACCAGTATGCAGACCTGTCTGAGACCTGCCTGTACTACATCGGCGGTATCATCAAGCACGCCAAGGCACTGAATGCCTTCACCAACCCGTCCACCAACTCCTACAAGCGTCTGGTGCCGGGTTATGAAGCTCCGGTCCTGCTGGCCTACTCGTCGCGCAACCGCTCTGCCTCGTGCCGTATCCCGTGGACGGCGTCGCCGAACGGCAAGCGGGTCGAGGTCCGCTTCCCGGACCCGACGGCAAACCCGTACCTGGCGTTTTCCGCCATGGTGATGGCGGGCATGGACGGCATTATGAACAAGATCCATCCTGGCGATCCCATGGACAAGGACCTCTACGACCTGCCGCCTGAAGAACTGCAGGACATCCCGACAGTTTGCGGATCCCTGCGCGAAGCGCTTGCATCCCTCGATGGCGACCGCGACTTCCTGAAAGCCGGCGGCGTATTCTCCGATGATCAGATCGATGCCTATATCGACCTCAAGATGGAGGAGAACATGCGCTACGAGATGATGCCGCATCCGGTCGAGTTTGACCTGTACTACTCGGTCTAGACCTGTCCGGTTCGACCGGGCACGTTCTGTGACTTGACAATACGGGGCTGGTTTTTGCCTTTATGCGCAGAAACCAGCCCTTTTGCATGTCTGGCGCCACGATTGTTAACCTTTCGGTAACCGATGCCGGTCTTACTGGCTCACAGATAGGGTTTTTGATTCTTGATACGGGACGAGTGATGGACAGTTTTTCCAAATTCGGTGTTTGCCTGATCTGCATGCTGGCGATGGTCCTGCTTGCCGTAACACCAACTTCCGCCAGCTCGCACGGCATTGCCGGCACACCGGACAATTTGGTGACTACAAACGCGCCTCTTTCGCGGTAATCAATCCGACCAGGTCTCCTGCCTGATCGTCAACAGCGCCTCAGCTTCAGATCTGCTGCAAACTCCCTTGCCAATGTTGGCGTCCTGGGTCAGTTTCCACGCACCTGAAATCGCGCGGATTTTTCATCCATGACAGGCATTGGCGGCAAGCGCTCTGAACTGCTGAGCGACTGGCGGTTGTTGCTGTTCGGCACCCTGGCGTCGCTTGCCTCGGCGCCCGGCCAGACGCTGGTCATATCGCTGTTCAATGCTGACATCCGCGCTGCCTTCAGCCTGAGCCATGGAGAGTTTGGCACGGCCTACATGATGGCCACCCTGGCAAGCGCCGTTGTGATCTTGTGGTCAGGCAAGCTGATTGACCGGTTTGACTTGCGACTTGTATTTGCCGTCACGACCATAGGACTGTGCCTGGCCTGCCTTGTGGCCGGCAGCAGCACCGGCTGGCTTTCCCTTCTGCTGGCCCTGTTCCTGCTGCGCCACTTTGGCCAGGGTCTCATGACCCACATCGCCGTCACATCCGTGAACCGGTATTACCAGACCGTGCGCGGCAAGGCGTCGGCAATCGTCAACCAGGGCTTCACACTTGCCGAAGCCTTCCTGCCCATCACCATATCGGCCCTGATCGTGGCTATTGGCTGGCGCAACTCGTGGTATGTGCTTGGCCTAATTGGAGCGTGCATTGTGTTGCCGCTGCTGCTGGTCCTGATTGCCGATCACCGCCGCCGCCATGGCCGTTACCTGGACCAGATGTCGATACTGGAGGCTGATACCGCTTCCCAGACCACTTCCAGGACCCAGCGGCAGTGGACCAGGGCGGAAATGCTGCGCGACGTGCGGTTTTACGGCGTCCTGCCGGTCGTGCTGGCCCCATCCTTCCTGAACACCGGCCTGATGTTTCACCATCAGCACATCGTCACGTCAAAAGGCTGGGACCTGCAGACCTGGTACCTTCTGCTGATGGCATATGCGGCCTCGTCGATTGCCTTTTCCATGCTTGCTGGGATCATGGTCGACAGGACCGGTGCGCGCTCACTGATGCCGTTGTTCACCTTGCCCATGGTACTGGGCGGGATCAGCCTGATGGGCGGGGCCAACGACGCCTGGATATTCGGGGTGCTGGTTTCGTTTGGTGCCGCGTCCGGCATGACAGCTGCGGTCACCGCACCGTTCTGGGCGGAGGTTTACGGCGTGCAGCACCTGGGGGCCATCAAGGCCGTCGCAACAGCCGTCATGATCTTTGCCAGCGCCATGTCTCCGGCAATTTACGGCGCCATGTTCGATACCGGCATCAGCATGCCGGCAATCGGTCTGCTCAATATCATGATAGTTCTGGCCGCATCTAGCTGTGCGTGGCTGGCCCTGCGCAAGCCATGACCGCCGAGGCCTACAACCCGCCGGCGGACACCGGGCTTGATGTCATCCACCTGGACGGCGACCTGCTTGTGTTGAACAAGCCGTCCGGATTGCTGTCGGTGCCCGGAAAAGGACCTGATCTGGCGGACTGCCTTGAGACGCGCGTGCACAAGGTTCACGCACACGCGCTGACCGTACACCGGCTGGACCGGGACACGTCCGGTGTGTTGGTCATGGCCATGAACGCTAATGCACAGCGGCACCTGGGACTGCAGTTTGAACGCCGGCACCTGTCCAAGACATACCAGGCCGTCGTGGCCGGCCACGTCCAGGCCGATGAAGGTGAAATCGACCTTCCGCTGATCGCCGACTGGCCGAACCGGCCGCTGCAGAAGGTGTGCCATGACACCGGCAAACCGGCACTGACCAGATGGCGGGTTCTATCGCGCAATGACGCCGCGACCCGGCTTGAATTGCTGCCGCATACAGGGCGATCGCACCAGTTGCGTGTGCACCTGAAGGAGATCGGGCATCCCGTCCTCGGCGATCCCCTGTACGGAGATGCCACCGCGGCACCACGTCTCATGCTGCATGCCCACACGCTGACTGTCCGACATCCCAGCGGCGGGGCGGAGGAGACATTTTGCGCGGAAGTGCCATTTTAGAATAACAAACTGGCTTTTCACCTAGAGGGCGGGCCACCAGTCGGCGGGCAGCTGCCTTGTTGTCACCGCGTACAGCAGTACCGACACGGTCAGGACCGATACGGCGGTTGTGACCAGGACACTGGCGGTCGCCCGCTCAACCCAGACACCGTATTGCTGTGCAATGACGAACACGTTGGTCGCCGTCGGCAAAGATGCCAGCAACACGGCTGCAAACACCCAAACCGGCTCGAAGTCGCCGACATAGCTCAACACAAAGTACATGGCAGCGGGGTGCACGATCAGTTTGATGGGTACGATATAACCCAGTGCCAGCGGTATCCGTTTCAGCGGCCGCAATGCCAGCGTGACCCCCATCGCAAACAGCGCGCACGGGGCGGCTGCTTGCGCCAGGTAATCGATCAGGCGCTGCACAGGCTCCGGTGTCGGCAGCTCCATTATGGCAAAGGAAACACCCACCGCGGTCGCGATGATGAACGGATGAAACACGATCTTGCGCACAACATCGACAAGCAGACGGCCTGCAGACTGCTTCTGCTTGCTGGATACTGCAATGAGGGCCGGCGCCAGGGCGAAATGCAGGATGTTCTCGAAGCAGAATATGATGGCGACGGGAATCGCAGCCTTCTCACCCAGCGCCAGGATGGCAATGGCCGGTCCCATGTAGCCGATATTGCCATAGGCACCGGCCAGGCCCTGTATGGTGCCTTCGGCAATATTGCCGCGGCTGGCGATGAGCCCCAGCACAAATGTGAGGATGAATATCCCATAGGTCACCAGAATGTTGGACGCAATGAAATCCCAGCTTGCCAGTTGTTCAACCGGCGTCTTGGACAGCAATTTGAAGAACAGTGCCGGCAACGCGATATAGATGATGAAAGTGTTCAGCCAACCGGCCGCTTCCAGCGGCTGTCTGGTAATGCGCGCGGTCACGAAGCCGATCACGATCAATCCGAACAGCGGCAGTATCAGGCCCAGAATATGCAACATGCACGAGCAGTCCGGCGTTGGAAAACGTTGAGGGAAACCAAAGCAGTATGCGAAATCTCGACATCATGCAAACGCCGCGGCTGCAACCATGCGATGCATCCGGCGTTTCAACATTGCGTTGCGCAGCAAGGCTGTTAGGATCGTCGCCAAAGCAACATCCAAACCACGTTCCGAGAGCTCCAATCCATGACATCTTCACGCACCACCAAAGGCCGCGGCAAATTGTATGACAATATACTGGACACCATCGGTGATACGCCATGTGTCCGCATCAATCGGCTCGCCCCGGATGGTGTCAGGCTTTATGTGAAGGCAGAAGCATTCAACCCGGCAGCGTCGGTGAAAGACCGGCTTGCGGTCTCGATCATCGAAGAAGCAGAGCGCACCGGCGCACTGAAACCGGGCCAGACGGTTGTCGAGGCGACCAGCGGCAACACTGGCATCGGCTTGGCCATGGTGTGCGCGGCCAAAGGCTATCCGCTGGTGATTACGATGGCGGAGAGTTTCTCGATCGAGAGACGCAAGCTGATGCGGTTTTTAGGCGCCAAGGTTGTCCTGACACCGAAGGCGGAAAAGGGTTTCGGCATGTACAACAAGGCGGTGGAACTGGCCGACGCAAACGGTTGGTTTCTCGCAAGCCAGTTCGAGACGGATGCCAACGCAAAGATCCATGAGAACACCACCGCGCGCGAGATCCTGGCCGACTTTGACGGCGACCGGCTGGATTATGTCGTGACCGGGTACGGTACCGGCGGCACGGTTGCCGGCGTGGGACGAGTCCTGCGCAAGGAACGTCCCGAGACAAAAATCATTCTGTCTGAGCCCGCCAATGCCCAGCTCATTGGGTCGGGCACGGTCCAGGGACGCAACGAAGCCGGCCAGCCGGCGCACAGCCATCCGGCGTTTGAACCGCATCCGATCCAGGGCTGGACACCGGATTTCATCCCGCTGGTGCTGCAGGAAGCCATAGACGGCAACTACTATGACGACCTGATCCCGGTTGCCGGCCCGGTCGGCATGGAGTGGTCCCGCAAGCTGGCGCAGCAGGAAGGTGTCTTTACCGGTGTTTCCGGCGGCTCGACCTTTGCCATCGCAGTGCAGATTGCCGAAAAGGCAGCGGAAGGCAGCGTCATCCTGTGCATGTTGCCGGATACCGGTGAGCGATATCTGTCATCGCCGCTGTTCGAAGCCGTGCCGGACTACATGACCGACGAGGAAGTGGCCCTGTCACACTCGACGCCCGGCTATCAGATGCCCGCTGAATGACGTCACCCCTTTTCGCCTGCATTGCTGTCATTCGACATCATTGTTGCAACTGTGAATGTTGCCAGTGCCATTAATGACGCTTGGCGGACTTCCCCCGGTTAGTTATCTGATTTCCCTCCCGGGGACGATCACGCAGATGTTACGGTGAGCAAGAACAATATTTGCCGGACTTGCCCGAATAATCCCCCACCAAGGTATGCAGCCAAATCTTGGCGTGTTAACTACCCGTCACCAACAAACAATCTCAAGCTATGTGAAAGTTGACTATGACCGATCCCGTTTACACACCGCCGAAAATCTGGAAATGGAAAGGGGACATGGGAGGTCAGTGGGGCCAGTTGAACCGGCCCACAGCCGGTGCGACCCATGACCAAGCCCTGCCCGTCGGAAAACATCCACTGCAACTGTATTCGCTGGCCACGCCCAATGGCGTGAAGGTCACGGTAATGCTGGAGGAACTTCTGGCTCTCGGTCACGCAGGCGCAGAATATGACGCACACCTGATCCGGATCAGGAAAGGCGATCAGTTCGGCAGCGGGTTTGTCGAGTTGAACCCCAACTCCAAGATCCCTGCCCTGATGGATCACAGCACGCCGACACCGACGCGAGTATTTGAATCCGGCGCGATCCTCATGTACCTGGCGGAGAAATTCGGCACCTTTCTGCCAACCGAGATACCGGCCAGAACCGAATGCCTGTCTTGGCTGTTCTGGCAAATGGGCAGCGCGCCCTATCTCGGTGGCGGTTTCGGCCACTTCTATTCCTACTCGCCAAAGAAGTACGAATACCCGATCGACCGGTACGCCATGGAGGTCAAGCGCCAGCTTGACGTGCTCGACCGGCACCTAGCGGACAATCAGTTCATGTGCGGCGATGACTACACCATCGCCGACATCGCGATCTGGCCGTGGTACGGCGCGCTGGCTGCCAACAGGGTCTATTCGGCAGCGGAATTTCTCAGCACGCATGAGTATGCCAACGTGATGCGCTGGAACAACCAGATCGCTGTCCG
>JBPCVV010000344.1:0-6884 GCA_051010195.1 Anderseniella sp. | reverse complement strand
TCGGGCGCACTCACAATGGCTACCCGCTTGCCTGACACCGGAATTCGCCCTGTCGCCTGCACGCCGTTTTGAAGCGCCAGGGGTCCCAGTGCCTTGTCCAGAACGAGCTGGAAGCGCGGCGTGTCTATGATGCGGAACCGTGGTAACAAATGACTGGCAAACGTATCCGTCTCAAGTCCTGTGCGAATGGAATCTCTGTCGGCTTCCAGACTCAACGCCAGCCCGGCAGCGGCCATAGCATTTGCCGCGACATGCCTGGCGGCGCCCCCTGCTGTCTCGGGAATTGACGCCAGCCGGGCCAGCACCTCGACGTCACCATCTGGACAAAGCAATACGATCTGTTCTCCATCCTCACTCAGAGTAATGCTGCGGCCGCCACGGCTGATGAGTTGCTGCAGGGCCGGGTTTTGCGGGTCCATCGAGAAACCGGTTACCGCACTGGCAGATCGCGTGTCTGCAAGCACACCCGAATGCGGGTCATCAAGGTTCACCACGAGGCTGCCTGTTGAGGTCTGAACGATTGATTGCTTGAAGTGCGCCGTATTCTGGACTGTTTCCAGTCCGTACTGGCCTTTGTGCATGTCGGATACGTTCAAAAGCGCGGCAGCATCACATCGCGGCGCATACTGGCCCTGCATGACCTGACCACCAACCGTGCATTCAAGCACGGCTGCTGAGATGTTCTTGTGCCGGAACACACGCCGCGCTCCATAGTAGGAAGACCACCCGGTACCGGGCATTTGCTGCCCGTCAACCAACACCCCGTCGCTGCACCACAAACCCACCGTGTGTCCGGAAGCCTTGAGTATGGCAGCCAGCATTCGGCTAGTGGTCGTCTTGCCGTACGAGCCGGTGATCTTGGCAACCAGAACGTGCCGCTTCCATAAGCGGCCAAAGGTCAACCACCTCACCGGCCGGGTAACCGCTCTCTCCAACCGGTAATAGACAATCTGAACGGGAATGGGAAACTCGAAGGCCATGGCGTGCAACTTAGAGGAACATGGGTTCACTTGAACCCATAAAATTGCTCGAGGGTCCGGACCCTAGCACTTTGAAAGCGATCAGTTTCATGGTTTTTGGTTGGTTCAATCAAAAATCATACTGATTAGTGTCAGATCACCGGCATGTCACGACTCACGCTGTCGTCCGGCTCAGCTGGCCAGCACCCGGGTGGTGGGGAATGTGATGTCGACGCGGGTGCCCTTGCGGGCTTCACTGGAGATTTCAAAGGTGGCCCGATTGGCCTCGACCAGCGCCTTGGTGAGCGGCAGCCCGAGACCGGTTCCCTGGACTTCCGCCCGTCCGGCCACTTCGACCCGGCGGAACGGTTCCAGCGCCGTACTCAGCTGTTCTTCATCCATGCCGACGCCGGTGTCGGAGACGGACAGCAGCAGTTCTCCGGTCTCAATCGCCTTGGCGGTGATGATCACCTGGCCGCCGGGGTCGGTAAACTTGATCGCGTTCGAGGTCAGGTTCAGCAGGACCTGCTTGATCGATCGTGTGTCGGCGACCACCTGGGGCAGGTTTGCCGCAACCGATTTGCGCAGCACGACACGGGCACCAGTGGCTTCATCCTGCATCAGCTTGATGCAGGCATCGATGGCCTGGCCCAGATCAACTGAGATGAAGTTCAGTTCCAGCTTGCCTGCTTCCACCTTGGACAGGTCGAGCAGATCGTTGACCAGCGATAACAGGTATTCGCCCGAGGTGTGGATATCGTTGGCGTAGCCTTCATAGCGTTCCGAGCCCAGCTTGCCGAACTGGCCGTTGCGCATGATGTCCGAGAACCCGATGATCGCATTCAGCGGTGTGCGCAGCTCGTGGCTGATACGGGCCAGGAATTCCGACTTCTGCCGGCTGATGTGCTCAGCCTGGTCTCGCGACTCACGCAGTTCCGCCTCGGTTTTCTTCCACTGCGTGATGTCGCGCATGACGGCGCAGAACGCCGATGCCGGTATGCCCTGCATGCGGGTATTGATCTTGCGCATGGTAATGAAAATCGGCACATCGCCGCCGTCATTGACATTGGCGACCAGTTCCCGCCCGCCATTGAACAGCATCGATAACCCGCTGTCGCCGAGCGCGGCCACGTAGTCACGCACCACCTTGGCGCTCGGTTTGTCCATCAGGTCAGCGAGCGGCTTGTCGATCACACTGGCAGCATGGACGCCAAACAGTGCCTCCGCACCTGCGCTCATGTGGTTGATGCAGCCGTCTTCCGCCAGGAACACGATCCCGTCCGTGGCCGTATCCAGTATTGACATGAGTTCCGATGTGCTGACGGCAGGTTGCGGGCCTACTGCGGCTGCAGCGGGTTGTGCAGCCGGTACGCAAGGCTCCTCCTCGATCTCAGCAGGCGGCGGCGCTGCCGCCGATCTGGGCTCACCGTTCCCTTGCGACGGCGTGACAACAGGCGATGCGGTATCATGGCGCGACGCCTGCTCAAAAGTCACCGTTGCCGGTTGGCCTCTGTCTGTGAGCGCCAGGACCGCCATCGGCATGGCGCCGTCATTCCATGGGAACGTGGATTTTTCAACTGTGAATTCGATCTCTGTGCCCTGGTGCCCGGCAAGCGTGATAGCGCCTTTCTTGCTGGCCAGTGCGCCAAGGGCTGCAGCGATGTCATGGCGCCCGACCAGGTCATTTTCACTTGCAAACCCTAATGCGGTAGCGATGGCCCGGTTGGCGTAGACGATCTTGCCGGCGCGATACAGAACGATGGCCTTGGGAATGTCCGACAACGCCGTGCGCACGATCTCGGCGACCCCGAAGCCGGCGCTTCTGGCTGCTGGGGCAGCTGGCCGGACTGTACTGTCACTGGATGGTGCAGTGGGTTCCTCAGGCACCGCCGCGGTATTTGATGTTGCGCTCTGCGGCGGCGTTTTTCCGGATGCCCGGGCAGTTGCTGCTTCCACGGCCTTGCGCAACTTCGACACGGATTCTGCCGGCGCGGCTTGGTCGTCTGTCGCCGGCGCCGGCACCGGAATGCCGGTTGCCGGCAATGAGCGCTCGAGCGCACGGCGGTCGGTCACATCCTCCAGTATTATCGAAAACCGGTTATCCGAATTGTCCGAAAGAGTCAGCGGTTTTGCCGTTACCTTGATTTCGCGGTTGCCGACCCCGGTCGTCATCTGTGCAATCGAACTGGCTATGCCGGCCCTGCGGGCGCGATCGAATATCCTGGCTGGCAGGCCTTTCGCCGTGATGTCGTTGATGGAAGCCGGCATGGTGTGCCCGAACAGGGCGCGGGCCATCGCATTGGCGTACTCAATCGCGCCGTCTTCATCACAGATCACGGTTGCAACAGGCAGGGCTTCCAGTACCGAATTCGCGTGCCCGTCGTTTTGTGTCCCGTCTGTCAAATCCGACGGCGCGGTTTCGGCGACCATTAACAGCCCGTTGCGTCCGTCGGCCAGCGCGTGCACATGCAGTGTCACGCCGAACGGCGCGTCGCTGACCGCCGATGCGAAACTCATCATTTCCTGCCAACTTTCGCCGGCTGCAGCGGTTCTGGTCAGTTCCGCGACACGGGCCGCACCGGGATCGGTCTCATCGAACGGCATGTCGACGAGGTCAAACAGGCTGTCACAGCCGAAAACCGCCAGCCCCGCGGCATTGGCCCAGACAATACGCAGCCGCGCGCCGTCCCACAGCCATGCAGGCGTACCAGCATCGTTCAGCTCATCAAGTGATGGCGCGGTCTCTATACTCAAAACAGTTCCCCAGGCCGGTCTGGCTTGCCCAAAAACAAGGATAGAACTGCCATCCCTGCTTCACCCGCCGCATCCGGAGCATAGTTTAAGCCGGTTTTACGCGCGCCGTCCACGACTTCTTGAAGCGGCGGCGACCCCTGGCATAGGCTTGCGGTCAATCGGGTCGTTTTGCGATCATTGCCGGGCGCTTTCGGGGGCTTGGTGCGAGCGGGCTTTGTGACTTGCAAAACCTGCGCCATCGGCATAGTTTGCGGCCCGCTGAACGAGATTTTGTGCAGGCGTAGCTCAGTTGGTTAGAGCGCCGGATTGTGGATCCGGAGGCCGTTGGTTCAAATCCATCCGCCTGTACCATCTCGATTTCAGTATTCCATCAGACAGATTGTCGTTTTGTTGCGCAGTTCCAGGGTATGTGGACTCGTGCGCAAAACCGACATAGGCTCCAGTCTCACTATTTTGTGAAAAGGGAGTGTTTACGTAATGAAATCAGTTCTGAAATACACACTTGCAGCAGTTGTTGCTGCTGGTTTTGCCGTTTCGGCAAATGCTGCTGATCAGCAGTTCGTCTCAATCGGCACGGGCGGTGTGACCGGCGTGTATTATCCCACCGGCGGCGCCATCTGCCGTTTGGTAAACAAGAAGCGCAAAGAACACGGCATCCGCTGTTCGGCGGAATCGACCGGTGGCTCCATCTACAACATCAACACGATCCGGGCCAACGAGCTCGAGTTCGGTGTTGCGCAGTCGGACTGGCAGTATCACGCCTACAACGGCACCTCCAAGTTCAAGGATAAGGGCAAGTTCGAAAAGCTTCGTGCCGTATTCTCCGTTCACCCGGAACCTGTGACGGTCATCGCCCGGGAAGATTCCGGCATCAAGAACATCAGCGATGCCAAGGGCAAGCGCCTCAACATCGGTAATCCGGGATCCGGCACGCTCGGTACCTGGGAAGTGATGGAAGCGGCCTTGGGCTGGAAACGCTCTGACCTGGCGCTGGCTGCCGGCATGAAGTCTGCCGAGACCGGCGCGGCGATGTGCGATGGCAAGATCGATGCCTATTTCTGGCTCGTCGGCCATCCTTCGGCTCTGACCCAGGAATCCCTGGCGTCTTGCGCGTCGCACCTGGTCGACGTGACTGGCCCGGAGATCGACAAGTTGATTGCGGACAGACCTTACTACCGGAATGCAACCATTCCAGCCGGCATGTACAACAACAAGGAAGATATAAAAACCTTCGGTGTTGGCGCGACTTTCGTGACCAGCTCTGACGTACCGGAAGAAGTTGTGTACCAGGTCGTGAAGGCTGTGTTCGAAAACCTCGATCAATTCAAGAAGCTTCACCCTGCGTTCGCCAATCTGAAGGCTGAAGAAATGATCAAGGACGGCCTCTCAGCTCCGCTGCACGATGGTGCGATGAAGTACTACAAAGAAAAGGGCATGATGTAATCTGCCCCGTAAGCGGGAAGGCAGTTATGCCTTCCCGCTCCATTTTTTTGGCACTTTTCATTTGGTTCAAAGATTATTGAAGCTCGACCACATCGAGCTCGTGAAAGTGGTGGGTTGCTGGCGTGCCGGGAGATATGGCGCAAGAGGGAGATGAGATAAAATGGCTGCGGAACAAGAACTGTCGAAGGCTGACGCGCTCGTCGCCGAGGTCGAAACGGGAGGCAGAAACCTAAGCGGGTCGACGAAGAATCTTATTCCAATCATCTGTTTCGTATGGGCGGTCTACCAGCTCTACATATCCTCACCACTGCCGGCTGAACTAACCGTTTCAACGGGAATCCCGTTCTTCCAGTTCATCGGCAATCTGTCGATATCTCGCAAGATTCATTTGTTGTTTGCGCTGGTGCTCGCCTGCCTCGCATTTCCCCTCTACAAGGGCGCACCAACCAGAAAGATCCCGATTTACGACTGGGCGCTCATTGCGCTAGGCGGTGCGTCCATCCTCTACATGGTGGTGATGGACTCCAATATTGCCAATCGCGCTGGTGATTTTGCCCACGAAAACATCCGTATCGATATGACTGTTGCCGTCATCGGCATGGTGGCGCTGGCGCTCTCGGTGTACCGCTCGCTTGGCCTGCCGCTGGTGGTCGTCGCAGCGGTTCTGATGGGCTACGCTTACATCGGCGGTGGCAACTGGGGCGGTGCCTCCTTCGTCAAAGGCACTTGGCATTTCTGGATGCAGGAAGAAGGGGTCTTCGGCAAACCGCTGGCGGTTTCAACGCAGATGATCTTCCTGTTTGTTCTGTTTGGATCAATCCTTGAGAAGGCCGGGGCAGGCGGTTATTTCATCAAGATCGCATTTGCCCTGCTCGGCTCCTTCAGAGGAGGACCTGCCAAGGCTGCCGTGATCGCGTCTGCGCTCAGCGGGCTTTATTCAGGATCTTCGATTGCCAACACGGTGACGACCGGTACCTTTACCATTCCTCTCATGAAGCGGACGGGGCTTTCGGCTGAAAAGGCCGGCGCTGTCGAAGTGGCGTCATCAACCAATGGACAGCTCACACCTCCGGTAATGGGAGCTGCTGCCTTCCTGATCGCCGAGTTCACCGGCGTGGAATATACAACCCTGCTCAAGCACGCGCTGATCCCGGCGATCGTGTCCTACATTGCACTGATTTACATCGTGCATCTGGAGGCCTGCAAACTGAACCTTCAGGGCATCCCGAAGCCTAAAGATACCATCGTGAGAACACTGGCCCAGAAGCTGCTTGGTTTCCTGACCGGTTTCTTGATGCTGGCGTTCCTTTTCATCGCCGTCTACTACACGCTTGGCTTTATCAAGGAAGCGTACCCGGGCATCTCGATGTTCTCCGTCATCGTGATTTCCGGCATCGCCTACCTGGTGCTGGCGTGGTTTGCCTCAAAGCGTCCCGACCTTGAAGCGGATGATCCGGAAGCCCCGATGACGGTGCTGCCGAAGGCTGCGGACACGGCGTGGACCGGCCTGTACTTCATTCTGCCGATTGTCATTCTGCTGTGGTGCATCCTGCCGACGCCGGACCGGCTCTCGCCGTCGACGGCTGCCTTCTATGCCTGCCTCGCCATGACCTTCATCGCGTTGACGCAGCACATCATCAAGGGTTTCTTCCGCGGCAACATGGATTTGGCATCGAACTTCCGCAAAGGTTTGTCGCAATGGGTGGACGGCATGGTCGCCGGCGCCCG
>JBPCVV010000343.1:0-3861 GCA_051010195.1 Anderseniella sp. | reverse complement strand
CATTGTCCATGGAGGGAATGGCGGCGAGGAGAGACGGATGGGCTACACTTTCAACGAGGATGGCCATGTTGGGGGAAACATCCGGCACGGTGATCCAGCTTGTCATGCCCCGCAAGCGTGGCGCTGGCTAATCGATCGTTTTGCGGTTCTGTCAATGCTGGACTTGGGGTCTGGTGAGGGCCATGCAGCCCGGTTCTTCTGGAAACATGGTGTTCAGGCAATCGCGGTCGATGGCTCCATGTCCAACATTTGCAACGCTGTTTATCCGACGTTTTACTGCGATCTTACGGAGACCGCGCTCCAAACCAATGTCGATCTGGTCTGGTGTCAGGAGGTGGTTGAGCATGTCCAGGAGACGCACATCCAAAATCTGATACATGCCTTGACGCGCGGCCCCATCGTCGTGATGACCCACGCGGAGCCGGGGCAGAAGGGCTACCATCACGTGAACTGCCAGCCCGCAACCTATTGGATCGCCAAAATGGCAGAGCATGGCTATGCCCATCTGGAGTTGGACACTGAACGTGTAAGGATGTTGGGATCGGCGGATTCAGCACATCATCTGGCCCGGTCGGGCCTCGTGTTCGGGAGGCAAGACAGCTAGACACAAAGCGCAAGGCTTGTTTCGGGATTGGGCAGATTATTCCTGAGCACGTCAGGTAAGAAGTGGCAAGACCAAGGAGATCTTGCCATGTCAAGCCTGACCTTTACCACCCGTGTTGGGTGAGCAAGAAGGTCGGTCTGCTACACTCCCGATGACAGATGCCGGCGCCGGACGGTTGGAGAGAACGGAATGTGCCAACATCTGCCGTGTGCCCAAGTACTCAGTCCGCAAACTTGGCACATTGTTATGCCGGCGGAACAAGCTCCATCAGGTGCCGTCCGTTTCTTGTTTCTGCCTTGCGGAACCATTCACGAGTTCTGCAAACCGCCGCGCCGCGCGCTGACGTCGCTTGGGACGGTCCATGACCCGTGTGCGGACATCCGCCCGGTATGCCCAAGGACAGCTACGCGCGAGCAACGCATCCAGTGCTGTCTGGGTGGGGTACCATTTGCCACGCAGCCGATTTTGCAAACTTACCAGCCGCGTTAAGGCGCTATAGGGCAAAAGCTCCGGGGCAGTCGAAATTAGTTGCCAATATACTGGTGTAAACCTGCTTATAGATGCATCACAATTTGCATGCCATGGCTTTGACTTGCCGCAGAAATGTGCAAGCCACGGTTTCTCGCCCGGCAGAAGTTGAAGCAACCGAGTCTGCATGTTCCAGCGTGGGTCCAGCTTGCACCAGTCGCCGTCCAGCATGATGTTGAAAATGTTCTGATCGGCAAACCGGTGTTGTGCCAGGTCCGGTCTCTTTGCATTCGCAGTGCGGATCTCTCGCAGAATGCCCGTTGAGATGAGCCTTTGCCAATCCATCAACAAGAGGCCAGAATTAAAAAAACTACCATCGGCGGAAAGACCGATTTCGGTCCTGAACCGTGCGGTGTTGCCATCAACATGGGAGCCCTGGTCTGCACAGGCAGCGAATGCGCAGCCCGCTGGGAATTTCAGCTCAAACAGTTCGGCAAGATCACGATAGACCAGCATGTCGCAGTCCAAATACAGAACCCGTGACAGTTCCCGTGGCAAAAGCCTGTCCAGGAACAACCTTCCCCAGACACCCATTCCCAGGTTGGCGGATCGTTCGACCAGGCCACCGAACAACGTGCCACTATCAACCAAGGTGAGCTTGACTGCCGGGTGAAGTTTGCGGAATGCACGCTGAGCCAGAGCAAAATCCGTTTCGGAAAAGTCGACACAGAACACCTGAACAGCAGTATCTTTCGGCAGGTGACGCACAATCGTGGCCGTTGTGCAATAAGCTGGAGCGAGTACTGCCGTTTCCACAAACAGAGCAATGACATTCTTGCTGGCGGTCTCTTGCTTCGCATGAGCGAGGGTGGTCATGGTGGAGGCCAACATCAGTGAGCTGCGCTGCATTTCTGATCATAGGCCTTGAAAACGGCCTCGATGCGATGCTTTTGGGTCACTTGTTCCAGCGAATGTGCGGTTTTCCCCAGTGGCCGGTGCTTCACTGCCTGACGAAGCAGGTTTCGAAGGTGGCGAGAGTATAGCCGCATGGTGGATGGCGGGCGTTCGAAGTCCTGCCCAAACCGCCCTGTCATTCGAAGCATAATTTCGTATTGCCGGCCGAACTTCTTGAGGTGGAAAGGACACCGGTTGGACCACGGTTTTTGCGGTCCTGCAAAATGCACAATGCGCGGCTGCCGCGACTGGGTGACGGCTAACGAGAACGACATCAGGTTCCAGCCGGGATCGAGTTCGCACCAGTTTCCGTCCAGCATCAGGTTGAGGGTGTCCTGGTCCGCGAAGTTAAGCGGCAGACGGCCTCGACTTGTCCGCAGCTGGTCGCGAGTCTGTTCGAGCAGATTCCGGCCGATCACGCGCTGCCAGTCGAACAGCAACACGCCAGCATTAAAATAATCTCCCTTTGGCGGCAGGCCCAGCTCCTTCCTGCGCTGCTCGACAGTGCCGCGCATAAACTGGCCCTGGTCCTTGCAGGCACCGACGCTGCATGGTCCAAGGTTAGCTTCCAGCAGGGGAGCAAGGTGGCTCAGCACCAGCGTGTCGCAGTCCAGATATAACACCCGGTTCAGTTCGCCTGGCAGAAACTGGTCAAGGAACAATCTTCCCCAGGTTCCCATGCCCCCCAGCTGGGTACGCCAGACGCTGTCGTCGAAATCTTTAGCACTGTCGATTTGTGTCATCGCCACCGATGGATCAAGCGCCGAAAACGCCTGCACCGCAGTCTCAAACTCGCGCTGATCAAAGTCCACGCAAAACACACGAACGTCAGTACACGAAGGCTTGAACCTGAGCACAGATAAGACGGTGCAGTACGCCGGCACGATCACAGCGGGTTCGGCAAACAAGACGACTATGTTGCGCGCACTCATGGATGCCTTGTGCATCACAAACTGCACAGCCGCAACCCGGCAAGTCTCAAGCCTGGTTTGCCAGCCCTGGGTACACCTCGAGCCTGATGGTGTAGATCTTGTTTATGGAAGTCATTTTGAAACCGGATGCCACTATGCCATTGTTTCGATATTAGCCGTTGAGAAGAAAATGAAAGCCTGCAAGCCTGAGAGACCCATCCTGCTGTATCCACTCAATGGCGGTGATTGGGTTGGTCACTATTATCACTACCTGTTCGGCTACCTGCTACCAATAGCACTATACCCTCACCGTAAGACCGGCCAGACCTGTGTTCTGTCCGTTGGGCACCTGGATCATATTACCCGCGACATCTTCGGTGACGATGTCCGTGTTGTGTCGATACAAATCTCAGTCCAATCCAGGATAATTGGACTAAGGAATCGGCTCAGCTCGACGTTGAGATTCGTTCCCTTTCGCAGACCCGTCAGAAAGCTGCTGCTGAGGGTTTTCTTGTCCAGTCTGCTCAAGGAGCATGACTTGAAGGCTATCAAGATACTGGATGCATACGACAACCCGTTGCACCATTCGGCTGATCGCCTGACAAGGTTCAGATCGGTTGTGTTGGACCGGCTGGCCAGCAAACTCGATCAGCTGAGCACATTGCAGTATCGCCAGGATGTTGTGGTGATAGAAAGAGGCGAACCAGGTGAACAGTTTGTCGCCATTGGGCAAACTGCCGGCAAGCAACGGCGCAGTATTCCCAACATCAACAGCCTCTGCCAGCGTCTTAGCAAAACTTGCAGTGTGGGCAAGCACTGTCTCGAAGACATGGAGTTTGCCGCTCAGATCACCTTGTTCTCCGGGGCCAAGGTCGTTGTTGCCCAACACGGGGCTGCGCTCTCGAATATCGTCTGGATGCGCCC
>JBPCVV010000342.1:0-10740 GCA_051010195.1 Anderseniella sp. | reverse complement strand
TCATCCTTGGTCTTGAAATGATAATAGAAATTTCCGCGCGAAATCCGCACTGCGCCGGCGATATCGGCAAACGACGTATGCTCATATCCCTGCCGGTAGAATAGCTGACTGGCCGCTGCAACAATGTGATCACGCGTGCCCATGGCATTCATGCTCAAAACTCCATTTCTTAGGACGTTTGTCCTAATTCAGATATAAATTAGGACATACGCCCTAATCTGTCAAGGAATGGAGATGAGGAACAGTCAGGCCAGCAGCCGCAGCGAGGCCACGCTTCGTTTCAGCATGGCAACAGGGGCCTGCGATCTTGCCATCACCCGTGTGCCGACATACTGCGTCGTCAGCATATCAGCCATCTGACGCCTGGCGGCGGGCTCGAGCCTTGCGTGAGGCCGTGAAGCTTTCAAGGCGACTTCGAAACCCTTTTGCAGTTTGCCGAGCGTGCGGTGAACGGCACCCGCTATGTCAGCATCTTCCGAGGCCGGGCCGGCAGCGGCCGAACAGGCCAGGCAGCCCCGGCGGTCACCCTTGTTGACATCGGCAATCACATTGCCGAACAGCGCCATGACGCGGTCCCAGCCATCGGCAATCTCAGGCCCCGCCAGCAGGCCCACGGCGGGAATGACATAGTCACGCTCATAACGCTCCAGCACCACCAGGTAGAGCGACTTCTTGTCGGTGAATGCCTTGTACAGGCTGCCGCGGGTCAGCCCCATGCCGGACAGCAGGTCGGGCAGCGAGGCGCCTTCGTAACCGTGTTCCCAGAACACATCCATGGCCCCGCCAACAGCGTCATCGACATCAAACTCTCGCGGCCGCGCCATCAGCTCATTCCTCGTCTTTCAATACCATCATCTAGTTAGAGACCAAATGGTACACAATTCACAGATTCGTGTTTCATCGTGTTTTGTACCATTCAGTTCCAAACTATAAACCTAGCATCAGTTCGCCGGACCTACCCGGCGCAAACCAACTCAGGAGAGCCAATCATGTTACCCCGATTCATCACAAAGACCATTCATGCCTATCTCGATTATCCCGTTGCCGTCAGCCTTGTCGCCATGCCGTTTGTCCTCGGCCTCGGCAGTGTGAATCCGCTTGCATTCTGGTTGTCGGTGGTCACCGGAATTGCTGCGTTTGTGCTGACCGTCCTGACCGACCATCACCTGGGCATCATCCGCGTCCTGTCCTACAAGCTGCACCTGGCTGTAGACTTCCTGGTCGGTCTGGTATTTATCGCCGCGCCGTTTGCACTGGGATTTGCCGGGCTGGAAGCCGCCTACTACTGGGCTCTCGGAGCCACCGTGCTGGTCGTCGTCGGCCTGCACAAGCAGGAAGACACCCTGCAGACCGCCTGAGCCAGGCAACCTGATCAAACATCAAGCACATGGAAGATGCCGCCGGATCCCTTCCGGCGGCATTGTTTGCGACACGGCTGACCGTGATAGGCAGCTAACCGCCCGACATGGCTTCAAGCAGCACATCCCTGGTTGCCGACAGGTGCCGGCGCAGCGCCTTTTCACATGCATCTGCGCGTCCGGCGGAAAATTCCGCGGCAATGGCCTTGTGATCTTGCAGCCAGCGCGGCGTGTGGCTCTTGAGACTGTCATAGCCCCAGGCATGAACCCGGCAAAGGTTGCGCAATTCGCCTATCAGGCAGATATGGCGCGGCTTGTCGGCCGGCTGGTAGAGCGCTTCGTGGAAGTCCCGGTCACCGTTGCTCCAACCTGCCCGGCCTGCTTCCAGCGAGGAGCGGCGCAGTTGATACTGGACGTCATCAAGGTGTTCAGCGGTTGCAGCGGTGACGGCGGCGCGCACGCAATTGCATTCCAGCATGATGCGCAGTTCGAACACTTCTTCGATTTCGCCCGGCGACAGGCTGACCACCAGGGCGCCGCGATTGGGCCGGACGGTTACCAGCCGCTCGCCCTCCAGTGATGCCAGTGCGTCCCTGACCGGTATGCGGCTGACGCCGAAGCGTTCCGCGATGCCCGCCTGGTGCAATTCCGAGCCGGGCGGCAGCGCACCACTGAGTATATCACTTCGCAGCGCATCCAGGATTGTCTTGTCAGTCATGGTTCTACCTTGAAAACAGCAGGCTGATCCATTACCAGAATATGTATACATGTATACATACGGAGTCAATCATGGCCAGCACCCACACCTACACCAGCCGCATCGAGTGGACCGGCAATACCGGCGAAGGCACCAGGACCTACAAGGGCTATGACAGGACGTGGGACATCAAGGTTCCCGGAAAACCGGTCATCCATTGTTCAAACGACCCGCTGCTGGGTGGTGATCCGGCCCTGATGAACCCGGAAGACCTGCTGATTTCAGCGCTGTCGGGGTGTCATATGCTATGGTACCTGCACCTGGCCAGCAACGACAATATCACCGTGCTGAGCTACCGCGATGACCCGGTTGCACAGGGTGAAAACCATCCCGACGGATCAGGCCGTTTTCTCAGTGCCACCCTGCGCCCGCACATATTGGTTGAAGCCGGCTGCGACCTTGTCCGGGCACGGGCCATTCACAAAGACATTCACAAATACTGTTTCATCGCCCACTCGGTGAACTTTCCGGTAGCCTGCGAGCCGGTCATGATGGCAGGCTAGGCATCTACATTCAGCTTGCGGCGAAGCCGACACCGGCACCAGAACCCTAGATTGACGTAATGATGAAGTCGGGCACGATACCTGTCGATTTCATCAGGTCATCAACGTCGAGATTTTTCACCAGGCCATGGCCGGTCACCAGCACGGTGCGCCAGCCGGCGGCGGCACCACCCAGAATATCGGTGTGAAAACTGTCGCCGATCATGGCAATCCGACGCGCATGGACTGCCGGTGCAAGGCGGCTCGCCACTTCTGCAAAGGCATTGCCAAACGGTTTGCCGTAAAATACCGGCTCGATACTCAGGCTATCGGCAATTTGATGCGCATAGGCGCCCGGCTCCAGTGACAGGCCGCCCTCTCGCGGGGCAACAATGTCCGGATTGCCAACCAGCACCGGCCGCGACTGCCGGGCCAGTGCCTCAGTCAGCATGGATTGCAACGCCGGCGTCCAGCCCTGGCTGGAAAGAAAAACGAAGCCATCGCTGTAGTCAAAGCCGGCAATGTCATCGTCGAGACTGTGACAACGGCAAGGCAATTCATCGATTTGCGCTTGACTGGGAGCCACGACACCCCACCTCATTTCCCGGTCGAAACTCCGTAGTCCGCCGGCCAGCACTTCCCGGCTGCTGACAATCTCGCGCGCCTCAAACTGGAATCCGAGCTGCGCATACTTCAGGACCAGTTTACTAAGCGGTACCGTCGCGGCGTTGGTCAGGATCGCCAGTTGCTTGTTGTCACCGCGCAACGCCTCAATGCGCTCGTGGGCTCCGGCAATCGGCGTTTCACCCACGTTCAGGACACCAAACGAGTCGAACACGAACGCATCAAACTCGTCTTTCAGTTCAGCGAGGTTCTCCGCGAACACGGACTTCCCGGGGAAAACTGCGCCCGGCAACCGGCGCCGGACCGCTTCATAACGGTCAATCGCCCAGGAACCAGAAATGACGTTTTCGGTTGAAGACAGAATTTTCCGAATCTCCTGTCAGGGCGCATCCGCGATGCTCAGCATCAGCGGCTGGTGGTCGGAAGCGTTGGTATCCGTATCAACGCAAACTGCGTTCACCGCGCGCGCTGCGGCGCCGGCAACAAAAAAGAAATCACGGCAGTGCGGACCTTGCGGCCATTGCACCGTGTCATGCACGCCACAGGTCGGTTCATGTGAACGACCTGAATGGCAAATTCGCCAGGCATCCAGAAAGCACGGCGTACCATCATTGACCGGGGCGAGCATTGCGGCATATTCAGGCGAGCCCACCTCGATATTGAAATCACCACAAACGACACAGTTCTCCGGCCGGTCGAGAAACCGGTAACTGCCGCAGTCGTCATAGTCCGGCGGAGCGTGCACATGAGCCGCTGCCTGCAGGTGCAGCTCGCGCAGCCGTGCGACCTGCGCCATCCGCTGCGCGAGCGAATGAAATTCCAGATGGGTGTTCATGACCCGCAACGACCCGTTGCCTGTTGTCACGGTCACCTCACTGACCTGGCGCGGCATCTGGCGGACGCCGGCCTGAACCGGCTGTGGCAATGCATGATGAAACACCGATACCACCGGCAGGCGGGTCAAGGTGGCATTGCCGTATTGCCAACGCGGCGAAATGCCTGCACCGGCGGCTTCTATGGCAATGCCAAAGATCACCTCGTAACCAGAAAACAGATCGGCCAGTTCTGCAACTTGATCTACGGCAAAGTCAGCGCCGGACAATGGCAGGTGGCGGGAAACCTCCTGCAGGCAGATGACATCAGGCTCGCCGAAACGCGAGATGACCTCCGCGATACGCGGCAGAGACACAGCCCCATCGGCGCCCTTGCCGTTCTGGATATTCCAGGAAACGATAGCGGTCATTTGATGCCTGCGTACATGAAGGACTGAACAAATTGCCGCTGGAACAGCAGGAAGGCAATGAGCAGCGGTGCCACCGATAACAAGGTGGCGGCTGAAACAATTGCCCAGTCGACACCGGACTCAGGTGCACCGAAAATTCCAAGCCCCACGGTCAACGGACGGGTCTCGACCGAATTGGTAATGACCAGCGGCCACAGGAAATTGTTCCAGTGATGGCTGATGGACACCAGGCCGAACGCCAGATAGGTGGGCCGGGCGAGTGGCACATAGACCCGCATCAGGATGCCAAACAGGCCGCAGCCTTCCAGCCGGGCTGCATCTTCCAGTTCCTTCGGTGTCGATTTGAATGCCTGGCGGAGCAGAAAAATACCAAATGCGCTGGCCATGTAAGGCAGGCCAATGCCGGTAATCGTGTCGACGAATCCCAGCTTTGCCAATGTGGAATAATTTTCGACGATCAGGATTTCCGGCGTGATCATCAACTGAACCAGAACCAGCCCGAACGCGACATTACTGCCGAAAAACTGAAAACGCGCAAACGCATAGGCTGCAAGTGTACCGACCACCATCTGTGCCGCCAGCAGCATGGTCACCAGCAGGAACGTATTTATGCCGTAACGCAGGAACGGGGCCTGAGACAATGCCTCACGGAAGTTGTCCAGCGTCAGCGGCGCAAACAAGTCGAAATTCGTCGAATATTCAGTTGGATGAAACGCCGCCCAGAAGGCATAGAGCAACGGTGATATCCACAGGATTGCCAGTGTCCAGGCCCCTACAACCTCCAGGATTTCCGTATAACTTCGACCTGCGTGCCCGGCTGTTTTCATCGGTAGTGTATCCGCCGGTCAAGCACGAAGAACTGCGCCAGCGCCATGACTGCCAGGAGGCCGAGTAACACGACAGTCAGCGTGGCGGCATAGTTGGTGTCGAAGTAAGAAAACGCGTTTTCGAAAATGTAGTACAGCAGCAGGTTGCTGGCATTGTCGGGTCCGCCCTTGGTCAGCACGAACAGGTGGTCAACCAGTTTGAACGAGTTAAGTACTGCGTTAATCAGCACGAACAGCGTGGTCGGCATCAGCAGCGGAAACACCACACGGCGGAAATAATACCAGCGCGACGCGCCCTCCAGCCTGGCTGCCTCTCCCAGCTCCGGCGGGATATGCTGCAACGCGGCGAGGTAAAAGATCATGAAGAAGCCGGCCTCTTTCCAGACCGTCATGACAATTATGGCCGGCAGGACCGTGCTGGGATCACCCAGCCAGTTGTGCCCGGAAAAACCGAACAACCCGGTGATCTGGTCGATCAGGCCGATATCAGGCGAATAGAAAAACAGCCAGATATTTGCAACGGCAATCATCGGCAAGATGGTCGGTGTGAAGTACGCCATGCGCACGAACGATCGGCCCGGCATGGCACGATTGACCGCCAGCGCCATGATGATCGCAAGTGCGATGGACGTTGGAATGGTTCCCACCGCAAACCACATATTGTTGATCAGCACTTTCCAGAAAATCGGATCCTGGGTCATGGATTCGTAGTTGTTGAGCCCGATGAACCGTGACGGGCGTACGGAATTGCCCTTGGAAAAGAAGCTGTTGATGATCGTCGCAATGGTCGGGTAGTGGGTAAAAGACACGAGCAAAATGGCCGCCGGGGTGAGCAGAAGCCAACCGTGCACATGTCTCATGGTGTCTCGCGACAGATGCATTCAATTAATTCCGAAAATTGCCGGTTAGAATGACATGGGGCGACAACGTCATTTGCGCCCCATGCCGGGTTGGTGATTTATCAGCGATAAGGCTTGAGCAGGCGATCTGAGGTTGCCTGGGATTCCTTCAGGGCGTCTTCCGGTGACTTGCTGCCGGTAAGTGCAGCCTGAATGGCATCGTCCAGTGCCTTGCGTACCCTGCCGGTCTCATAGGTCGACAGCTCAGCAGTTGCATAATTCAACTGATCGCGGGCAACTGCCGCATACGGGAAGCCTTTGACATAATCCTGCAATTCACTGGTGTCGTACGCTGCCTGGCTGATCCCCATATAGCCGGTCTGCATGGACCATTTGGCGGATTGTTCAGGACTGGTCATGAACTTGATCAGCTTCATGGAGGCGGAACGCTCTTCAGGCGACGTTTTCTTGAAGATGTAGAAATTGCCGCCGCCGGTCGGTGTGCCGCGGCGCTTGTTGGCAGGCAGCATGGCGACACCAAAATCAAACCCCGCCTTCTTCTTGACCGTGGTCAGGTTACCGGTGGAATGCCACATGATGGCGGTTTTGCCTTCAAGGAAATTCTTGCGCAGGGTGCCCCATTCGATGGTGCCTTCAGGCATCACCTTGTGCTTGGCACCCAGGTCTCTCCAGAACTGCAGGGCTTCCACGGTTGCAGGCGCGGCAAAATTGGTCTCGTTACCGGCACTGTTCATCAACACCTGGTCGTTCTGCATGGCAAGCGCCCCGAACATCCAGTAGGGATAGCCGGTAGACGGGATCATCATGCCCCACTGCGAGCCGTCCGCCTTGGTGAGCTTCTTGCCGGCCGCAACCAGTTCGCCCCAAGATGCCGGTGCCTTCTCAGGGTCCAGGCCCGCAGCCTTGAAGGCATCCTTGTTGTAGTACATCACGATGGTTGAACGCTGGAACGGGATACCCCAGGTCTTGCCGCCGGTGGCGCCGTTCTGCATCAGCGTCGGATAGAATGACTTCAGCCAGGCCTTTTCCTCCGCGGTCTGGACAATGTCATCAAAGGCGATGATGGCGTCCTGCTCGATCAGTTCGTAGAGATCGATTGAGAACATTACCGAAAGCTGGGCCGGCTGACCGCTTTTGAGCGCCGCCAAAGCCTTGATGCGGGCATCATTGTAGTTACCGGCATAGATGGCGTTTACCTCAATGTCCGGGTTCTGCTTCATGAAATCGGCGACCATGCCGTCAACTATCTTGGTCAGTGGCCCGCCGACGGCTACCGGATAGTACATTGTCAGTTTGGTTTTGGCGTAGGCTGCGCTTGACAGGCCTGCTGCCAGCAATGACAGGCAGGCGGCGGCAACGACGCCGGCGATTGTCCTGGTGATGGATCTAAACATTAGTCACGACTCCTCTCTGTTTTCTTTCAAGTTGGCAGACCGGCAATGCCGATCCGGTTGTTTTACCGGCACAACATTTCCATTACGCCGGTTGTGACACCTGCGTGTCCAGGCTTCCCCGCCTTGCTCCCGTTTCGTCAAACACGTGTATGTCGTCGGCCGCCCAGGCGATCTTCAGCTTGTCACCGGCAACCACAGACGGACGGCCGTGAATTCGCGCCATCATGACCTGGCCCGCATGGCGCAGACGCAATACCGTTTCGGCCCCCATGTAATCGGTTGAGGCGACCTCGACTGGCAGTCCCTTGTCAGCAATCCGGACATGCTCCGGGCGAATGCCTAGCATCCAGTCCGGCGCGGCCTTC
This sequence comes from Anderseniella sp., assembly GCA_051010195.1. Classification (GTDB taxonomy): domain Bacteria; phylum Pseudomonadota; class Alphaproteobacteria; order Rhizobiales; family Aestuariivirgaceae; genus Anderseniella. The sequence continues at coordinate 2,830 of JBPCVV010000342.1, read as the reverse complement.
GGTACAGCGCCTTTCAGCGCCCCGGCGTCCGAAATCTGGTCGAGGCGCAGTACGTTCATTGGTGGCATGCCGAGGAAACCCGCAGCAAACGTGGTGCGTGGTCTTTCATAAAGATCACCGGGAGTACCGGTCTGCTCGACCTGTCCGTCTTTCAGCAGCACCACCTGGTCGGCCATCGACATGGCTTCGATCTGATCGTGGGTTACGTACACCATGGTCAACGCCAGCTTGCGCTGCAAAGCGCAAATCTCGTCGCGCATTTCAGCCCTCAGCTTTGCGTCCAGGTTCGACAGTGGCTCGTCCATCAGGCACACCGGCTGGTTGGCTACAATAGTGCGCGACAGCGCAACCCGCTGGCGCTGGCCGCCGGACAGATTGGCCGGCTTGCGATCCAGCAGGTCGCCAAGCCCCACCATGGCGGCAGCCTCCGCCAGCCGCTTTTCCTGCTCGTTGGCGGGAACGCGGCGAACCTTCAGCCCGAACAATATGTTTTCCCTGACGCTCAGGTGCGGGAACAGGGCATAGGACTGGAACACCATCGAGACACCGCGCCGGGACGGGTCCTCGCGGGTCACATCACGGCCATCGATGAGAATCTCACCGGCGCTGGCATCTTCTAGCCCGGCAATCATCCGCAATATGGTTGATTTTCCACATCCAGACGGACCCAGCAAAACCGTCAGTCGGCCTTGCGGCACGTCGAACGACACGTCGTTGACGGCTCGAACGTCATCCCATTGTTTGACCAGGTTGGATATACGGATTCCGGTCATGTCTTGGCCTCTTCGCCACATACGATCAGTTCAGAGCCGGAAGCGTTCAGTATGTTCAGAATGTTTTCCGGCGGGCGGGCATTGCAGAATACCTTGGTCGCCTCGCCGACATTGCCGCCGCGGACATGGGCCACGCGTTCGAACTTCGTATGATCAAGCACCAGGAAAGTTTCGCGGCTGTTTTCGCGGATGAGGTTACGGGCCCGAACCTCTTCTTCGTAAAAATCCAGTAGCGTGCCGTCTTCGGCAACACCTGCAACGCCATAGATACCGAAATCGACCATGTAGGACGACAGGAAACTCTCCATGCCCTTGCCCAGAACATCGCGGTCGGCATTGCGCAACCGGCCACCGGCGATATTGACCTCGAATGTCAGGTTGCTGCAGCACAGCATGGCGATGTTGAGATTGTTGGTGAACACCCGCAAGCTGTCGTGCTTGAGCAGGGCCTCGGCAGCGACCTGGGGCGTTGTGCCGATGCTGAAAGCCACAGAGGATCCGTTGGCGACGTGGCGCGCCACCTCGCGACCAATGGCCAGTTTGGCGCGGCGGGCCAGTATCTGGCGGGATTCATAGGCGATGTTTTCCGTTTTGACGGAACTCTCGATGCCACCATGACGGCGGCGGGCCAGATCGTGATCACATACGGCGTTCAGGTCGCGCCTGATAGTCTGTGTGGTCAGGCCGAAATGCCCGGCCAGCTTCTCCACGGTCAAAAATCCGTGTTCCCGCACCAATTCCGCGATCTCGACCTGACGCTCGGACAATTGCATGTCATGCATTTGTGCGTTTCCCTCCGGCTTGATCGTGGCACAAAATTTTCATGCGCGCATCAGATATTTTCAAATGAATATTTACAGGCAGTTTTTATTTTCACTTGAATGCTAAAATTTTCAGAACGGCACGTACAATCATCGATGTCGAAAGCCCTGACAATTTCTGGAAAAATCTGCTCGCCTCGCAGGCTCGTAACTGCCGGGTGTTTATTACAACGATATGACGCCATTGCCCGGACGCGCAATTTCGTTTTCATACCCGGATCAGGAATTCTGTATCACGCGAAACGCCGCAAGGTCGGCGATGAACTGCCGGTCAGCGAGGCTGAACTGACGGCAGGGCCATATCGCGCGACGCCTGCACCAGCGCGTATAGAGCATAGATAGACGGTCCGGAAAGTCCATTACTCGCATCGCAAGCGAATTGAAAAATCCTGCAAAATGAATTGTAGTTCGAAGCTGGTCTGCGCGACCTGCAGGCGATATAGGTTTGGACACAGGCCACGACCATGACAGATTACGTGAAACCGGCACACTGGGCGGTTCCTGCGAACAAGCTCTTCAAGTACCAGGTCGGGTTTACCTGCCCGCCTCAGGACTTCGATGCTGCGCCGTCCGACTTCCTCCGCATGTGTCCCGAAACGGTCGGCGTTCACGGGCGCATGCTGCACGTACCGGATTACACTCACCGGCTGGAGCAGCGAAAACAGAATTTCGATCTGCTGGAAGAATTCGTCCTGTGCATGGCCAACAATGGAGCAGATGTGTGTGGCCAGGTTGGGTCGAACTGGGTGCACGCTAGCGGCCTGGGCGTTGAAGGTATTCGTCGGCATTGCGAGATGCTCAGCGACAAATATCAGACCCCGTTTCATCTGGCCGGCTATGCGATGGTCGAAGCCCTCAGGGACCGGAACGTGGAAAAGGTGGCGCTGAATGCCGCCTATCATCACCCGTCCTGGTGGCAGGGAACAGTCGGCTTTCTGAAGGAGGCCGGTTTCGATGTCCTGTGGGCTGGCAACTTCCACGACCAGGGCTGGTTCGCCACGCAACAGGAGATAAATGACTGCATCTGGTGTTTCGACGGTGCACTGGCAAAGAAGAGTTTTGCATATGTGGCCGACAAGGCCCCGCAGGCGGATGCCTACCTGATCAATGGCATGTGCAATTTCCGCCGCGATGGCGATCAACTGGCCCAACGCCCGGTGCATCTTGAAATCGAACTTGAAGACATGCTGGGCAAACCGATGATCAGCCACGACAACGCCCTTTATTGGCGCATCT
>JBPCVV010000341.1:0-8909 GCA_051010195.1 Anderseniella sp. | reverse complement strand
GCTGCACTTTCCGAAATGCCGTCAATGGCGGCGCGCGCGACAAGGTCGCAGTAAAGCGCAATGGCACGGCCGGCATCGTCGTTACCGGGGATCGGGAAATCAATGCCGGCAGGGTCGCTGTTGGAATCCAGAACCGCAATCACCGGAATGCCAAGGCGGTTGGCCTCCTTGATGGCAATGGCCTCCTTGTTGGTGTCAATGACAAACAGGATGTTGGGAACACCGCCCATGTCCTTGATACCGCCAAGGGCCAGCTCCAGCTTGTCCCGTTCGCGGGTCAGCGTCAGCTGCTCACGCTTGGTGAACCCTTGTGCGCCGCCGTCAAACAGTTCCTCGAGTTCACGCAGGCGCTTGATTGAATTGGAAATTGTCTTCCAGTTGGTCATCGTGCCGCCGAGCCAGCGGGAGTTGATGAAATACTGGGCTGACCGCCGTGCCGCATCGGCGATCTGCTCCTGCGCCTGGCGCTTGGTGCCGACGAACAGGAGCCGCCCACCACCTGCAATCGTGTCGCGCACAGCCAGCAGCGCCTGGTGCAGAAGCGGCACGGTCTGCGACAGATCCATTACGTGAATGCCGTTGCGTGCGCCATAGATGTACGAACCCATCTTGGGGTTCCAGCGGTGTGTTTGGTGTCCAAAGTGAACGCCAGCTTCAAGCAGCTGGCGCATGGAATATTCAGGCAAAGCCATGTGCCATGTTCCTTTTCCGGTTGTTCCTCCGTGACAGAAAGTGACCGCTTGACCGGCACCGGATGGTGCTGCCTCTATGTGGCGGGAATTCCCGCATGAGACAGACCGCACTGACACGTGTGAATTATTCGCAACAGGACCATCCTGCTGGCGAACGGCCGGCTTATAGGGTGCATTCGGCTGAGATGCAAGCCCTTGCGCGCATTGAGCACGGCCCTATGGTGCTGGCCATGACAAAGCTGATAGCACTCTTCATGGCCATGCTGGCACTGATCCAGTTTATCAAGCCGCTCGGCCTGCCGGGTCTCAAGCGCCGTCAGGACGCCTGGAAACTGGCCGTGGCCGGCGTAGCGATGATGTTCCTCTTCATCCTGCTGACCGCCGGCGTCAAATAGAGCCCGTCATGCCGCCTGGTCCTGCGGTTGATGTACGAAGCGCTGATAGATGAAACCGATACCGACAAGGCACAGACCCAGACCGAGGAACGAGGCCACCCGCAGCAGCCCTTCTAGATCCGACAGGTCAACCAGGAACACCTTAAGCACCACCAGCACCAAAACTGCCAGCGACGCATAGCGCAGTTGCGCGACACGTGCCGTTATGCCGGCAGCCAGCAAAGCCAGCGCAAACAGCAGCCATATGGCGGAGTAGCTGTAATTTTCCGGCGTGGACATGAAGGTAGCATCAAGATCATCCGGCGCATGAAAGAAACGGCGTATTTCCATTGACAGCCACACCAGCGCAAGCCCGAGGCTGGCCGGCGGCCATAATGTGCGCCATAGTGGCCGCATCGAGTGATGTCTCAGCACGTAACCGATAAAGGCAAGCAACACGCCCGGTAGCAAGTAGGCAGGCGTCAGGGCATTGGCCACTGGCCAGTTTCCGACCATCTGCCGGTCGAACAGCGGGTTTAGGCCCAGCAGCGGCCCGACCAGCAGAAAACCGCACGCCAGCGCAGTGAGAATTCGGCCTGCCCACATATCGATGAAACCGCCCCGCACCGACCAGCGCCACCAGCACGCAGCCGCGCTCACCAGCCAGCTTGTGATGTGCAACCCGGCTTCCAGCAGGCCGAGGCGTTCGGCGCCCAGTGACCCGGCCACCACAACCCGGATCAGGGCGGATACGAACATGGCCACAAGCGCAATCCGCCCGCCTTCAAGCACTTTGGACAACAAGTCAGGGGTCTCATCCTGGCCAAATTGCAGCCAGGCCAGATGGAACATGACCAGCGGCAGTCCGTAGCCGTAAACTACCCAGTACTGTCCCAGCCAGTGACTGTCGCCATAGCCGAGCACATGCAGGTTGAGCCCGAGGCGCGCCAGCACCGCAAGCGCGATCAGCATGGCAGGCCAGCGCAATTGTGGCAGGCTCAACGTCCGGGAAATGTAACCGGTTGCTGCCAGCAGGGCCGCCAGCGAGGCCGACAACCAGGCGTCACGCAACACGAAACTCAATGCCATGGCGATGCTGGCACATGCCGCCATGGCATAAATGCCAAGCGCCAGACGAGGCGCTTCGTCAGCAGTGACACTGCGCAATCGCGAGCCCAGAAACACAAACACCGCTGCTAAACCAAGCGCGGCAAATGCCCATTTGTGGCTGGGCTCCAGAACGCGCAAGGTGGCGTAGGCCGCAATCATTAAACCGATAGGAACCAGTGAGCCCACCGTGGCCCACACCCAGGGCCGCACCGAACGCCACAGCAAGACGTATCCCGCTGCCAGCGCGGCGCCACCGAACACGGCGCTGTACTTCAGGTAGGCGCCGGTCTCCGCCGACGGTTCCGGCCCCCAGGCATTCTGGCCGGCCACCAGCCAGCCGTCGATCCAGCCTTCCACATGCAACCTGCCACCCCATTCGGCAAACCCCAGCAGGATCGCGAGACCGGCGATCAGCGCAAGGAAGTCAAACCGCTGTGCCTGCATGGCGGCGACACAGGTAGCAATTGCGAAAACACCCAGCGCTATCAGCGCACCGTTGCCATAGCCGTCCCGCACCAGCACGATAAGCAACAACAGCATGGCAATCGTGCCGGCAATGGCGGCAGCGGTTTGCAGTGGATGTTTCGGCCATAAGGGAGTGTGCCAGAGCGCCGGCTCGTCATCGCGCGATGCAACGACGCCCGCAAACGCAAAGCCGGTCCCAATGAGAGCTGAAAACAGGCCCAGTGTCAGGCCGTCTCCGGCGGTAAAGAACGAGTTTGCCCATAGAACAACCCAGCCACTCGCCAGCACGATTGCCGAAACGGCCAGCCAAAGAGCGGACCGCCACCTCATAACGGCGCACACGGCTGCATACAGGACGCCGAGATAGACAAAAAGACCCGGCGCGAACGGGTCCGCACTGCCGATCAGAACCGGCAGGACAAATCCTCCCAGCAGGCCGACGATGGCGACCAGCGGCCCCTGCACCACTGACAGGGCAAATGCGGCAAGCGCAGTACCTGCCAGTCCGACGAAGGTGAGCGTCGGTCCGATAAACCCGTAAAGCGCATCTGCCGCGTAGATGCTGGCAAACACGGACGCCAATCCGCCAGCCGTCAGCGCCTGGGGGACATAATCCGGTTTCAACGCCGCAAACCGTTGCTGCGACGGCTTGCGCCTGAGCCATTCGCCTGCCGTGGCCAGGGCAGCGCCGCACACAAGTCCCAGAACGATGCGGATGCCGGGGCCGAGCAGTCCGGCGTCGGACATGTATTTGACGAGGAACAGGCCAGCGAGGCCGATGGCCACAGCCCCGATCCAGATGAACCAGGTGCCTGCCAGGTTTTCTTCGAGGCTGGATCGCGCCGCTTTTGCCACCGGTTCGTCGGCCTGCTGCGCGCTTTCGTTGGTGTTGCTGGCCGCCATTGTTGTTGCGGCAGCAAAATCCTCTTCTTGGTCAGGTTCGGTCTCCGGTTCACTGGCCGTGGCAGCATCAACCGCCACAGTCGGCGCATCTGGCGATGCTTGCGGCGCAACCTGCGGGGCCGCCGATGTACGCAGCAAATTGATCTCGTTGCGTAACTTGAACAGTTCGCGCGAAACTTTTTCCGCCTTGTTCATGGCGACAACGGCCAGAATGATCGGCAAGGCAAAAATGCCGACTACAACAAGTGCGATCCAGAACAGCTCTTCCATGTCTCAGGCGCTCCAGTTCCGTTGGTCACAGGTCCTGTACATCCACGACGCCCGGAACGGCTTTTATGGCCGCCTTGATTTTGGGATTCACCGTGAATTTTTCTCCGAGCCGGAACCGGACTTCCAGTTCATCCGGCAATCTCAGGTTCAAGACCACGGACGAATTCCCGCCATTGGTCAGTCTGGACTGGACCAGCGCCAGCGGCTTGGTGTCATCCAGGAAAATTTCCAGGCCCTGCTCAACCCGATCGGCCCGTTCGTCCAGCAGGTCCACGCCTTGCAGCCGCAGCTTGACATCTTCACCTTCAACATCCGCTTCCACCCGGACCATCAATGGCTTGCCCGCCTCCAGTAGGTCACGGCATGCATTCAGGGTCTCTGAGAAACACACGCATTCATACTGGCCCGTCGGATCGGAGAATCCGATGAAGGCGAACTTGTTGCCGGACTTCGCCCTGCGTTCCTGCTTGTAGGTAACCGTACCGGTAAGGCGCGCGGCGGAAGCGCCTTTGAGTGCCTTGGCGCGAAAGCCTTCCCAGCTGTCCGCGCCCAGCTTCGGCAGGATCGAGAGGTACTCATCCAATGGATGGCCCGACAGGTAGAAACCCACCGCCTCGAATTCCTCGGCAAGCTGATCCATCGGCAGCCATGGTTCGACCGCCTGCAATGGCAGTTCTTCAGCGCCGTGATCGCCGCCGCCGCCAAAGAAGTCGTCCTGCCCGATCTCAGCTTCGGCAGAGGTGCGGTTTGCCATGGCAAGTATTGTCTCGACACCTTTGACTACCTGTGCGCGATTGGGGTTCAGTTCGTCAAACCCGCCGGATCTTGAAATGGATTCCAGCGCGCGCTTGTTCATCATGCGCGGATCGATTCGCCGGGCAAAATCGCCCAGTGACTTGAACGGACCGCCTTCTTCACGCACCGCAATAACGTGCTCGACCGCCTGCTCACCTACATTCTTCAGCGCAGCCAGCGAATACTGGATGGCCCCATCTTCAACTGTGAAATCGACACCTGACTTGTTGATGCTTGGCGGATTGATGACCACTTTCATCCGGTCAGCTTCGCGCTTGAACACCAAAAGCTTGTCCGTATTGCCGCTGTCCAGGGACATCGAGGCGGCCAGGAATTCAACCGGGTGATTGGCCTTTAGCCACGCGGTCTGATAGGCAACCACCCCGTAAGCAGCAGAGTGGGCCTTGTTGAAGCCGTAACCGGCGAACTTGTTGACCAGTTCAAAAATCTGTTCCGCCTGGCCCTGGTCGACCCCGTTGTCCACCGAACCGGACACGAAACGGGCTTTCTGCGCGTCCATTTCAGCCTGGATTTTCTTGCCCATGGCACGCCGCAGCAGATCGGCTTCGCCCAGCGAATAGCCGGCCAGCACCTGGGCAATCTGCAGCACCTGTTCCTGGTAGATGATGATACCGTAGGTGTCCTCAACCACGTGGGTCAGTTTTTCATGCAGGAATTCAGGCGCTTCCTCGCCTTTCTTCGAGGCGACATATTTTGGAATGTTCTCCATGGGACCTGGGCGATACAGCGCCACAAGAGCGATAATGTCCTCGATATTGCCCGGTTCCGCCTTGCGGATCAGGTCGCGCATGCCGGAGCTTTCAAGCTGGAACACGCCGACCGTTTCGGCCCGCTTCAGCATGTCGTATGTCGCGGTGTCATCCAGCGGCAAGGCGGCAAAGTCCATCTCGATGCCCCGCTGAGCCAGCAGTTTGACGCCTTTGTCCAGCACCGTCAGGGTCTTCAGTCCCAGAAAATCGAATTTCACCAGGCCGGCTTTTTCGACCAGCTTCATGTTGAACTGGGTTACCGGCATAGGTGAGCGCGGATCACGGTACAGTGGCACCAACTCTTCCAGCGGGCGATCGCCGATCACCACACCTGCCGCGTGGGTTGACGCATGGCGGTACAACCCTTCCAGCTTGAGTGCGATTTCAAGCATGGTCGCGGTGGTTTCGTCCTGGCGGCGCTCTTCTTCAAGGCGCGGCTCGACATCAATCGCTTGTTGCAGGGTCACCGGATTGGCCGGATTGTTCGGTATGAGCTTGCACAGCCGGTCAACCTGGCCGTAAGGCATCTGCAGGACCCGACCGACGTCACGGCACACGGCCCGGGCCTGCAGTTTTCCAAAGGTGATGATCTGGGCCACCTGGCCGGCGCCGTACTTGTTCTGCACATAGGCGATCACCTCATCACGGCGGTCCTGGCAGAAGTCGATATCGAAATCCGGCATCGACACGCGTTCCGGATTCAGGAAACGCTCGAACACCAGGTTGAAGCGCAACGGGTCGAGGTCGGTAATGGTCAAAGCCCAGGCTACAACCGACCCAGCACCCGAACCACGCCCGGGTCCGACCGGAATACCTTGCGACTTGGCCCATTTGATAAAGTCGGCCACGATCAGAAAGTAACCGGGGAAATCCATTCCGGTGATGACGCCCAACTCATACTCCAGCCGCTGCTGGTAATCTTCGCGCGAAAAGCCGGCCGCCAATCCCAGTGCATCAAGCCGCTCGGCCAGCCCTTCACGTGACTGGACCCGCAGTTCTTCAGCCTCGTCACGGCTGTCTTCACCGGAGGCAAATTTCGGCAGGATCGGGTCGATTGAGCACGGATACCATGAGCAGCGCCGCGCTATCTCCACGGTGTTGTCAATCGCTTCCGGCAGGTCGGCAAACAGCGTCACCATTTCCGATTGTGATTTGAAGTAATGCTCCGGTGTCAGCTGGCGCCGGTTTTCATTAGCAACCACCTCACCTTCGGCAATGCAGATCAATGCATCATGAGCCGCGAAGTCATCAGCTTCGGCAAAATAGGGCTCGTTGCTTGCCACCAACGGCAATTCAAGCGCATAGGCGAGGTCCACGAGGCCGGGTTCTGCGGCACGCTCCTCGTCCATGCCGTGACGCTGCAGTTCCACGTAAAGCCGGTCGCCGAACACCTGCTTCAGCCGCTCGATACGGGTTTTGGCAACGCTGTGCCGGTTCTCCAGCAACGGCTTGTTGATCAGGCCGCCCGGGCCACCGGTCAGGCAGATGAGCCCGCCGCTCAACTCTTCGATTGCCGCCAGCCCCACATGCGGGAGTTCTGTCTCCGGCGCGTCCAGGTAGGCTCTGCTGGACAGTTTCAGGAGATTGCGGTAGCCCGCCTCGTCCTTGGCCAACAAAACCAGCCGCGCCAGGTCGAGCGCATTCCTGTTGTGGGCCGGACCTTCGGGACCATCCTCACTGTCAACCAGCAGCGTGCAGCCGATTATCGGCTGAATGCCGGCTCCGGTCATGACCTCGGCAAATTCAAGCGCACCGAACAGGTTGCCTGTATCGGTGATTGCAAGCGCCGGCATGGCCTGCGCGGTGGCAAGCTTGCTCAAGGTCTTGATCTTCAGTGCACCTTCCGACAGCGAATAGGCCGAATGGGTTCTGAGATGAATAAAACTGGCAGCCGATGAATCAGTCATAGTCGGCAAAGTCTAGTCCGCCGCGCCTTTAAATTACACCTGCGTGACCGGTCTACCCACCGAAACCTTTCAGGAAGCTGGCGAGGTTGTTTTCCAGGTCATCGGTCAGATAGCCGCCTTCCTGCACGATCAGCGTCGGCAGGCTGAGTTTGGCAATGGCACTGGCCATGCGGGCAAAACCGGGGGTTGTAACCGCGCCGCCCTGCAGCGGATCCGCCTCGTGCGCATCCAGGCCAAGCGCGATGACCAGCGCACCGGGTGCGGCATCACTGATCTCGCTCAGCGCCAGTTCAAGCGCGCCCATCCAAACCTCGTCGTCGGACTTGACCGGAACCGGGATATTGATGTTGTAGCCGTTACCCGCACCCTTGCCGCGCTGGCTCTCATAGCCATAGTAGAACGGATAGTACTTGCGCGGGTCAGCATGGATGGACACGGTCAACACATCGGAACGGTCGTAGAAGATGCCCTGTGTCCCGTTACCGTGGTGCACATCGATATCCAGAATGGCAACCCGGTCCCACTGCTTGCGCATGAACTGCGCGGCTATGGCTGTGTTGTTCAGGTAGCAAAATCCGCCGGCCCGGTCAGCATAGGCGTGGTGGCCCGGCGGGCGGCACAATGCATAGGCTGATTTTTCCCCTTCAATGATCAGTTCGGCGGCCGACAGGGCCGTATCGGCCGAAGCGCGTATGGACATCCAGGTCTGTTCGGTAATCGGGCAGGAAAAATCCTGCTGATGCCAGCCTGCCTGGCCCAGGATATCGGTCGGATAACGGGCCGGTTTCTCGACCGGGCGAATACTGGCCATCACTTCCTCAAACGCCTTGCCTTTCGGGCGGTTCCAGCGCCGGTAGGCATTGGCCAGAAATTTCAGGTAGCGCCCGGTATGCACCGACAGGATATGCGCATCGCCATGGGCGCGGGCGGCGTTCATGCCACAGCCGGCTGCCCGCACTCCTTTAAGCAGGCGTTTTGCCCGTTCAGGCTGTTCGGGGAAATCAACAATATGGCCGCGCTGCAGGTATCGTTTCGGAAAGTGCGCAAGCTGATTGTGATGAAAAACTGCCTTCATCGGGTGATCTCCGCTAGCTGGCCCCCCTGCAACTGAACCACCCGGTGCATCTGGTGCGCCAGTTCAATATTGTGGGTTGCTATGAGTGCGGCGAGGCCTTCTTCCTGTATCAGCGAGAGGAACTCCGCATGCACCCGCCCTGCTGTTTCCGGATCGAGGTTACCCGTCGGCTCGTCGGCAAGCAATAGCAGCGGCTGGTTGGCCAGCGCCCGTGCAATGGCAACCCGCTGCTGTTCGCCGCCCGACAATTCAGCCGGCCTGTGCGAAACACGGCTGCTCAAACCCAGCTTGGTCAACAGTTCGGTAGCCCTGGCATGGGCTTGGTCGCGCGACTTGCCGGCGATCAGTTGTGGCATGATGACATTCTCGATCGCGTTGAACTCGGGCAGCAAGTGATGGAACTGGTAGACGAACCCAATGCCCAGCCGGCGCACGCGGGTCGCCGCGCCATCTTCCAGCCGCGTGCAGTTTTCACCCGCCACAAGGACGTCGCCGCCGGTCGGTTTTTCCAACAGGCCGGCAATGTGCAAAAGCGATGACTTGCCGGT
>JBPCVV010000340.1:0-26042 GCA_051010195.1 Anderseniella sp. | reverse complement strand
AGTTCAACAGCCCAGCTGCCATCCGGGGCAGGGCGGACAATCACATCGGGCACCACCGGTTGCACGATCACCGACCCGAAGACATTGCCGGGTTTCGGGTTTAACGAGCGGATTTCGTCGGCCATGTCCCGCAAGTCGTCCATATCCACCTTGCACATGGACTTGAGTCTGGCAAAATCATGTTTGGCCAGCAGGTCGAGGTTTTCGACAAAAGCCTGCATGGCAGGGTCGAACCGGTCGCATTCCTTCAACTGGATGGATAGGCATTCCTTCAGGTCGCGGGCCAGTATGCCAGGCGGGTCGAATGTCTGCACCACGGCCAGGGTTTTTTCCACCAGCTCAGGCGTGGCACCCAGCGTGTCGGCAACCGTTTCGATATCGCCGGTCAGGTAGCCTGCCTCGTTTACCAGGCCGATCAGGTGTGCCCCGATCATGCGCATGGCCGGATCGGAAACCGTCAGGTGTAATTGCTCGGTCAGATGGTCGGCAAGAGTGCTCTCACTGGCCAGTGTCGCATCGAAGGCCATTTCGCCGTCAAAGGAGCCACCGCCGCCGCCGTTGCCGCCTGCCGTGTTGCCCGAACTGGACAACTGCCAGCCTGAATCCTGCATGCCCATGGGGTCAGCGGCTTCGCGGTTGATCTTGTCGGCCGTGGCTTCGTCGGCATAGACGTTTTCAAGACCGGTATCGAACTGGTCGAGGTTTTCCGGGGTGTTTTCGCCGGATGCGATCTGCTCGGTTATGTCTTTCAGTTCCGGGCTGCTGCCGGCCTCGCCTGCGCCGCTCTCGCCATCGCCGTCGGACACGATGTCCCGGCCTGCCTCATCACGCTCGTCGCGCTCCAGCAGCGGGTTCGATTCCAGTTCGCTTTCCACATAGGCCTGCAATTCGAAATTCGACATCTGCAGCAGTTTGATGGCCTGCTGCAGTTGCGGCGTCATGACCAGGGACTGTCCCTGACGCATTTGCAGTTTCTGGTTCAGCGCCATCGCTGGCATACTCCCCGCACAACAAACCGGAACAGCTCAGGTGTCATTGCGACCCTGTAAAACTGCTCCACAAATATCAAACAGATCAGGTCCGGACGTTTGGCTGCAACACCAAGCCATACTGATCACTTGCCCGGCCAAAACCGTCACCGGTACGCCCGTTTATGGCACTCGTCTACGGGATATTAAAGGCTGAAACCTTCACCAAGGTAAAGACGCCGCACATCCGGGTGGGCAACTATCTGGCTTGGTGTACCTTCCATTAATACGTGGCCTTCATGGATGATAAGGGCCCGGTCAATGATCTCGAGGGTTTCTCTGACGTTGTGATCCGTAATAAGCACCCCGAGGCCCCGAGAGGTGAGCTGTCGCACCAACTGGCGAATATCATTGATCGCAATGGGATCAATCCCTGCGAAGGGCTCGTCGAGCAGGATGAATCGAGGATTTGCGGCAAGGGCTCTGGCAATCTCGACCCTGCGTCGTTCTCCGCCAGACAATGCCATAGCTGGCGAATTCGTGATATGTGTGATCTGAAACTCATTAAGCAACCCACGCAACTTACGTTCGCGCTCGGTGCGGTCGGGAACATGCAACTCCAGCACCGCGCGAATATTGTCTTCAACCGTAAGTGCCCGGAATACGGACGCTTCCTGGGGTAGATATCCAATTCCCAGCCTGGCTCGCTGATACATCGGCAAGTCAGTGATATCCTCCCCGTCGAGCGATATGGTCCCTGAGTCCGCGGCGATCAGACCGGTGATCATGTAAAACACCGTCGTTTTCCCCGCGCCGTTGGGACCAAGCAACCCTACGGCTTCTCCTCGGCGTACCGACACGCTGACATCTTTGGTAACTGGCCGCCGTTTGAAGGACTTGCGCAGATTACGCGCCACAAGGCCCTCTGTCGGCACAGTTTCCGGTCTTGCAAATGCCGGGCGGGAAGGCTCTTCAGCCTGTCTGCCAAACAACGAGGACCAAAACGATGACTTGCCGGTTCGCTTCACGTGATTACCGCTCAACAGGATTAAGGTTTGCTGAAGCCCTATGGTTAATGTTTGCTTAATTGGCAAGCAAGCAAACGTTGCCGGGCGTCTTTAAGGTGGGTCTGTCAGGGGTTAGTCGGGGTCGAAAGTGAATTTGACACGGGCTCCCTGGCCGCCGGTAAATTTCGATTCATTGGTGTTCAAATTCACATTCAGTTTTTGGCCTTTCACGACGCTGGTTCCCTGGGTGACGGTGACATTACCGGTGACGACGGCGGTGTTGGCTTTGACATTCATCTTCATTCGGTCGCCAGTAATGGTTTGTGACGATGTCTGGATACGCACCCCGCCGCCTTTCGTCTCCAGCCAGGTGACATCAGTTCCGCCACTCTTGGTTTTCACAAAAGTCGCTATCAGGTTGGTTGAGTTTAATCTCACATCGTTTTGCCTGGCCCGGACATTGCCCCGGAAAACTGCCTGATTCTTGCTCTGGAAAAGCTCCATCTGATCGGATTCTATATTGACCTTGCTCTTCTTTTGCTGGGCAACGGCAGGCATTGCGGCAACACTTGCAGCCATCAGGGTCAATGCAATGGCGATTCCGGTTCGGTTCGGTCTCATTGTTGCAGATTTCCTTTCGAACTGGATGTTTCCACCTGGGTGACAGGCGGTGTGTCTTGTGTCGCTGAAGAATTGAATATCGCACGAACCCGCGCTTTGAAAGTCACATGTTCGCCGTTGTTGGTAACGTTAACACCGGTGGACCTGATCACGCCGCCGTCCATGACCACGACAATTTCGTCCGGGGACGTCAGCGCCTTCTGTTTCACGTCAATGCTGGCGGTGTCCATGGTGGCGGTGAACGTGTCCGCCAGCTTGATCGACACATCCCCCGCCAGGCGCAGCGACTTGTCCTTGGAGTTGAACAGGCCGGTTCTGGCGGTCACGTCCATGGCGCGCCCGTCGGTGCGCCTGAGCAGGCCCGTAACCTGCCGCATGTGCACCAGATTGGGCTGTTCCTTGTCCTGGTTGGCCTCCAGGGCTTCAATTTTGTAGGGCTGCTGATCATTGTCAAAGCCGGCAACTTCGGATCCCTGAACGGCAAATCGTTCCTGCTCGGACGGTTGTTTCGGCGTTGCCACCGGCGCAACCGGCTCGGGACTGGTGACCGTCTCGATGTCGAAGCCCGACGCCTGGATCATGAACACCCCAAACACCCCTGCCGCCGCAAGCATGAACAGCCACACCATGATGGTAGGTCCGCGGCGTCTGCGTCTGATCTTTGGTCGTGCCCTGGGTATCATTGCCGTTTTCTCCCCCCGGTCATCCGGAACATACCGGATGACCAGGGACTGTCATGGGTTTTGCCCGGAAATTCTTGCCGAATAAAGGCGGACGCGAGCGCCGCTGCCTCAGGAATGGGCAAAAATGTCTTCGTCCGGCCAACCGGCAAGATCAAGCTGCGCCCGGGTCGGCAGAAAGTCAAAACACGCCTGGGCAAGCTCTGCGCGGTCTTCGCGGCGCAGCATCTGGTCCAGCCTGACCTTGAGTTCATGCAGGTAGATCACATCCAGCGCCGCATACTGCTTCTGGGCGTCCGACAGAACCGGTGTGCCCCAGTCGGAGCTCTGTTGCTGTTTCGACATTTCAACGCCCAGCATTTCCCGCACCAGGTCTTTCAGGCCATGCCTGTCGGTGTATGTACGTGCCAGCCGCGATGCGATCTTGGTGCAGTAAAGGGGTGCCGTGTCCACATCCAGGTAAGCTTTCAGCATGCCGACGTCAAAGCGCGCATAGTGGAAGATCTTGGTGACGTTGGGATCCTCCATCAGCGCCTTCAGGCGCGGCGCATGATAGGTCTTGCGATCCAGCTGCACCAGGTGGGCATCGTCGTCACCGGCGGACAACTGCACCACGCACAGCTTGTCACGATGGGCATGCAAACCCATGGTTTCGGTATCAACGGCCACGCTCGATCCGAAATCCAGTCCGTCGGGCAGGTCGCCCTGATGAATTTTGACTGCCATTTTTGGTTTTTGCCTTGCTTGCCTGAACGCGGTTTCCCCATGGCCTATAACACAAGCCGCCGCATTGACAACACCGTGGGCAACCGCACCCCTTTCCGCGTCAGCTCGCCGGCAGGCCAACCCTGGCTCGACCCTCACCGGTTTTCAGGGAAAAATCCTGCCCGGCGAACTCGTCAGCGCCGTCCTTGCACAGCCACACGATCGCCTTGCCGACCCAGTCGGCCGGGATATGCACGGACGGGTCCAGCTGGCTCACCGGATTGATGCCCGATGCCTTGATCGACACCTGCATGTCGGTTGCCACGGTACCGGGGCTGAGGCCCGTCACGCGAATTCCCTTGCCGGCATATTCCTTGTCCGCACACCGCGTCAGCATCAGGGCGGCTGCCTTGGACGAACAATAGTGGCTCCAGCCTTCCATCGGCCCATAGGCGGCACCTGAAGAGATGTTGATGATTGTGCCGCTGCGCTGCGCCTCCATTTCGGGGAGCGCCGCCCTCATGCCATGGAACACACCCTTGTAGTTCACATCGGCCACTTTCACCCATTGTTCGGGATCAGCGTCGGCAAGCCGGGAAATCGGGTCAATCAGTCCGGCATTGTTCACCAGGATATCGACCCGGCCGAACGCCTGCTTGCATCTGGCCACCATGGCTTCAACCTGCGGGTAATCGCTGACGTCGCAGGTCACGGTTTCTGCCGTACCGCCATTTTTGCGAATATCTTCTGCAACCTCTTCGATTTCAGATGAAGTACGTGCCGCCAAAACAACCGAGACGCCCTCGGCTGCAAGCTGCCTTGCACCGGCCGCGCCAATACCGCGGCCGGCTCCGGTGATGATCGCGGTTTTTCCGTTGAGTGGATCGGTCATGAAACTGGTATCCTTGCTCGTTAAGTTAACTGTAGCCTTGTTGCGCACCTGGCGCAGACCAAGGCGCGTGGCAATCAAAATCACTCCCTTAAGCAATCAATCCAAGCTGTCCATTAGGCGCCGAAGTCTTACACTGTATATGTCGGTACTCGCGGGACATCTCCATTAAATTCCCAGTTCTGGGACAAAGGAGATACTCATGAGCAAGGATCAACGGGAGATCGCGCGTAAGCTAAGTCAAAAGGCCGATGCCAGTTCATGCTCGTTTTGCAGGGGGGTGAGTAATTACGCTCAACAGATGCCGTAACGTTGGTCTGCAGCATGACTTGGCTGTTTTTTTCGAATGAGACGTCTTCGTGCATGAGGTCCCGCAACAGTTTCAGCGAAGGCTTGAAGATGGATGTTGTTTCAGCCCATAAATGTTATCCGTATCTTGACAATAACTTTGCATGTGACTGCTCATGAAAACTTCCAAACCCGGCGGCCCGGACCGGCTGAGGGACATCGCTGTCAATCTGGCCCTCGTTCTTGTTTCGCTGGCCTTCGGTTATGCAGTGCTGGGCGCCTTGCTCCTGGCTTATGGACCGATGGTTGTCTGGAAACCTTTCAACAAGTTTCCGACCGCAGCAACAATTCCCTGGCAGCCCTCGGGGCCGAGCAGCAAAGGCCAACCTTACATTGCGGTGTTTGGCGATTCCTATGCCACGGGAGTGGGCGACTGGAATTACAACCGGGCATCAAGGACGCAGCCGTACTATTCCGGTGACGTGATTTCACGCGAGCTCGGTATGCCGGTTTTGTCTTTTGGCAAAAGCGGCGCAGGCAGTGTCCGCGCCCTGGTAACCAATCCCGGCTCCATCATGAATGCCGAGAGTTGCAGTTTGCTGCACAGCCCGTCACCACCCAGTTCACTTGTGGTCTATGTTTATGAAGGCAATGACTTCAACAACAATGTCAGCAATCTGCAGATCCCGCCCGACGGCAGACTGGATGATCACAAAATCGCTGACTATATCCGGGCCAAGGCACATTCGGTGGAAAGTGTCCCTTGCTACAAATATGTGACACACATAGTCGTCAACCTTGTAGCAGGCTATGTGAAAATACTGTTTTCCCGTGAATACGAGCCAGCCGAGTCAACCGGGCAGGCGGTCATGTTGGACGGAAAAAAGAGCTTTATACCGAGCAACCTGCAGGGCCCGGCGCTGGAGCTGGACGGGCCCATTCTGGACACAAGCATTGAGGTATTGAGCGAGTCCCTGGATCACCTGACCGGACGGTTCAAGGATACACCTGTTCTGGTAGTGCATGTTCCCTCTGTCCTGACCTCTTACCAGTTCGTTGGAGCGACGGTGACGTTCAGCCCCTATTATGGCGGCGATCCGGCGCGCAAAACTGCGAAGATGTATAGTGCATCGGACAATTTGTGCGCGCGCATACAACAGCTCGCCCTGTCAAAGAAGCTGAGTTTTCTTGACGCAAGACCTGACCTGAGGGAGGCGGCGGCAAAACGCGAAATTCATGGTCCGTTGGATTGGAAGCACCTGAATCGTGAGGGGCAGACGGTCCTTGGCATGACAGTTGCGCGCTCCATCAGGCAAGACATTGCGGACAGTGGATGTGCCAGGCTGGCCGCGGCACAATGAACTGATCAGTCGAGTTCATACTTGGTGGTATAGTCTTCCGACAAAGACTTGTCCTGGTCTTCCTTGCGCAGCACCACATTGCCGATCGCCAGCCATTCGATGCCGGTGCCCATGAAACATCTGAACGCATCATCAGGAGTGCAGACAATAGGCTCGCCGCGAACGTTGAACGAAGTATTGACCACCATGGGGCAACCGGTGATCTTGCGAAACGCCGATATCAGAGCATGGTATTTTGGATTGGTATCCGCATGCACGGTTTGCAGCCGTGCCGAATAATCCACGTGTGTTATGGCGGGAACGCTGGAGCGGGGAACATTGAGCTTTTCAATGCCGAAAAGCTCTTGTTGTTCAGCAGTCATTTCCCGGCGGTGCTTCTCGTGAACCTCCGCGACCATCAGCATGTAGGGGCTCTCTCCCTCAAATTCGAACCAGTCAGACACCGCATCCGACAACACCGATGGAGCAAAAGGCCGGAAGCTTTCCCGGTACTTGACTTTCAGATTGAGTGTTCGCTGCATGGTTTCCGACCGTGGATCACCAAGAATGGAGCGTCCACCAAGTGCGCGGGGACCAAACTCCATGCGCCCCTGAAACCAGCCGACCGCCTTACCATCGGCAAGGGCCCGGGCAGTTTGCCGGATCATCTCCTGCTCTGGCAAAATCTCGAATTTCGCCCCCGCTGCAGCAAGAGCTTGCACGGTTTCAGTCTCGGTATAGGCAGGTCCGAGATACGAACCGCTCATGGCGTCGCGGCCGCTGAGTTTTTTTCGTTCGTTGCCCATTTCGCCGTGCCAGGCGGCCAGCGCCGCGCCGACGGCACCGCCGGCATCGCCTGCAGCCGGCTGCACCCAGACGTTTTCAAATGCGCCATCGTTCACCAGCTTGCCGTTCGCCACACAATTCAACGCGACGCCGCCGGCCAGGCACAGATTGGGGATGTCGTATTGCCCGGCAAGGGCGCGGGTCATGCGAAGTATTACTTCTTCCGCTACCGCCTGCACTGATGCTGCGACATTCATGTGAAACTGTGTCAGGCGATCTCTCCCGGGGTCACGGACCGGCTCGCCAAACAATGCTGCAAACCGGTCATTGGTCATCGTCAGACCGGTGCAGTAGTTGAAATAGGTCTGGTCAAGCTGAAACGAGCCGTCATCTTTCAGGTCAACCAGGTGCTCAAGGATCAAATCCTTGAAAACCGGCTCGCCATAAGGCGCAAGACCCATGACCTTGTACTCACCGCTGTTGACCTTGAAGCCGGTGTAATAGGTGAAAGCCGAATAGAGCAGCCCGAGTGAATGCGGAAACCGCATTTCCTTTACAATGCGCAGATCCTTTCCGCGTCCGATCGCGACGGACCCCGTGGTCCACTCACCTACACCATCCAGCGTCAGCACCACTGCTTCATCGTAAGGCGACGGGAAGAACGCACTTGCCGCATGGCTCAGATGATGCTCAGCAAACAACAGCTTGTCCGTACCATCAAAGCCGCCTCGGTGCTTGCCCAGATTCCTGACCAGCATGCTTTTCTGAAACAGTTTTTCCTTCAGCCATACCGGCATGGCCAGCCGGAAAGAGGAAAACCCCCTGGGCGCAAACGCGACATAGGTCTCGATCAGCCGTTCGAACTTCAGAAACGGCTTGTCGTAAAACGCGACGTGATCGACGTCATTGATGGTCAGCCCTGCTTCGGCGAGCACATAGTCGATGGCGTTTCGGGGGTACCCCGCATCATGCTTCTTGCGGGTGAACCGTTCTTCCTGGGCTGCCGCCACTATATCTCCATCACGTATCAGCGCAGCAGCACTGTCGTGATAGAATGCTGAAACTCCGAGAATCGTCGTCATCAGAATATGGTGTAAATGAATGGCGCGATTGCCGAACCTTGCGTCAGAATCAGCAGGCCGCCGAGCAAAACCATCATGAACAGAATTGGCAGCATCCAGAACTTTTTACGGACGCGCAGAAACTTCCATAGTTCAGCCAGAAACGACATTATTGCACACCCTCGCTAGAATTGATCACGCATGGAACCGGAATTTTTGTCATCGCGCGCAATCCAGTATGATCTGGCGGCTGGATCAGCCTTCAGGTGCAGCGGGTCTTTGCCCAGCAGCTTGAATATCAGTGCGGTAGGCGTGACCGTGATGAAGAATATCAACCCCATGACAACCGGGCTGACTATCCGGCCCAGAAGCAGTCCGAATTTGAACCAGAGAAGGTTCAGTGGCTTGAGAATGGCTGGTGCAGCAAAGGCCAACACAACAAATGCCGCGGCAACGATCAGCGCCCACCAACGAGGACTTGCACCGTGGATCAGCGGCCAAAGCGCAATAACAGAAAATACACCAGCAAACACGAGGCCAAAGCCGCCCTCCGAGCCGGCGGTGACGGCATCATGTTCGTCAATATCAATCATGCAAGCTTGTCAGACCAGATTGCGGAAGGTTAGTTCGTCCCTTATTAGTCCAGGAGTAAAACTTTCGCTACCTCAAAGCGCAAGCGGATTTGATCAGCCCCGCTTGATTCGTCCAGTTTGAATGTTAGTTCATGGGTGGCCTTTGCTGCAATGAACTTGACCACCCCCTGCAATATTACTCCCCGGGTCGAAAGCCGGGGATCAGTGTCGAGCGGTTCATTCGTAGGTGATATGTGGTATCTTGTTACCGCAATCGCAGTCTCTGCAAATCGGATAGCATCATGAGCCAAGCCGCCGCAAAACAGGATCAAAACAAAGCTAATTTGTTAGATGGCCAATTCCAGAAGGGTGTCAGTGGCAAGCCGGGCGGTAGGTCTGGGGTGAGTGATGAATTGCGGAGGCTCGCGCAGTGAAGTCACCAGCCAAGATGGGAAGGCCATCGGTATATACCGCCTCATGGCACATACCTCAGGCGCGCTTATTGTGTGAGCTGGGCGCAACGCTTGAGCAGATAGCGAAGGCCTTCGACGTCTCAGCTGAGACAATTAGACGATGGATGCTGAAATACACCGACTTTTGTGGGTCTATAAAAGTCGGGCGTGTCCCTGCAGATAACAATGTCGAGATGACACTCTACAGACGTGCCACTGGATACCAGACGGTAGAGACCGAAAAAGTCTATGAGATGGTAGAGATGGAAGACCCAGAGACAGGAGAGCTGAAGGTCATCAAGAAGCTGGTGGGGGGTGAAGGAGATCCCTCCAGACACCACCGCCATGATTTTTTGACTCAAGAACAGAAGGCCAGAGGAATGGAGAGAAAACTACCAGCACACAGTCGTCGATGCGGACGAAATAACGAACGAGCAGTTGGCAAGGCAACTGATGTTCACTTTCAGGCAATACGCTGAGGACGGTGGAGACGTCAACGATCTGATGGCGGAGAAAACACGACCGAAACGAGATGGATAATGCGGCCAAGATATCCGTCGCCCCCTACAGTAAGACAAGCGTTCTTTATTGCCAGAGTGAAAATAGCTACTCTGGCAATCACTCCCGCGTATTTCCCGACCCCACGAGCCTGCCAATTTGGCGAAGCAATTGGAGGATCAGCGATGCAATTAAGGGGGATTAATAGGTGGATACAAATTCGTTATTTGTATTTTTTATCATATAAATCAACAATTTAAATATTTTTATTGGTGCCCAGGAGAAGACTCGAACTTCCACTTCCTTACGGAAACTAGCACCTGAAGCTAGCGCGTCTACCAATTCCGCCACCTGGGCCCAATAGCGGCATCCGTGAAACCTAGATGCCATCAGGCAGGCGCACTCATAGTTGTAGCCGAGGCAGCTTGTCAACCGGCCTGATGCGCAATTCCCGGGCACAGGCGGAATAAGTGTGTCATCATGTATTTCAGGCTGTGGCATCAAGGGTCTTTTCATGCTCGCGGCTGATCGTTAAAACCCGATACAACCGAGCAACGGCGCGAAGGCGCTTCTGGTATCTGTCTCAAGGGCGAATTGAACCGACATGACCGCATCTTCAAAACTCGTGACGATCATTGGGGGATCAGGATTTCTGGGTCGCCATATCACCCGTGCCCTGGCGCGCCAGGGTCACCGTATCCGGATCGCGGTCCGGCGGCCCGATCTCGCCGGGCACGTGCAGCCGCTGGGGACACCCGGTCAGATCATGCCGGTACAGGCAAATCTGCGCTATCCGGAATCGGTTGAAGCTGCCTGCGCCGGCTCCGATGTGGTGATCAACCTGGTCGGTGTGCTGTTTTCGTCAGGCGGCCAGACGTTTTCAGCCCTGCACGCCCACGGCGCCCGGGTTGCGGCGCGCGCGGCGAAGACCGCCGGTGCGGCCCAGTTCATCCAGATGTCAGCCATTGGTGCCGATGAAAGCTCTGCATCCGAATATGCCCGCACCAAGGCCGAAGGCGAAGTAGCGGCGCGCGAGGAATTTCCCGGGGCAACCATCATCAGGCCATCGATTGTGTTCGGTCCGGAGGACAATTTCTTCAACCAGTTTGCCGGTATGGCGAGGTTTTCCCCGGTTCTGCCCCTGATCGGCGGCGGTGAGACACGGTTCCAGCCAGTGTTTGTGGGCGACGTGGCCGAGGCGATTGCGACGCTCATAGCAACCGGCAACGGCAACGGGAAAACCTGGGAACTAGGCGGGCCTGCTCAGCGCAGTTTCCGGGAGCTTCTGGAGTACGTGGTCGAGGTAACCGGCCGCAAACGCCTTCTGTTGCCGGTTCCGTTTGCCGTTGCGCGCATCATGGGAACAGTTTTGGGCCTGCTGCCCAATCCGGTGCTGACATCGGATCAGGTCAGCCTGCTGAAGTCGGACAATGTCGTGTCGGATGCCGCAATTGCTGAAGGCCGCACACTCGAAGGTCTCGGTATCAAGCCGGAGCCGATCGAGGCCATTGTCCCGGAGTACCTGTACCGTTTCCGCAAGGCCGGCCAGTTTTCCGCCCCGGTTATCTGATGCCGGTCCGGCGTCTCGCTGGTTTCCTGCTTGGGGCATTGTTCCTGTCATCAGGCGCAGGCGCGCAAAACCTGCAACCGGTCGACCTTGAGCTGGTTCTCGCGGTCGACACCTCCACCAGCGTGGATACGCGCGAATTTGCCCTGCAGTCGCAGGGTCTGGCGGAGGCCTTCCTGCACCCGGATGTTGTTGCAGCGATTCGCTTTGCAGGCACCCGGGGGGTTGCCATCTCGCTGGTGCAGTGGGCCGGTGAAGCCCGGCAGGCCACGGCGGTCGACTGGCAACTGGTGCGCGATGGCCGAACGGCAGCAGAACTTTCAGCGAAAATTTCCGCGTCGCCGCGAGCCATCCGGGGGCTCACCGATATTGCCGGGGCTATCGGGTACTCGGTCAATTCCATCGAAGCAAACAACTACACCGGCGCGCGCCGGGTCATCGATATTTCAGGTGACGGTTCCAGTGATGCGCGCCGGTCCGAGGCAGCGCGTGACGCCGCCAACGCGCGCGGCATAACCATCAATGGCCTGGTTATCCACAACAAGGACATAGATCTTGGCGAGCTGGCCAATATCGATCTTCGCCAGCACTACGCCAACCATGTCATCGGCGGTCCCGGTTCGTTCATGATGACGGCAAACAATTTTGACGACTTTCGCACCGCCATCCGGGCCAAGCTGGTGCGGGAAATCACCGGTCCTGTGTCAGCCGCAAGCGACTGATTTCATGAGACGCTAGCTGCCCTCACCCGCAAAGAACCCGGTGTGGACCAGATACAACAGTCCGACACCGAGCAGCAGCCGGTAGATCACGAAGCTGGTCAGTGAATAGCGTTTGATGATTGCCATCAGGAACCAGATGGCGGCCAGCGCGGTGAAGAATGTCAGAACACCGGTCAGAATGGCATCGCTGGAAATCGTGGCACCGTCCGAAATCGCCTCACCCAGCACCAGCACACCGGCGCCGGCTATGGCGGGGATGCCGACCAGGAACGAAAAGCGGGCTGCTTCGGAGCGCTTGAAGCCCAAGAATCGTGCTGCCGTCATGGTGATGCCGGACCGGCTGGTGCCGGGCATAATGGCAACCGCCTGCGCCAGTCCGATAGCAAGAGCCGGCATGAACGTCATGTTCTCCATGACCTTGACCTGTCTGCCGAAGCGGTCGGCAATATACATCAAACCGCCGAATATAATGGCGTTCCAGGCGACGATTTCGGGCCCGCGCACCGCATCAATCACTCCGGTTTTCTTGACAAACAGGCCAAACAGGACGGCCGGGATGGTGGCAACGATAATCAGCAGGCCGAGACGGCCATGGTCGGTGATGCGCCCGCGCAGCAGATTCAGCCCGCCCACTGTCAGGGCCAGAACGTCTCGCCAGAAGTAGGTTATGACCGCCAGGAAGGAGCCCATGTGAACCATCACGTCGACGATTAGACCCTGATCCTTCCACCCGGTCAGTGCCGGAACCAGTATCAGGTGGCCGGAAGACGATATCGGCAGGAACTCGGTGATGCCCTGAATGATGGCCAGTACGATAATCTGTTCCAGAAACATGCAGTTGATCCCTGTTGACGTTGCGCTAGCGCTGGCCACAACTTAGCTATACTAAAATAGTTAGTGTTGCGAATCGCTTGCAACGGGTTCGGCTATTGGCCCTCATATCAGACTTTTTGGTGACCGCGCTATGGTGCGTCTTTTGCATTTTTCTCTCGATCCATTCTCACGGCGCATCAGGTTATCGCTCGCTGAAATGGGACTTGCAGCTGAACTGAACGAGGAACGGCCCTGGGAGATGCGGGAAGCGTTTCTTGACATGAACCCGTCCGGCACCTTGCCGGTTCTCATTGACCAGGACGGCACGGTGTGCGCCGGTGTCGAGGCTGTCGGCGGTTACCTGGACGAGCAATGGCCGCTTGAGACCGGTTCCCTGTGGGGGACCAACCCGGTTGTCCGCGCCGAAGTGCGCAGGCTGGTTGCCTGGTTCGACGGCAAGTTTCACCATGAGGTCACCTCGCCCCTGCTCATGGAAAAAGTCGTGCGCCGGTTTGTCTCTGTCTCGCAGGGCGGTGGCGCGCCCAAAATGAACCGTGTGCGCTCGGCACTGGAAGCCCTGCGCACCCATCTGGCCTACATCAATGCACTGGCGCAGGCCCGTAACCTGCTGGTGGGCGACGATCTGACCATTGCAGACCTCGCAGCGGCGTCGCATTTGTCGGTGGCGGATTATCTCGGCGACATTTCCTGGGATGATGCGCCCGATGCAAAGGCCTGGTATCAGCGCATCAAGTCCAGACCGTCGTTCCGGTCTCTGCTGGCCGACCAGGTTCGCGGCATGCCGCCGTCATCGCAGTACTCCGAGCTCGACTTCTGATACGCTTGCTGTATGGCCCAGCCAATAGAGACACAGTTGCGGCGCCGCGCCGCTGACCTCGGGTTCTGCGAACTGCGCATCACTGCGGCCAGCCTGCCTGCTGAAACCGGCAAGCGGCTCCGTGAAGCCGTCAGCGATGGCCATCACGCCAGCATGCACTGGCTGCAAACCACACTTGCCCGGCGCAGTTCTCCCGATGCCATGTGGCCGGGTGCAAGGAGCTGCATCATGCTGGCCATGGCCTATACGCCGGACATGGATGTCATGGCCCGCCTGGAACAACGCTCAACCGGTGTGATCTCAACCTATGCCCTGGGCCGCGACTACCATGACGTAATCAAGGGCAGGCTGAAAACACTTGCCGGATGGCTTGCCGCACAGACCGGGCAGGACGTGAAAGTGTTCGTGGATACTGCGCCCCTGATGGAAAAGCCATTGGCCCAGCGGGCCGGGCTCGGCTGGCAGGGCAAGCACACCAATCTGGTGTCGCGCGAGCACGGTTCCTGGGTGTTTCTCGGGGCCATCCTGTCGGCGGCGGAACTGGCAAAGGATGAGGCGGAAGAAGATCATTGCGGATCATGCACCGCCTGCCTTGATATATGTCCGACCATGGCGTTTCCGGCACCTTACCGGCTCGATGCGAGGCGCTGCATTTCCTATCTGACCATCGAGCACAAGGGACATATCGGCCGTGAATTTCGCGAGGCCATGGGCAACCGCATCTATGGATGTGACGATTGTCTGGCCGTGTGTCCGTGGAACAAGTTTGCCGGTGCGGCACGCGAGGCCAGGTTGGCCGCACGGGACGATCTCGTCTCGCCGCCACTCGCCGATCTGGCGGCACTGGACGACAAGGCATTCAGGACGCTGTTTTCCGGCTCGCCGGTCAAGCGCATCGGGCGCGACCGGTTTGTGCGTAATGTACTGATTTCTATCGGAAATTCCGGCGACACGCATTTGATACAGTGTGCAACGAATCTGCTCGACGACGTGAACGCCGAAGTTCGCGCCATGGCCATATGGGCCTTGTCCAGGCTGCTGCCGGCGGACGAGTTCGCGCACTTGGCGGTGGCCCGCCGCGACAATGAGCCTGATGAAGACGTGAAAAGGGAATGGCATGCCTGAAAAACCAAATCACCTGTTGTGTTTCGGCTTCGGGTTTTCAGCCCGCGCCCTGGCTCAGGCGTTGCCGCGCGACCAATGGGACATAACCGGTACCAGCAGGTCGCACGAGGGTTGTGAAGACATCAGGCAACTCGGGATTGACGCGACCCTGTTCAACGATGACACACCGCTTGATCCGGCGCTGCTCGACGGCGCCAGCCATGTTGTCGTGTCGGTGCCGCCGGGCAAAACCGGGGATCCGGTATTGCAAGCTCACGGTCATGATCTTGCCGCGCGTGCAAAGCACATCAAATGGCTGGCCTATCTGTCCACAACCGGGGTCTATGGCGACCGCCAGGGCGGATGGGTCAATGAGACCTCGCCGCTGCAGCCGAGCACCTCACGCGGGCACGCCCGGCTGGCTGCCGAAACTGGCTGGCTGAAACTTTGGCAGGACGCAGGGTTGCCTGTCCACCTGTTTCGCCTGGCGGGAATTTACGGCCCGGGCCGCAACCAGCTTCAGTCGCTGAAATCAGGCAAGGCGCGCCGCATCGTCAAGCCGGGCCAGGTGTTCAGCCGCACCCATGTTTCAGATATTGCCGGTATCCTGGTTGCGTCAATAGACAGGCCTAATCCGGGCAGTGCCTACAATGTGTGTGATGACGAGGCAGCCGCGCCGCAAGACGTGGTCGCCCATGCAGCAGAGCTCTTGGGAATCGAACCGCCACCGGAAGTCGCCTTTGAGGATGCAGACCTGTCGGACATGGCGAAAAGCTTCTATGCGGAATCGAAACGGGTTTCGAACGACAAGGTAAAAACCGAGCTTGGCTACCGGTTCAAATACCCGTCGTTTCGACAGGGCCTGAAAGCGCTGCTCTAGTTTTCCCTGTCTGCCTGTGCGCAAAGTGCCTCTGCGGTTTCGGCTAGCAGGGCCAGATTGCGCTCGCTCGACAGCCGGTGATCACCGTGCTTGACCAGTTGCAGCATCACATCATCGCCTGTCAGCGCATGATATGTCTTCAAGGCGTGCTGCCACGGCACATCCGGGTCGTCTTCGCCCTGCAGAATTCGAACCGGGCAGGGCATGTCGAGACCATTGTCCAGCACCAGGTGCTGCGCGCCGTCCTCGATGAGCGCCCGGGTGATCACGTATGGCTCGTCGGAGTATTCAGACGGACGCTCATACTTGCCAAGACGCATGACTTCGTCGCGGAAATCATCCCCGTACTTATCCCACATCAGGTCGCTGGTCATGTCCGCTGCCGGTGCGATCAGGATCAGTCCGCCAAGCCGGTCGGCCTGTCTGCCTTCAATCAGCCGCTTTGCCAGCAGCAAGGCAATCCAGCCCCCCATGCTGGAGCCGATCAGCACCCGGCGGCCCGGTGCGCAATTGACGAACACGGCGTGCGCCTGGTCGAGCCAGTTTGAAATGGTGCCGTCGGTAAACTCGCCGCCGCTTTCGCCATGGCCGGAATAGTCAAACCTCACAAACGACCGGCCTGCGGTTTGGGCGTGGCCCGCGAGTACTTCCGCCTTTGACCCGCGCATGTCGGATTTGAACCCGCCGAGCCAGAATGTGCCGCATGTTTTCGCCAATGCCGGGTCAATTCCGTCGTTCAGCCACGCGATCGAGGTGCCGTCTTCGGTTTCAAGGTGTTCAGGCGGCTTCACGGCTGTGTTGGACATCGATATGACTAACCTCTCAACATTGCTTGCAAAATCTGGTAAAAGGTCTTTAGGTGCGTTTTCATGCAATTTGAACCCTCTTGCGGTAAATGGAGCAGTCCTGCCGCATAAACACTAAGGAGATTATACCATTCGCAGACCGATGAACGGGCAAATGCCGCCCAAGGACGACGGACCACGTATCAACGAAGCTATTACCAACGCAAGTGTGCTTGTGATTGACGCAGATGGTGAAAAGCGCGGTGTCATGAAAATTGAAGACGCGCTCGATCTCGCGGCAGATGCCGGGATGGATCTCGTTGAAGTGTCGCCCAACTCCGAAACACCTGTGTGCAAGGTGCTGGACTACGGTAAATACAAGTATCAGGCCCAGAAGAAGGCCAACGAAGCCAAGAAGAAACAGAAGGTTATTGAGGTCAAGGAAATCAAGCTGCGCCCGGGTATCGACACGCATGACTACGACGTGAAGATGCGCGCCATGAAGCGGTTCTTTGACGATGGCGACAAGGTGAAGGTAACCATGCGGTTCCGCGGCCGTGAGATGGCCCATACCGAGCTTGGGTTTGACCTGTTGCAGAAAGTCAAATCCGACACTGACGAATTCGCCAAGGTGGAATACGAGCCGAAGATGGAAGGCCGTCAGATGATCATGATCCTGTCACCCAGGTGATCTGAACATGGATGTTACGCTGGAAAAGCCGGACCGGCACGTGGTCCGGCTTTTTTGGTCGGGTCACAATACGACATTGACCATTTTACAATTGTTGCAGGCCCGGCTCACCAGCTAGAGTTCCGACGTTGAATAATCCGATTGGTCGGTTGATCCGTCAGTGTGCTTGCCGCGTAGACCGCATAACTGCAACTGCGCCCGAGATCGACTTTATGGTGATTGCCTCCGCTGTGATAGATGCTACCCGCCGGCAAACCGGTAAAAATCCACAGGCTGAGCTGTTCGCTCAGCTTCTAGATGACGTTGCCGAACGGCGCGACCGCGCGGCATTTGCACAATTGTTTGAGCATTTTGGCCCTCGCCTGAAGGGGTTCATGATGCGCAAGGGCGCGAATGCCGAGTTAGCCGAAGACCTGGTCCAGGACGCCATGATTGCGGTGTGGAACAAGGCGGCTATGTTTTCACCCGGCAAGGGCTCGGTGACGACCTGGATCTACACTATTGCCCGTAACCTGCGTATCGACCGGTTGCGTCGGGAAGGTTCACGATATTTTACCGATATCGATGATTATGAGGAAGCCAGCGATGATCCGGCCAGCGATGACATCGTAATAAGCAGGCAGCAGGATCAGGCGGTAACCGAAGCACTTGACGTTTTGCCGGCTGATCAGCGCGAAGTAATAGTCATGGCGTTCATGGACGACATGACGCAATCGGAAATAGCGGAAAAACTCGACGTGCCGCTGGGCACTGTCAAATCTAGAATGCGACTGGCCTATCGCAAGATGGGAACAGTCCTGGAGGACTTGAGATGAAGACGGACTTCCATCTGGACGATGCAACGGTCGTCGCCTATGCGGGCGGCAGCCTGTCCAACTGCCTGTCTGTGGTCGCCGCTGGCCATGTCGCCATGTGTGATCATTGCCGCGCCAAGGTACGCAAGGCGGAAGCCGTGGGGGCTGCATTGCTGGAGACTAGTGAACAGGAGCAATTGAAACCCGGTGCTCTGTCATCGGTGTTTGAACGCATTGACGGCAGCGACTGGGTGCAGCCGAAGACGCGCAGCGATGCGTCTGACGACCCGGATCCGTCGCTACCGCTGCCGGTGTCCCGGTTGCTCGATCACAAGCTTGATGATGTGCGCTGGAAGGTGGCTGCTCCCGGAGTCGGTATCCATGTCATCGAGAAAAACGCCGATGGGTCCAGCCTGTACCTGTTGAAGGTGCGTCCGGGCCATAAGCTGCCTGAACACGGCCATGCGGGCCAGGAAATGACCCTGATCCTGCGCGGCGCCTACCGCGATCAGATCGGTCGTTTTGCGCCAGGCGACGTGGTGGATCTGGATGAGCATATCGATCATCAGCCGGTGATCGAGGAAGGCGAAGACTGCATTTGCCTGATTGCCACCGAAGCACCCGCCCGCTTCAAGGGGCTGGTGCCGCGACTGCTGCAACCTATTGTCGGTATCTGATATCGACGCACGCATGAGGCAGTCTGCAGCACCCTGGAAAACCGTCTGGATTACCGGCGCAAGCTCCGGCATCGGCCGCCGGCTGGCACTGGACCTTGCCGGGATGGGGGTAGTTGTTGCCGTATCAGCGCGCTCGGCCGACGAACTTTCCGAACTTGCCGCTGAACACTCCAACATCCGCAGTTATCCACTCGACGTGACCGACCTGGCTGCGTGCCGGGAGGTCGCAAAGTCGATCGAAGCAGACATCGGGCCGCCAGACCTGGTCATCATGGCGGCAGGCATCTGGATCATTCGCGACATAGAAAATTTCCAGGCGGAAGATTCCATCAAGGCCATGCGGGTCAATTATGAAGGCGCGGCCAGTGTCATCGACGCTGTTCTGCCGTCAATGAAGCAGCGTGGTGCCGGCCATATCGCACCGGTTGCATCCGTTGCAGGTTACCGCGGCATCCCGAGGGCAGTGACCTATGCACCCACCAAGGCTGCCCTGATTGCCATGGCGGAAGCCATGCGCACCGACGCCGAACGTCTCGGTATAAAGGTGCAGATCATCAATCCCGGTTTCGTGCGCACGCCGATGACCGACACCAATGACTTTCCGATGCCGTTCCTGATGGAGCCGGAAGACGCGTCCCAGCGCATCATTGCCGGGCTGCAGTCGGACCGTTTCGAGATCGTGTTCCCCACCCGTCTGGCGGTCATCATGAAACTGCTGCGGTTGCTGCCCTACAGTGTCTATTTCTGGCTGATGGCGCGTTTCGTGCAGCGCACCTGACCTGACTTCCAACATCCTGTTTCATTATGGGCGTTGAAGGGGTTAATTTGCTTGTGACTGACAGGAGGGCATATGGGGAAACTCAACACCTGGGCAATTGTCCTGATCGGCTTGTGCGTGATCAGCGTTGATCCGGTTCAGGCGCAGGATGAAGACGAGGCGTCGGCATGCTGGTGGGAATATGCAAGCTGTGCCCGCGTGTCGTTTGGTGATGCGCTATGGCGCTCGGTCTGTTACGCGGATTTCTCCAGCTGTATCGGTACAAAACAACTGCCGAAGTGTCCTGCCACGCCCATCGTGGCTGATTGTCTGTCGTACAAAGCCGAGTGTGACGCGCTTGCCGGCGGTGACGCCGGCTTGCTGGCGGATTGCAGCGCTGATGCCGATGCCTGCGCTCTGGCGCATGGTTGCTAGCTGAAAATGTCATAAATCGTCTGACCGTTAGTGTGTTAGAGCAGGTGACGGACGCCAACCTGCGCTGCCGCCTTTTATGACCCGCCAGGAAAGCCCGATGCCATGCCTGACTTGTCGCGCCCCCTGATGGGCTGGTTCACCGCCTTCGGTGTCGTTCTCATCTGGTCGGGATGGGTTGTGGTTTCGAGGCTCGGTGTTGTCCAGAGCCTGACTATTTATGACATGATCGTGCTGCGTTTCGTTGTTGCATCCGTAGCGGTCGCCCCTTTTGTATGGCGCTATTGGCCGCGCCAACTGCGTTGGTGGCAGATTTTCCTCATCTCATGCGGTCAGGGTGTCCCCTATCTGCTGCTGGCATTCGGCGGCCTACAGTTTGCCCCGGCTTCTCATGCCGGCATCATGATGAACGGGACGCTGCCGGTGTTCGCCGCCGTTCTGGGCTGGATATGGCTGAAGGACCGGCCAGATCGATGGAAAATGGTTGGTATGGCGGTGATACTGGTCGGTTGCGGCCTGATCGGCTGGGATCGTGATACCGGGGGTGTGGCGCCTGATGCGTGGATTGGTCACCTGATGTTCATGGGTTCAGCTCTGTTCATCGCCATCAACATGATCGGCACCAAAGCCTGGCAACTCACCCCCATGCAGGCAATGGTGTGCATTCCAACCATCAATCTTGCCTGGTTCGGCCCACTGTATCTGGCATTTCTGCCCAAGGCCGTGCATGCCGCACCGTGGTCGGAAATTGTTTTGCAGGGCGCCTATCAGGGGTTGGGACCAAGTGTTGTGGCCGTGTTGCTGTTCACCACCGCGGTGCGATCGATTGGCCCGTCGCCGACCGCTGCGATGATGGCTATGGTTCCCGGCATGGTTGCCCTGGTGGCGATACCGGTGCTGGGTGAATGGCCAAGCCTGTTGGCCTGGGTCGGGCTGTTCCTCGCCACGGCCGGCATTCTGCTGGCGGCTGGCTGGCGGCCGCTGAAAGGGTCATAGTTGCGGGCCTGCAGTGCAGTTTTGAGGCGGAAGCATGAATGACATTCTTTATCGTTCACAGAGGTTGCCATGACTGTCGGCTGGCCGGGTAAAGGCACCAGTCTGGCCGGGCTGGCCCTGAACGTGACATTGCCTGAACGGCTTGCCCAATTTTACGCCGGGCATCTGGGCATGGCTGTTGACCGCACCGGCAAATTCCTGCGGGCAGGGTATGGCGGGCAGGGAGCCAGCCTGGAGCTGCGGCCGTTGCCCTCGGCCCAGCCTTACGTGCATGACGCCTTGGACGAATACTGGAAGATCGGCATCACGTTGCCGGATGTGGACATGGCTTTTGAGCAGCTCAGCCGGGCGGGAATTGCAATTTCACAACCGCGCCAGTTTCTCGACATCGGCTATATGTGCCACCTCACCGATCCGGATGGCCATCAGATCGAATTGCTGCAGCACACGTTTGCTGGTCAGCCGCGCACGTCACCAGGCAATCCGGATATACCGTTGGGCGGTGGTGCTGAGATCGGGCAGATCACGTTGCGGGTGACGGACCTGGATGCCGCCCTTGCCTATTATCAGGGCTCGATGGGCATGCGGCTGTTGTCAAAGCAGGTTGTTGCCGGTCGCCATTTCACTCTGTATTTCCTCGCATTTACCGACGAAACCCCGCCCAGGCAGGATATTGAGGCAGTAGAGAACCGGCCCTGGCTGTGGCAGCGGCCATATACGACGCTGGAACTGCAGCACTTTGCGCAGCCTGACACACCGGTGCGTCCGGCGCCTGCCGGCACTGCAGGATATGCCGGCCTGCTGTTTGATTGATGGCGCCGGCTAACACCGGAAGACGCGGTTGTTGATGGCCGGAAATCCCGTACCGCGCCTGCTGCGAATCGAGCCAGCGAAATGGCGGCGCTGACGCGAGCTCCGGGCTGAACATGCCCGCGATACGGCTGACAGGATATCCCGGTGTTGATCTTGCAGGTTGGGGCCTGGAACTTAACATGTTGTTCAAAAAGGGAATTACGCCCTGTTGGTGAATCAAAATGGGACGTCTGGTCTAAACTGCGACAACGCGGAGTACGGACGTTATCGGCGAAAAACAGCGAAAAATAACGCAACGGTATGTTTGGCATGGCTTTTGCGTCAGTCGACGGCATTACTGGTAGAAATGAAAGACAAATACAAATGCGGACAACTCAGGGAAGCGGGCTTAACGGGTCAAAAAAGCCTGCAATAGAGCCAAAAATCGCCGGTTACGACTACTATCTGGCTGAAAACGAGTATGAGCAACACATCTGGCACATGGGGCATATGTCCCAGTTTGAAGCAGAATCAGACCAGACGGAGGGTCAACAGATGAAAAAACTGAACCGGAAGAAGAACACCGCCACCAGCGGGCAGCAGAGTGATGTCATGGAGGCCGAACCGGCACCGGTCGGACACAACTCCGTCGTCGAGACGGAGGCTGAAGCCACGCCTGACCAGCTCGAAACGCTGCGCGACATTCTGGTTGGTCCCAGCCTGAATGTGACCGAAAGCCGCCTGAAGGAAATGCTGCTCATCCTCGAAGAACGCGAGGACGATCTGAACAAGCGCGAAGAGATGCTGCAGCAGCAGATAACCTATGTTCAGTCAGATGTGACCGAACGCGAACAGGCGCTCAACAAGAAGATTTCACAGGTTGAGGCAGAACTGGCAGCACGCGAGGAAGCGTTGTTCCAGAAAGTTGCCAATGTGGAACGTGAACTGGCCGAACGTGAACAGGCACTGGCTGAGAAGCTGTCCGAACTCGATACCCAGATCGGAAATTGCAAGGCCGCCAACATGCGCATGGACATGGACTTTACCGCATCGCTTTCGCTGGCGAACAAGCAGCAGGACAGCAAGATCCGCGATGTCGGTCACGCCATATCCATGTTGGGTGATCAGATTGCCCAGATGTGCGATCAGCCCCCGAGCAAAGCCGCAGAATAGCTTGACTTCAGATTCACAAGCAATGCGTTAGGATCTGCCGCCTGCCCCCTCTGTAGTGGCATTTACCTGATGCTGGCCTCGCCTCCGGGCGGGGCCTCCGCATTTTGAGGGCTGCGGGTCAGCAAGGTCCTAGACCTTGCTAAACGAAATCAGCACCTGTCCCACAGGAATGCCGAATTTCTTGACCTTGGCCCGGTTCAGCACCGTGTGCTCGTCGATCTGGTAGAACAGGTCGGTGAAAGACAGCATCATCTTCTTGCCGCCGACATCGAGGGCCATCGAATAGGCCAGGTCACCGCGCCTGGCCGCCATCATGCCCTTGCCCGGCGTTGGCGTGTCGGCACAACTCGCCTGGAAATTGCCGTCATCCTTGAATGTCAGCCGCCAGGTGCGGGTGTCTTTTCCACCGTCGGAAAAGGTGAAGTCTTCTTCCAGCAGGAAGTCATCGCCGTCCCAGCGGCCTTCAATGTTGGCCACAAAGGATTTCTTGACCTTGCCTGTGATGGTTTCAAACATGCCCCAGGCGCGCGTGCGTCCTTCGAAATAGTCGGCCATGTCGAATCTTGCCATGCTGAAGCTGTCCGGATTGCGTTGAAGCATGTCGTTGTGTCCTGGCGTTGAATTGTGTGATTTGAATAGTGCCTTGATAAATCTAACGAAACTGTTGGTCGCGCGGATCATTGTGTCTCTTTGCGAAGCACATAAAAGCCTACATCAATGGCGCCATCGTCGAAGCCGGCCTCGCAATACGTCAGGTAGTATAGCCACATGCGCTTGAATTTCTCGTCATAGCCCAGTGGAGCGATGTCATCCCAGGCCGCGTTGAAGTTGTGCCTCCATGTCCGCAGGGTCCTGGCATAGTCGCGCCCGAATTTTTCGGTGTGCACCAGTGCCATGCCGTGATCGTCCGCATGCCTGGAAATTGCATTGTCCGTCAGCAGCATGCCGCCGGGAAACACGTAGCGCTGTATGAAATCGACCTTGGCCCGGTAGCGGTCAAAGTATTCAGGCGCGATCGTGATCGCCTGCAGCACGGCCTGCCTTCCCGGTTTAAGTAATCGCGACAGAGTGGCGAAATATGCCGGCCAGTTCTCTTCGCCAACAGCCTCTATCATCTCGATCGACACGATCCCATCATAGCGGCCCTGCACCTGGCGATAGTCCCTCAGATCCAGACAAACTCTGTCTTGCAGGCCGAGCAGTTCAATACGCGCTTTTGCAAATTCTAGCTGCCGGCCGGACAGCGTGATGCCGTCGACTGTCCTGCCTGCTCGAGCCGCGTGTTCCGCCATGCCGCCCCAGCCGCACCCGATCTCCAGCAGGTTTTCCCCTTCGCCAGCCGCTGCCAGTTGGAGGGCGCGGGAATACTTGGCATGTTGCGCGGCTTCCAGGCTGATGTCCCTGCTGCCGAACAGGGCGCCGGAGTAGGTCATGCCCGGGTCAAGCCACCGGACATAGAAATCGTTGCCCATGTCATAGTGGGCGGCAATGTTCCGGCGGCTGCCGGCAAGCGTGTTTCTGCGCCGCTGGTGGGCCAGCCTGTCGCCAAGTCTCACCTTGAACAACTCGCCGCCTGCTGTATGAAACGCACCCCGGTTTGCCAGGAAAAACCGGAACAGCGATACCAGGTCGTCACTGTCGATATCGCCCGCCATATACGCTTCGCCGAAACCGACCGATCCGCGCCGGATGGATTTTTCCAGTACCCGGTAGGATGTGATTTTCAGGTCTGCATCATGTCCGTCTGCCGATTTCTGCCCCAGCACAAGCTGGTGGCCATCGGGCAGGGTCAGCCTGATCTGTCCCTTGAGGCGATCCTTCACCATGCGCCTGCCCAGAAATTCAAGCACGCGGCCGGTCAGGCGGCGCCGGGACCTGGCGGGTCGCGGACCTGCTTGCAGCAGTTCGTCAGTCATCGTTCAAGTCTTTCCGTCCGGTGCACCGTCAAACCGCCAAACGACGGTTTGCGGCGCAGTTTCAAGCCCTTCATCCACAGGCGCAGCGCCTCGAAGTGGATGCCGGCAATGACTTTCCAGGTCATCAGCGGCTGATGCGCCACTGCCGACAGCAAAGAGCGCGATGTGAGGCCGGTCCTGCTGCCGCTGAAATAGGCATTGAGAATGGCCTTGTTGTCCTGTCTGAGCGATACCCCGACGCATACACTCTCACCCGGCCGGGTGACCCGGAAACCGTACTCGCCGTCCGCCTCGTTGAACGGCGAGACGTGAAACGCCTTTGCACAAGCCTGTTCCAGTGTACCGTTGCGGGTGATGCCGCCGGTGACCAGATAGTGGGTGTGTTCGCCGAACGTGTTGGATACTTCGTACAGCATGGCGGCAATGTCGCCGTTTTCGGTGACGGCGTAATAGGTCGTCAGCGGGTTGAAGCAGTAGCCGAGAATTCTCGGGTAGCACAGCACATACAATTCGCAGGCCCCGGTATCGACGCCGCCGGCCTGCATGGTTTGCGTGACGAATGCCGAGACACTGGAGCCGTCGCGCCTGCCGTGATCACGGTCGTGGAACGACACCAGGTTGAAGCGGTCGTGGGACAGAAACCTGGTCCTGCTGCACACTTCGCTGATGCCGTTGAGCGGGAGCAGCAGGCTGAAAACCCGGTAGCACAAGCGGTGACGCACGGGCGTGAACCGCTTGTGCACAACCTGGCCGTGATAAATCGCGGCGTCTGCAGGCGCTGGCTTCATTCGGCGGCCTCGCGGGTTGGTTCTGCCACGGCAACGGGTTTGCGATGGATTCTGCCTGACGCGCCTTCCACCGACCAGGGCCGTTGAACGCCGCTCAGGTCCTCAGCAACGGCAAGGCCGGACTGCAGTCCGTCTTCATGAAATCCGTAACCGAAATAGCTGCCGCAGAACCAGGTCCGGCGCCGGCCCTGCAGATCCCACAGGTCCTGTTGTGCAGTCATCGCTGCCGTGTTGAAAACAGGATGTGTGTAGTTGAACTGACCAAGTACTTTGGACGGCTCTACCGGGCCTGCGGGGTTCAGTGTGACGAACAGGTCGGTATCTGTCTTCAGTGGTTGCAGCGCATTCATCCAGTAGGAAACGGTGAGCTGCTTGTCTCCTTCCCGGTCGGCGCGCTCGATATAGTTCCAGCTCGACCACAGCCTGCGCCTTGTGGGCATGTGGGCAGGA
>JBPCVV010000339.1:0-2832 GCA_051010195.1 Anderseniella sp. | reverse complement strand
GACAGGCCGATCAGGATGCCGCCTGCAAGACCGAACAGAGCATTGGTGATGTCGAAGTTCATGGCGTGGGCAGCCTCCAGCAGTTGGGGTGATCCGCCCGCATATTTGAAGAAACCGGCTTTAAGGGTCAATGCGACAGATCAAATTGTACTGGAGAAAATGCCGCGAGGCTGTAGCCAGTTATTGAATGATAATTGTCTTGTACTGCTTGTCGGCACCGGACAGCTTGTCGAGCATCAGCTGGACCTTGCCGAAGAACACCTGCTTGCCGGGATAGCCGACCATGCGGTCGATCTCGCGGCCGTTTTCGACGAGCACGAAGGTCGGAGTGCCGACTATGCCGCCGATGCCTTTCAGGTCCTTGGGCCGGGGTGAGGCAACATCCAGCACCCGCAGTGGCGCGGCGCGGCCTTCAGGGCCGGCATTGTAGGCCTCCACGCCGATCTCGGCATGCCACTTGGCGCACCACGGACAGCCCTTGCGGTCAAACATTACCAAGCTGGCGGCGTTGACGCTGAGCGACATAAGGCACAGGAACAGTGCGGCAACGAGGGAATTCGATATCAGGTGCATGGCGCGTGTATAACCGATCCAGTGGTGTTGCGCATTCAAAGTTTCGTCATGACAGACGTGCTGGCCTTACTGCCGCAGCCGGGCCTTGTAGGCAATCACCCGCTGCCATGACCGGTATAATTGTTTGAAGGTCAGCCGGCCCTCGCTGACGCCGCGGGCTATGGCGCGGACGGCAAAATCCGGGTTGGACGGAGCCTGCGCCAGCACATTGCCGATGAGCACGATGTCGTTGCCGGCGGCCAGCGCCATGATGATGGCTTCATCCAGCTTGCGTTTGGAACTGATGCTGCGCATCTGCAGGTCGTCGGTGATGACCACGCCGTCGAACCCCAAATCGTCGCGCAGCATGGTCTTGATGGCGACCGGCGACAGGGACGCCGGCAGGTTCTGGCCGTTGCCCCACTCGCGGTGATAGATGTGCGAGGTCATCACCATGCCCGAATATCCCTTCGCGAACAGCCGGCGGTAGGGCTCGATTTCGACCTCTTTCCAGTACTTGGTCACATCAACAAAGTGCAGGTGACTGTCCTTGGTCGATGATCCGTGCCCCGGCCAATGTTTCAGGGCCGTGCCGATGCGGGCGGCATCATGGGCGGCGACAAAACTCTGCGCATAACGTGCCACATACAGCGGGTGGACGCCAAACGAGCGGTAGTTGCGGGCAATGACAGGGTTGTTGGGATTGAGACGCAGATCGACCACGGGACCGAGATTGGTGTTGAACCCGGCCTTGACCAGTTCCTTCGCCATGCCGTCATAGCGCTTGCGGGCCTGGGCGACGGTACTGCGCTGCTGCATGCGAAAATGCCCCGGTGTGTAGGTGAACCCCTTGGCACGGTTGAGGCGCTCTACAGCGCCACCTTCCTCGTCCACCGCGATGATCGGCTTGTGACGGGTATCTGCATCGCGGAAATAGCGAGTCAATGCAGCAACTTGTTTCGGGTTTTTAATGTTCTTCTGGAAAAGAATGACGCCGCCGAGAAGGCTTTGCTCAAGCGCCTTGCGGACCGTGCGGACACGCTTGTCGCCAACCATCAACCCGGCAAACCCCTTGATCACCAGCTGGCCGTACATCCTGTGCAAACCCTGCTCGCGGGTGACCGGGCGCGCATCACAATCCGGGGCCACCGCTAGGAGGGCAATGCTCAGGCAGGCCAGTGATGTAATCGATTTGACGGGCATGAACTGAAAACGGAAAACCTCACCAAAACCTGTTTATCGGTTGCCTGCGATGATCTGGCAACCCCCGTTTGACCGCTTGACCTTCCGGACCCGCCGGATCAAGTTCGGATTCATGAGACTGTATCACCCCGCCGCGTTTGATTTTTCCACCACCGTACCAAGTTACTGGGAAGCCTCAGCCGACCCGCTGGGCCGGACAAAACAGACGCTGGACGGCGCAGAAACTGCCGATGTGGCAGTCATCGGCGGCGGGTATGCGGGCCTGCATGCCGCCCTGCAACTGACGCGGGGCCACGGGCTGAAGGTGTGTGTGCTGGAAGCCGGTGATATCGGCTGGGGGGCTTCGGGGCGCAATGGCGGGTTCTGCTGTCCCGGTTCGTCAAAACTGTCCTATGGCCAGTTGATCAAGCGGTTCGGTGTCGAGGAAACCGGGCGGTTTTTCTCGACACAGTGCGCTGCGGTTGACTTTGTCGGTGAGTTCCTGGCCGCTAACGGCATTGACGCGGATCGCACCGGGCACGGGGAACTGCAACTGGCGCACAGTGAAGCTGCCATCAAGGACCTGAAACAGGAGCAGGCTTTTCTGCGCGACACGTTCGGGGCCGGATCCACTTTCCTGACCCGGGAAGAACTGGTCGAACGGGGCAATGACAGCGAAGCGTCTCATGCAGGTCTGCAGAGCGACATTACATTCGGGCTGCACCCGCTGAAATATGTCCGCGGGCTGGCGCGGGTGGCCATTGATGCCGGGGTGACGGTGTTTACAAATTCCGAGGTGACGGACTGGACCCAGGAATCCGGTCTGCACACACTCAAGACTGTCGGCGGTAAAGTGACTGCGAAAACTGTGCTGGTGGCCAGCAACGGGTATACCGACGAGACGCTGCCAGCCGCCGTTGGCGGCAGGCTGCTGCCGGCGCTGACCCGCATCATCGTGACCCGGCCGATCACCGACAACGAACTGAAGGCGCAGGGCTGGACGCGCACCGACCCGTCCTACGATACCCTGAATCTGTTACATTATTTCAGACTGCTGCCCGACAACCGTTTCATGTTCGGCGGGCGCGGCGGCACCGA
>JBPCVV010000338.1:0-75668 GCA_051010195.1 Anderseniella sp. | reverse complement strand
GGAAACTTATAGACGATGTCCGCATCGGCTATCTGCTCAAACCGACGCGCCGGGCAACATTGCTGGCCCAGTTGTCGACCAACCCCGACCCGATGCGCAAACCGGTTACCTCGCTCAGGAAGACCGCTCGCCGGCTGCGCAGGGTCAAGGATAATGCCGGGCTCAATGTCATGCTGGTCGAAGACAACAAGATCAACATGCTGCTGGCCACGAAAATGCTCAAGGCAGCTGGTCATACTGTGACCCATCTCGACAATGGCGAAGACGCAATTGCCGAGATCACGCGCCAGTTGAGGTCGAAAAAATCCATCGCGCACGACATCATCCTGATGGATATCTTCATGCCGAAAATCGACGGTGTCGAAACCACCAAGCAGATTCGCAAGCTGGAAAAACAGCATCGCGTCAAAACCCGTGTGCCCATCCTGGC
Organism: Anderseniella sp.; assembly: GCA_051010195.1. Classification (GTDB taxonomy): domain Bacteria; phylum Pseudomonadota; class Alphaproteobacteria; order Rhizobiales; family Aestuariivirgaceae; genus Anderseniella. Next base: position 75,238 of record JBPCVV010000338.1, on the reverse strand, counting down.
CCTGACCGCCAATCTGCGTGAAGACAGCCAGCGCACCTGTCTGAACGCCGGCATGGACGGTTACCTGACCAAACCGTTTGACCGTGCTGATCTTGAAGAGGCTGTCGCCGGTCTCATGCAGCCCGGAGATGCCGCATAAGCCCGGTCCAAACCCTGCTGTGGATGGCGGCAAAAGGGCAAGCGACGAGACTGCCTTCGATGGAGTAGTCTGCCGCCACCATGAACAGACCGCAGCAGCAACCATCGCCCACCGGCGCAGCCGCATCAGACCAGGTCGGCAAGATGACGCCCATGATGGCGCAGTATACCGAGATCAAGCAGGCGCATCCCGAAAGCCTGCTGTTCTATCGCATGGGGGATTTCTACGAGCTGTTTTTCAAAGATGCCGAAGTGGCCTCTGCCGCCCTCGGGATCGCGCTGACCAAGCGCGGCAAGCACCTGGGCGATGATATCCCCATGTGCGGCGTGCCGGTTCATGCCGCCGATGATTATCTGCAGAAGCTGATCCGGCTTGGCCACAAGGTCGCGGTCTGTGAGCAGACCGAAGATCCGGCGGAAGCGAAAAAGCGCGGTTCAAAATCGGTCGTGCGCCGAGACGTGGTCCGCCTGGTGACACCCGGCACGATCACCGAAGATAACCTTCTGCAGGCAGGGCGCAGCAACTACCTGGCCTGCCTGGCCCGCATCAAGGCCGACGACAGGATGGCGCTGTCGTGGCTGGATATGTCGAGCGGCGAGTTCTCGGTGACATCGGTAACCGGTTCCGCGCTGATGTCCGAACTGGCGCGTATCGACCCATCCGAAATGCTGGTGTCCGATGCACTTCTGGGCGACGGCGAACTGTCGCTGCTGCTGGATGAAGTCGCGGCAACCATAACGCCGTTGCCGGCATCCAGGTTCGATTCAACGTCCGCCCGCAACCGGTTGCAGGAACACTACCAGGTGGCGTCGCTGGACGCGTTCGGCAGCTTTGACCGGGCCGCGACGGCTGCCGCCGGCGTCCTGCTTGACTATGTCATGCTGACCCAGGTCGGCAAAACGCCCAGCCTGCGGCCTCCGACGGTGGTAGAGCCCGGGCACATAGTGCTGATCGATGCCGCGACGCGAGCCAATCTGGAACTGGTCAGGACGCTGTCAGGCGACCGCAATGGTAGCCTGCTGCACACCATTGACCTGACCGTCACCGGGCCCGGCGGCCGCTTGCTGGCTGACCGGCTGGCGGCACCGGTGACCGGTGTTGATGTGATCGTGGCACGCCATGACGCGGTGGAGGCGCTGACATCTGACTCAGGCCCTTGTGCAGACATCAGGGACGCGCTGCGCCAGGCGCCCGACATGAACCGGGCACTGGCAAGACTGAGCCTGAAGCGCGGCTCGCCGCGCGATCTTGCTGCCATAAAGGATGGCGTCATGCTGTGTGCCAGGCTTGCCGAGACGCATGCCGGGAAATCCGGCATCGACCCGTGGCCGGACCGGCTGGCCGGCATCTGGCAGGCGCTCGGGCAGGCGGATACGGAGTTTGCCACGCGCCTGGACACACTACTTGCGGTGGAATTGCCGGCCACCACGCGCGATGGCGGTTTCATTCGTGCAGGCGCCAATGACGAACTTGATGAAAACCGGTCGCTGCGCGACGAAAGCCGCAAGGTCATTGCTGGCCTGCAGACCAGGTACGCCGGGGAAACCGGCCTCAAGGCGCTCAAGATAAAACACAACAACATGCTGGGCTATTTCATCGAACTGAACCAGCAGGGCGGTGAGAAACTGCTCGGTGCAGATCATACGGGTGAGTTCATCCATCGCCAAACCATGGCCAATGCCATGCGCTTCACCACCACCGAGCTTACCGGGCTGGAGCAGAAGATATCGCTTGCCGGCGACCGGGCGCGCGCCATCGAAATCGAAATGTTCGAGCACCTGGCCGAGGAGGCCTGTGAACGCGCCGCCATGCTGCACGCTGTCTCCGATGCGCTGGCCGAGTTGGACGTCTATTGCGCGCTGGCCGAATTGGCGGTGCGGCACGATTACGCAAGACCGCACATGGATGCCTCGCGCAGCTTTCAGGTCGAGGCCGGCCGCCACCCGGTGGTGGAAGCCTCGCTGCGCCGTCAGGCGGGACCAGCTTTTGTGCCCAACGACTGCATGCTGTCAGCCGGTGAGCAGGATGATGATCGCGCCCCGACACGCCATATCACCTTGCTGACCGGCCCCAACATGGCCGGCAAGTCGACCTATCTCAGGCAGAATGCAATCATCGCCCTATTGGCCCAGATGGGTAGTTTCGTGCCGGCCCAGTCCGCCCGTATTGGCGTCGTGGACCGGATCTTCAGCCGGGTGGGTGCAGCCGATGACCTGGCGCGCGGACGGTCCACCTTCATGGTCGAGATGGTGGAAACCGCGACCATCCTCAACCTGGCCACCGAGCGCTCGCTGGTCATTCTGGACGAGATCGGCCGCGGCACGGCAACCTATGACGGCCTGTCGATTGCCTGGGCCTGCGTCGAGCATCTGCACGAGGTCAACCGGTGCCGGTCGCTGTTTGCCACGCATTTTCACGAGTTGACCGCCCTGTCCGGCAAGCTCGACCGGGTCAAGAACGCCACGGTAAAGGTGCGCGAGTGGCAGGGCGAGGTGATCTTCCTGCACGAAGTGGCACCTGGTGCTGCCGACAGGTCGTACGGGATTCAGGTGGCCCGGCTGGCGGGCCTTCCCGCCGGCGTCATCGAGCGCGCCTCGGAAGTCCTGCATCTGCTGGAGGAAAGCGAGCGCGCCCAGTCGCGCAGCCATATCATCGATGACCTGCCGCTGTTTTCGGTCCCGGTTGCCAAACAATCTGCAGAGTCGGCTGGTGCGCCATCGCAATTGCAGCAAAAACTGGAAGAAATCCTGCCGGACGACCTCAGTCCCCGCGAAGCCCTCGACTTGGTCTATCAGTTGAAAAAACTGGCTGTCTCCGACGACAAGGGTTAAGGTCGCAAGTTGCGCTTTTTTGCGCGAATGAACGGACCCGGGATCATGCCAGTCGTACCTTTGCCAGCCAGAAATGACGTGTGCGCGCCGGCATACTGTTCCGATCAGATTTTGCATGAACTGACCGCGCTGGCTGACAGGCACGGGGTGGACGGGCTTGAATTCCGGACTCAGGCCCTGAAGTATCTGAAGGACCTGATCAGGACGTCGCGGGCAGAAGAAGAAGCCCTGCTCACCGAAACCGGCAAGGGACGCGACTGCGCCCATCGCCTGTCGGCCCTGCAGGATCATCTGATTACCGCGCTTTATGAATTTGCCTCGTCAATCGTTTATGCCGCCAGCAATCCGTCGACATCCGAACGCATTTCGCTGGTCGCGGTGGGCGGCTATGGCCGCGGCGCCCTGGCGCCTGGCTCCGACATCGACCTGTTGTTCCTGCTGCCCTACAAGCAGACCGCTTGGGGCGAAAGTGTCGTCGAGTATACCCTGTATATGCTGTGGGACCTGGGCTTCAAGGTCGGCCATGCCACACGCTCGGTAGATGACTGCATCCGGCTGGTGCGCACCGACACAACCATCATGACGTCGGTGTTGGAGGCCCGTTTCATCTGCGGCCACCGGCCATTGTTCGACGATCTGCAGAGCCGCTATGGCCAGGACATTCTGGCCCGCGACCAGCGCCAGTTCATTGCCGACAAACTGGAAGAGCGCGATGACCGTCACCGCCGCGCCGGCGAGTCGCGTTACCTGGTTGAACCAGATGTCAAGGACGGCAAGGGCGGCATGCGCGACCTGCACACGATGTTCTGGATCGCCAAGTTTGTCTACGGCACACGCTCGGTGCGTGAACTGGCCAAGTCCGGCCTGTTTACCCGCAAGGAGCAGAACCGCTTCATCAGCTGCGAGGATTTTCTCTGGGCCGTCCGCTGCCACCTGCATTTCATGACCGGCCGCGGCGATGACCGGTTGAGCTTCGACAAGCAGTCGGAGATGGCGGCCAGGCTCGGCTATGAGGCCCTTGGCGGGCTGAAGTCCGTCGAACGCTTCATGAAGCACTATTTCCTGGTGGCCAAGGATGTCGGTGACCTGACGCGCATCATGTCGGCGGTGCTGGAGGCACAGCAGATCAAGCAGGCGCCCAGCATGAGCGAGCTGTTCGGGCGGTTTCGCTGGCGCTCCATCAAGCTTGACGATGAAGGCGTCTTCAAGATCGAGGCCGGTCGCATCAAGTCAGCCGATGACGATCTGTTCGTGCGTGACCCGGTGTCGATCATCCGCCTGTTCCGGGTGGCCGAGCACAACAACCTGTCCATACATCCGGCAACTCTGCGGCTGGTTCGCCGCAGCCGCCGCGCCATCGACAAAGAGATGCGCACCGATCCTGTAGCCAATGAGCTGTTTCTCGATATCCTGACCAAGTCGCGTGACCCTGAAGCGGTGTTGCGCAAGATGAGCGAAGCCGGAGTGCTTGGCAGGTTCATCCGTGAGTTCGGGCGCATTACCGCGCTGATGCAGTTCAACATGTACCACCACTATACGGTCGACGAACACCTGATCCGAGCCGTCGGCATCCTGTCCAAGATCGAGCAGGGCTTGTTGCAGCAGGATCATCCGCTGGCCTCGGGCATTATCAAGGGTGTGGTGTCACGCCGGGTGCTGTACGTGGCGGTGCTGCTGCATGACATTGCCAAGGGGCGCAAGGAAGACCACTCCATTGCCGGCGCCAAAGTTGCCCGAAGCCTGTGCCCACGCCTTGGCCTGAGCAAGTCGGAGACCGAAACCGTTGTCTGGCTGGTGCGTCATCACCTGCTCATGAGCGAGACGGCGCAGATGCGCGACCTGTCCGACTACAAGACCATCACGGATTTTGCTGAAATCGTGCAAAGCCCGGAGCGGCTGCGCCTGCTGTTAGTCTTGACCGTGGTCGATATTCGCGCCGTGGGCCCAGGTGTTTGGAACGGCTGGAAGGGCCAGTTGTTGCGCACCCTGTACGCGGAAACCGAACCACACCTGTCCGGCGGGCATACCTCGATCTCGCGCATGGACCGGATCGAGGGAGCCAAGATGGCGCTTGCCGGTGCCTTGCCAGACTGGGACGAGGCCAGGATGTCAGCCTATCTGGAACGGCATTATGATGCGTACTGGTACACGGTTGACCTCGACCATCAGATCATGGATGCGAAATTGCTCGACCGGGCCGGGCTGGACAACAATGCGGTGGCCTTTGACGTGCGCACCGACAATTTCAAGTCGATCACCGAGATCACGGTTTATGTGCCCGATCATCCGCGCCTGCTTGCTTTGCTGACAGGTGCCTGCGCGGCTGGTGGTGCCAACATCGTTGGTGCGAAAATTTTCACCACCACCGACGGCATGGCGCTGGACACCCTGCTGATCCAGCGCGAATTCGACGACGCGGGCGATGAACAGCGCCGTATCGACCGCATTCTCAACCTGATGCGCCAGGCGTTCGCCGGCAAGATCCAGTTGCGCAAGGCGGTCGCCGAAGCCTCCCGCCCGAAAGGTCGCATCAAGGCGTTCACCGTGGAACCGCAGGTTATCGTGTCCAATGACACGTCGAACAGGTTCACCGTGGTCGAGGTCGCCGGGCTTGATCGCCTCGGCCTGCTGTTCAAACTGACCGACAGCCTGTTCCGGCTGAACCTCAACATCGCCTCGGCCCAGATCACCACATTCGGTGAGCGTGCCGTCGATGTGTTCTATGTGACCGACCTGATGGGCCAGAAAATCACCAGCAAGACCAGGCTGCAGTCGATAGAGGACAGTTTGACAGATGTGCTGGATACCGGCAGGAAGAAGGAAATCGCCAGGGCCGGGTAGAGGCCGCGAAGTTGTCGTTGCCGCAAAGCTGCCCGGCTTGCTGAACCACAACCGCTTGTCTACAAGGTCACTGCACGGCTGATTCCTGTCCCGGGATAGCTTGGGTATGGGCCAAGCCGTGATCTTGGATACGATTTCGCGCACGCGAGGCACATCGCACGACAATGGCTCTTTTACGATCCGCTTCGACAGTTGCCGGCATGACCATGGTCTCCCGGGTACTGGGTTTTGTCCGCGACGTGCTCATGGCCAGCGTAATTGGAACCGGCCTGATTGCCGATGCATTCGTGGTGGCCTTCCGGTTTCCCAACCTGTTTCGCCGCCTGTTTGCCGAAGGGGCGTTTAACGCGGCCTTTGTTCCCCTGTTTGCCCGCCGGCTGGAAGGTGAGGGGCAACCGGCAGCCACCCGTTTCGCCGAGGAAGTACTGGCATGCCTGCTGGTTTTCCTGATCTCGCTGTCTGCCCTGGCCATGCTCGCCATGCCGTTCGTCATCTATGGCCTGGCACCCGGCTTCATTGATAATCCGGAAAAGTTCGACCTGACGGTTCAGTTGACGCGCATCGCGTTTCCTTATCTGACCTTCATGTCTCTGGTAGCCCTGGTCGGCGGCATCCTGAACTCATTGCACCGGTTCACCGCCGCGGCTGCCGCGCCGATCATCCTGAACATTGTGCTGATAACAGTGCTGGCGGCAGCGTTGCTGTCGGGGTGGGATGCCGAACCACGAACCGGGTTTGCGCTGGCTTGGGGGGTGAGTGTCGCGGGCCTGTTGCAGTTCGCCATGCTGTGGATCGCCATGACCCGGGCCGGGGTGTCCCTGAAACTCAAAATGCCGTCCATCACTCCCGGGGTCAGGCGTCTTGTTGCACTGGGCATTCCAGGCCTGATTGCAGGCGGCATAACCCAGATCAACCTGCTGGTGTCCACCATGATCGCGTCGCTGCAGGAATCCGCGCCATCCTGGCTCTACTATGCCGACCGCATCTACCAGTTGCCTCTGGGGGTCATCGGCATTGCCATCGGCGTCGTGCTGTTGCCGGAACTGTCGCGCCGCCTGCGCGCCGAAGACAGTGAGGGTGTTCACTCCAGCCAGAACCGGGCGCTTGAGATATCGCTGCTGCTCACCATACCGTCGGCCGTCGCGCTGATGGCAATGCCGCATCCGATCATCCACGTGCTGTTTGAGCGCGGTGCCTTCGATGCTGACGATGCTCGCGCCACGTCTGTGGCGCTCGCTGCCTTTGCCGCCGGGCTGCCGGCCTTCGTCATGATCAAGGTGTTTTCACCCGCTTACTTTGCCCGCGAGGATACTCGCACGCCCATGTGGTTTGCGCTGATTTCGGTTGTTATCAACATTGCAGGTGCGCTGGCGCTGTTTCCGTTCATCGCCTATGTCGGCGTTGCGCTGGCGACTACAGCCGCCGGCTGGGTCAACGCCCTGATGCTTGGCTATACGCTGTCCCGGCGCGGGGATTTCGCTCTCGACGCCCGGCTCACAAAGGCCTTGCCCAGGATCATCGCCGCCAGTCTGGTCATGGGCTTTGCCCTGCTTGGCGTTATGCAGTTTGTCAGCCCGGTGTTTGACGCTGAGACCCAGTTCATCGTGCGTCTGGCGCTGCTGGCCGCCATGGTCGGCGGCGGCGCGGCGATCTACTTTACAATCGCCTGGTGGTGGGGTGCGCTGGATGTCGCTGCGCTGAAGCGATCATTTTCGCGCAGCACCTGATGACGCTTGGCAGCGGCTGCACATTGCGGCATATACCGGCCAGCAAATCTGATTGAGCGGAGCTTTCACATCATGTCCCAAGCCAGCCAGCGTGTTTTCTCCGGCGTGCAGCCAACCGGCAACTTGCACCTGGGCAACTATCTCGGTGCCATCAAGCGCTTTGTTGCCATGCAGTCATCCCATGACTGCATCTACTGCGTGGTGGATCTGCATGCGATCACCCAGGACAGGTCTGTCTGGGGCGGTCCGCAAGAGCTTGCCCGCAGCACCCGGGAGGTGACAGCTGCCTATCTTGCCGCCGGCATCGATCCGACCGCGCACATTGTCTTTAACCAGAGCCAGGTTGCGGCCCACTCCGAGCTAGCCTGGATTTTCAACTGTGTGGCACGCATGGGATGGCTCAACCGTATGACCCAGTTCAAGGACAAGGCCGGCAAGAACCGCGAAAACGCGTCGGTAGGACTGTATGCCTATCCCAACCTGATGGCGGCCGACATTCTGGCCTACCGCGCCACCCACGTGCCGGTGGGCGAGGACCAGAAACAGCACCTTGAACTGACCCGTGACATTGCGCAGAAGTTCAACATCGACATGGCAGATGCGTGCACCGAGGCGGGATATCCGGACGGGTTTTTCCCGCTGCCGGAACCATTGATCACCGGGCCTGCCACCCGTGTCATGTCCCTGCGCGATGGCGACAAGAAGATGTCCAAGTCTGACCCGTCTGACCTGTCCCGGATAAACCTGACGGACGATACCGACACGATTGCCAAGAAAATCCGCAAGGCGAAGACCGACCCCGACACGCTGCCGGACACCATGGACGCGCTCAAGGGCCGGCCCGAGGCGGCCAACCTGCTCGGCATTTTTGCGGCACTCGGGGACGACACGATTGAAACTGTCGTGCCCGAGTTCGCCGGCAAGCAGTTTTCCGACCTGAAACAGGCGCTCGCCGATCTCGCGGTTGAAAAACTGTCGCCGATTGCCGGTGAAATGCAGAAACTGATGGCGTCACAGGATCATATCGACGCCGTGCTGAAGGACGGAGCAGAGCGTGCCAACGCCATCGCCGAGCCAGTCATGGCTGATGTGCGGCGGATTATGGGGTTTGTTCGCTAGCCCGATTCAGGTTTGCGCCCGGTCCGGCAAACAAGTTTCTGACAAGCTAATCTGGAATTATTCCAGAAAACGTATATATATTAGATAACATTCATCCGGTGACGTTGATCTCAACAACGCGTTGCCGCAGGAGTTCATACGGACATGTTCATTCAGACCGAAGCCACGCCGAACCCGAGTACGTTGAAGTTTATTCCAGGCAAGCCTGTCGTGGAAGGTGATCCGAGGGATTTCCGCTCAGCCGACGAAGCGACCATTTCGCCGCTTGCCGAAAAGCTGTTTGCGGTGAGCGGTGTTGAAGGCGTGTTCCTTGGTGCCGATTTCATTACGGTGACTAAGGATGATGGTGAATGGCAGCATCTCAAGCCGGCAGTGCTGGGCGCCATCATGGAACACTTCATGTCGGGCGCCCCGGTCATTCGCAATGGCGAAACCGAGGCGGTTGCTGATGAAGGAGAGTTCTCCGAAGCCGACCAGCAGATCGTCACCACCATCAAGGAACTGCTCGACACCAGGGTTCGTCCGGCGGTGGCGCAGGATGGCGGTGATATCACTTTCCATGGTTTCAAGGAAGGCGTTGTTTACCTGCAGATGAAAGGCGCCTGCGCCGGGTGCCCCAGCTCCACGGCGACATTGAAGCACGGGATCGAAAACCTGCTGCGCCATTTCATTCCGGAAGTAAGTGAAGTCCGCCCGGTCTGACCGTTCCCCAATTGAGCCTCCCAGTGGCTCTGACGCCATGATTGTTCTCAGTGTAGACACCGCGCATGCGGCCTGTTCGGTCTGTGTTTTCGACACCGCCGAAGATCGGCCGCTGTCGCTGGTCAGCGAACCTATGCAGCGCGGCCACGCCGAGCGCCTGACCGGCATGGTGCAGGAAGTGGTTGCCGAGGCCGGTGTTACATTTGCAGACATTGACCGGCTGGCGGCCTGCTCGGGGCCCGGCACGTTTACCGGCGTGCGCATCGGGTTGGCATTTGTGCGCGGGCTGGCGCTTGTACTGAAAGTGCCTGTGGTCGGCATCACGACGTTTTCAGCATTGGCGCACGGCTGCCTGGCAGATGCGGCCGGTCGTGACATCTGGATCATACAGAATGCCCGCCGTGGCGAGGTTTACCTGCAGGGGTTTGATGGCAACGGCGAACCTGCGCACCCGGCAACGGTGCTGGGTATATCCGATGTTGGCGAATTGCTGAGTGACAAGTCAGGGCTTGCCGCCGGTTCCGGCGCTCGCCTGGTGGAGCTGCCAGATGATCTGGTTGTTGGTGATGTCAGCGGCATTCCCGAAGCGGCCACAATCGCCAGGCTTGCGGGCCAGGCCACAGACACGGGTGCGGCCGCGGTTCCGTTCTACCTGCGTGCTGCGGACGCCAAGGCGCAAAAACCGCTGGTTAAACATCGCGAAAGCGATCTGACAATTGAACCGGCAGGGGCACAATATGCCAGCGTTCTTGCTGCCATTCACGAACCCTGTTTTGAAGATGCCTGGGATGCCACGGCCATGGCGGCACTGCTGGCCACACCCGGCTCGACCGCTCTGCTGGCAATGCACAACAAGTTCGGGGAAAAAAGCCCTTGCGGCTTCGTGTTGCTGCGCGCTGCGGCAGATGAGATGGAAGTGCTGACGCTGGCGGTGCTGCCGCATGCCCGCCGCAGAGGCGTCGCACGCGCCCTTATGCAGGCGGTGCGCCGGTATGCCGAAAAGGCCGGCGCGAGGAAAATATTTATTGAGTACGCCCAGGACAACCAGGCCGCTCACGCGCTGTATGAAAGTGCCGGCTATACCCGCAACGGGGTGCGTTCCAACTACTACAGGAAGGCTGACGGCACCTGTGGCGACGCGATTACCGCCAGTGTGATGCTGACGGACGCTGACCATTTCGATTGTAACCGGACCGATGAGCGACTATAGCCTCTACCAAACCAGCAACGATCAGGTTGATCGGCTTTGATTGCGACAATCTCAAACCGTCCTGATACCGGAGAGTTATCAATGCCGCTGACGCAGCAGCAATCATCATCGGCCACGCCGTCAAAGGTGTTCATCAAGACCTATGGGTGTCAGATGAATGTCTATGACAGTGATCGCATGGGCGAGGTATTGAGTGAACGCGGCTATGTCACAACTGAGACCGTGGAAGACGCCGATCTGGTGATCCTCAACACCTGCCACATCCGTGAAAAGGCCGCCGAGAAAGTTTATTCCGAGCTGGGCCGGTTGCGCCGCCTGAAATCGCGCAGCGAGCGCGACATGAAAATCGCGGTCGCCGGGTGCGTGGCGCAGGCCGAAGGCGAGGAAATCGTTCGCCGCGCACCGGTGGTTGATTTGGTATTCGGCCCGCAGACCTATCACCGGCTGCCTGACCTGCTTGATCGTCATGGCGAAACAGGGGCTGCCGTGATCGAGACGGAACTGCCTGTCAATGAAAAGTTTGACGTGCTGGATGCACCTGCCACGAAACCGGTCCGGCGCGGGGTCGCGGCTTTCCTGACGGTGCAGGAGGGTTGTGACAAGTTCTGCACGTTCTGCGTCGTGCCCTATACCCGCGGTGCGGAGTTTTCCCGCCCCGCCGATCGCATCCTGGACGAAGCGCGCCGGCTGGTCGATGCGGGGGTGCGTGAAATCACGCTGCTGGGCCAGAACGTCAATGCCTGGCACGGTGAAGGGCTTGCCGGGCATGACTGGTCACTGGGCCATCTGCTCAATGCGCTGTCCGGTATCGAGGGTCTTGAGCGACTGCGTTACACGACCAGCCATCCGCGCGACATGGACGGCCAGCTTATTGCGGCTCACGGCTCGAACCCGAAACTGATGCCTTACTTGCACTTGCCGGTTCAGTCAGGCAGCGACCGCATCCTGAAAGCCATGAACCGCAAGCACACGGCAGCGGAATACATGGATCTTGTCGGCCGCATCCGCGAAGCGTGCCCGGACATCGCCATGTCGTCCGACTTCATTGTCGGTTTTCCCGGCGAGACAGATGCCGATTTTGCCGCCACCATGGACCTGGTCCGGCAGGTGACCTATGCGCAGGCATTTTCCTTCAAGTATTCAGCGCGTCCCGGCACGCCGGCATCTACCGAGGCCGACCAGGTGCCGGAAAACGTGAAGGCAAAACGCCTTGCCGAGCTGCAAGCCCTGCTGGGTGCGCAGCAGGCATCTTTCAATGAGGCCTGCAAGGGGCGTGTGCTCGATGTGTTGCTGGAAAAGCCGGGTCGGCAGAACGGCCAGCTGATCGGGCGCTCGCCTTACCTGCAGTCGGTGTTCATCGAGGCGGGTGACAAACAGATTGGCGACACTGTTAAGGTCGCCATCGAAAGTGTCGGCCCAAATTCATTAACCGGTCACATGGTTGAAGCATAAGGCCGAATGTGATGTGCTTTCACCACCATTGCAGCGAATCAGGAGATCTGCCCCGTTGACGTCACGCACTGCCCAGCCAAGGCCCGCATCCCGGCACAAGAAGACCACCGATGACTCAGCGCACAGCAGCATTACCTTAAGCTTCGACGACAACCGCCTGCTGATGCTGGTGTTCGGCGAGCACGACGAGCACCTGCTCTTGATCGAGGACAGGCTTGGCGTCGATATCACACCGCGCGGCAACAAGGTTGCGATCCGCGGCTCTGAAACCGGCAACGAAATGGCCAGACAGGTTCTGGTGGAGCTCTATCAGCGCGCCCTGGAGGGTCTTGACCTCGGCCGAGGCGATGTCGAGGGTGCTATTCGCATGGCCATGAGCCCGGTTGCAGTTGCCAAGGGTGCGTCTGAAGTTGCCGCTATTCGCACCCGGCGCAAAACCGTAACGGCGAGATCTCCGGGCCAGAAAATGTATCTTGAGGCAATCGCCGCCAACGAACTGGTGTTCGGCATTGGTCCGGCCGGTACCGGCAAGACATATCTTGCGGTCGTATGTGCCGCTGCCGATCTGATGGCCGGACGGGTTGACCGCATCATCCTGTCGCGCCCGGCAGTAGAAGCCGGCGAGCGTCTCGGTTTCCTGCCCGGTGACATGAAGGAAAAGGTCGATCCCTATCTCCGGCCGCTTTATGACGCGCTGTACGACGTCATGCCGCCGGAAGCCGTGATCAAGGGACTGGCCGACAATACCATTGAAATTGCGCCCCTGGCCTTCATGCGCGGCCGTACCCTGTCATCGGCCTTCATCATCCTGGATGAGGCGCAAAATACCACGCCGCAGCAGATGAAGATGTTCTTGACCAGGCTTGGAGAAGGCTCAAGCATGGTCATCACCGGTGATCCGACGCAGGTCGATTTGCCGCCGGGCACCACGTCCGGACTGACCCAGGCATTGGACTACCTGAAAAACGTAAAGGGTATTTCCCAGATCAAGTTCGACAAGTCCGACATCGTTCGTCATCAATTGGTATCGCGCATCGTCGATGCCTATGAACGCGCCGGATGGGAGCCGGCAACAAGGCCACGCTCGCTGTGATACTCGAAATCGAGGTTGATGAAACCGCCTGGAGTGAATTGCGCGATCCGGAACCGGTATTGCGCGCGGCGGCACAGGCGACCGAAGCTGCCCTTGACGTTGATCTGTCGCACGCGGTCGTGACCATTTCGCTGGCAACCGATGATGCCGTGGCCGAACTCAACCGGCACTGGCGCAACCAGGCCGGGCCGACCAATGTGTTGTCATTTCCGGCTGCCACGGACATGCCGTTGCCGCCTGGCGAGCCGCGCCCGCTGGGTGATATCATGCTGGCAGCCGGGGTGGTAAAACAAGAAGCATTGCAGCAGAACAAGTCACTGCAGAATCATTTGGTTCACCTTGCTGTGCATGGCATCTTGCACTTAATGGATTATGATCACATAAATGAAGCCGAGGCGAATGTTATGGAACGCCTTGAGATCGACATACTGAACGTGCTTGGCATTGCCGATCCATATGCATAAGCCGTATAGGGATTATCGCTGAGACAGGACAGAGGACGCCGGTGAAAGCCGGCCGGTCAAATGGACGAAGACCAATCTAGCAGGTCCCGTAACGGGACCAGCACCCCTTCTGAAATTACCAGAAACGACAATGGCGGCCTGTGGTCCCGGATCAGACGGATCCTGGGTGGCGGCAGGTCGGACGAAACCCTGCGCGAAAGCCTGGAAGGCGTGCTCGACCGGCATGCCGAGGAAGACGGCACGGCGGCGTTCCGGGCCGATGCCAAGTCGATGATGCTCAACCTGATCGAGTTTTCCGACTTGCGCCTGGACGATGTCATGGTGCCGCGCGCGGAAATTATCGCCATTGATGCTGAAAACTCCGTATCCGAACTGCTCGACTGCTTCCTTGAGGCCGGCCATTCCCGGCTGCCCATCTACCATGATACGCTGGATGAACCGCTCGGCATGATCCACATCAAAGATTTTCTGGAGTGGCTGAATTCCAAGGACAAGCGTACCCGCCCGAAGCAGGGCACCAAGAAAACGGTACCGATCCTGTCTCTGTCTGCCAGCGACCTGAAAACTCCGGTGAGCGAACTCGGCATCATGCGCGAACTGCTCTATGTTCCGCCATCCATGCCAGCCGCGGACCTTCTGGTGAAAATGCAGTCCACCCATGTTCACATGGCGGTTGTGGTGGATGAATATGGCGGCACCGACGGTCTCGCCACCATTGAAGACCTGGTCGAGGAAATCGTTGGCGATATAGCCGATGAGCACGATGAAAAGGATGAATTGATCACCCAGGCATCCGAAACCAGTTGGCTCGCCGAGGCGCGACTGGAGATCGAGGATGCCGAAGAAACGCTGGGTATCAAGCTGTTACCGGCTGATGAGGAAGAAGAAGCCGATACGCTCGGCGGCCTGATCTTCCATATGCTCGGCCGTGTGCCGGTTCGCGGTGAACTGGTCAAGCATGACTCGGGCATCGAGTTTGAGATCATTGCGGCTGATCCCAGGCGGGTGCGCCGTGTTGCCATCCACACCAAACCGCGCAAGGCGCGCACGCCTGCAAGCACGGCCAAACCTGCTGCGAAATCGCCTGAACAGCCGGCTCCACAGGTGCACAACTGACCAGCATTCCCGCACGCCTGGCATCCGGGCCGCTTTGGCAAAAGTGCCTGGTGGCGTCGCTGGCTGGTGCGTTTGCCTGCCTGTCCTTGCCGCCCTTCAACATCTGGCCGGTATTGTTTGTCAGTTACACGGTGCTGGTCTGGCTGCTCGACGACACTGTCCGGCAGCGGACCGGGACGCGGCGCCGCTTTGGTGCGGGCTTCGTGATCGGTTGGTGTTTTGCATTCGGATACTTTGTCCCGTCGCTGTGGTGGATTTCGGAAGCCTTCTGGCTGGAACCGGAAAAATTTGCCGCCCTGATCCCGTTTGCGGTTGCCGGCCTGCCGGCCTATCTGTCGCTTTACTGGGGGATGGCGTTCGGTGTGGCGGCGGTTTTATGGATTGCAGGCTGGCCGAGGGTATTGCTGCTGGCCGCCCTCATCGGCACGGGAGAATGGTTCAGAGGTCACCTGCTGACCGGGTTTCCCTGGAACCTGCCCGGCTACGGGGTCGGTTCACTGGACGGGTTTTCGCAAATCGCCAGCCTGGTCGGCATATACGGGATGACGGTTCTGGTCATTGTCGCCGCCGCAGTGCCAGCAGTATTTGGCGACGTGGGCAAGCAGCCGCAAAGATCCCCGGGGCGCGTCGTGTTTGCGGCCCTGGTTGGCGTTGTCGCAGTGGCTTTCCATGTGTGGGGTAGTGCCCGTGTGTCCAGCTACGAAACCACCCTCGACGAAGGTGCTGATAGTGCAACCCTGGTGCGCATCATTCAGCCGAATATTTCCCAGAAGGACAAATGGGACCCGGCACATGCCAGCCAGATCATTGATACCTATCTCAAACTGAGCAGTATACCGTTTGCCCGTCCGTCGAAGGCACCGCCAATCATTGTGTGGCCCGAAAGTGCACTGCCGCGGCTGATCGGTGAGGAAGATGCCTTGCGTGCCAGGATAATGGACAGCCTGCCGGCGGGCTCGCCACTGCTGACCGGCGGCCTGCACCGCGTAACGGATGCTCACGGCGGCTCTGCGATCTTCAATTCCCTGCTGGCCATCCCCGCTGGCGGTCAGATCGCGGCCCGGCATGACAAGGTCCGCCTGGTACCCTTCGGGGAGTTCCTGCCGTTTCAGTGGCTGCTGGAACCGCTCGGATTGCGGCAACTGGTGAACCTGCCGCCGGGATTTTCCGCCGGCAGTGAAGACCGGGTTGTCCGGCTCGACGGGATACCGGCCTTTGCCGGTTTCATCTGCTACGAAGCGGTGTTTCCGCGCTCGTTGCCGTATGCATCACGACCCGACATGCTGGTGAACGCAACCAATGACGCCTGGTTCGGCACATCCGGCGGGCCCCATCAGCATCTGGGTCATGCACGGTTTCGCGCCATTGAACAGGGCGTGCCGATGATACGGGCCGCCAACACCGGAATTTCGGCAATAATTGACGCGACAGGCCGCGTGCGCGCAAGCCTGGCACTGGGTACGACAGGTCATCTGGATGTTTTCATGCCGGTGATCATGGCAGCAACGCCTTACTCGGTGATCGGGGATTTGGGCTTCCTGGGCTTGCTGACTTTAATAGCGGCGGTCTACTTAATTTGTAGACGGATGAAGAAGTTTTGTGTACCAGAAGTGCATGACAATTGATCATAGATGTGAATCGGCAACACACTTCCGCCTTTTCCCCGAAAACAGCTCACAACAGTGTGCTGTAACGGCAACTGATCTGCCAGGTGGTGATTTTGTGGGCGCGCAACCCTGCCGATCTGCAAACGCTTGCGGGACAGGTGGCTGATGACAATGAAAATGCCAAATCCGATTGATGTACATGTTGGCAGCAGGCTGCGGATGCGCAGAATGCTGGTTGGAATGAGCCAGGAAAAGCTCGGCGAAAGTCTCGATCTAACCTTTCAGCAAATCCAGAAGTACGAAAAGGGCTCCAATCGTATCAGCGCCAGCAGGCTGTATGACATGTCGCGCATTCTCGATGTGCCGGTCCAGTTTTTCTTCGATGATATGGTCCGCAGCGACATTGACGGCAGGAGCAAGACGGACAAATCCTCCGGTTCATTCGAGATGATCGAGTTTTTGTCCAGTCCCGACGGCGCACAGCTTGTGCGAACATTTTCCGAGATAGAAAGCCCTGAAGTCAGGCGCAATATCCTCGATCTCGTGAAGTCCGTGTCCGGCATCTGCAAAGTTGAGTCCGGGTAGAGCTGGTTTAGCGGCTGCACCGGCGCTGGCTAATTGCTCGTATTTGATCAATGTTGGCTTGACGTGATGCGCGCAGCCTGACAAAAGGGCGTCCACCCGGCTGCCAATGCATATAAAGAAATCTGCATATGGCGATCATCCTGTCCCATTCGTGGAGTTTGCAAGCCATGGCACGTCAGAACTATCTCTTCACCAGCGAATCGGTTTCCGAAGGTCACCCGGACAAGGTCTGTGACCGCATCTCCGACGAGATTGTCGATCTTGTCTACAAGGAGGCCCGCAAGACCGGTACCGATCCGTGGACCGTGCGTGTTGCCTGCGAGACGCTGACCACGACCAATCGCGTGGTCATTGCCGGTGAGGTCCGTGTGCCGAACACGCTGTTCAAGAAGGACAAGGCCGGCAATGTGGTTGAAGACGCTGCCGGCAAACCGGTTATCGCGCCGGGCAGGTTCCGCTCGGCGGCGCGGCGCGCTATCCGCGCCATTGGCTACGAACAGGCGGGTTTCCACTGGAAGACCGCGAAGGTCGATGTGCTGCTGCATGCCCAGTCGACCGATATTGCTCAAGGCGTGGACAATGCCGCTGACCGCCAGGGTGAAGAAGGCGCCGGTGACCAGGGCATCATGTTCGGCTATGCCTGCCGTGAAACACCGGACTTCATGCCGGCGCCGATTTACTACTCGCACAAGATTCTCGAACTGATGGCCGCAGCCCGCCATAGCGGCGAAGGCGATGCCGCCTGGCTTGGACCGGATGCCAAGAGCCAGGTCACCATCCGCTACGTGGACGGCAAGCCGTCGGAAGTCACCTCGATTGTGGTCTCAACCCAGCATCTTGATGAAAGCTGGGATTCGGCAAAGGTGCGTACGGTTATCGAACCGTATGTGCTGGAAGCGCTGGGTGACCTGCCGGTGGCTGCCGATTGCAAATGGTACATTAATCCCACCGGCAAGTTTGTCATTGGTGGTCCGGACGGTGATGCCGGTCTGACTGGCCGCAAGATCATCGTTGACACCTATGGCGGTGCCGCGCCACACGGCGGCGGCGCGTTCTCCGGCAAGGACACAACTAAGGTTGACCGGTCCGCTGCCTACGCAGCGCGCTACATGGCCAAGAATGTCGTGGCTGCAAAACTTGCCGACCGCTGCACGATCCAGCTGTCCTACGCCATTGGCGTGGCGCAGCCTCTGTCGGTCTATGTCGACACCCACGGAACCGGCAAGGTGCATGAAAACGTGTTGGAGCAGGCCCTGCGCAAGTGCATGGACCTGTCTCCGTCCGGCATCCGGCGCCACCTGGACCTGAACCGGCCAATTTATGCGCGCACCGCCGCCTACGGTCACTTCGGCCGCAAGCCGCGCCGCGATGGTTCATTCTCCTGGGAGAAAACCGACATGACCACAGCGCTCAAGCAGGCCGTGAAGGCGGCTTCGCAGGAACACAAGGTGCTCGAGCCGGCGTCCTGATTTCTGCTACAGCCACTTGATCGAGCAACCCATGCTCGGTGTTTGCTGTCGTGGGCCATTACCGGTCTCGGCAATCTGGCGCATGGCATCAACGAGTTCGCGGGTCCGGTGTGCCGGGTCGGCCATCTTTGCATCGTCCAGACGGCCGCGGTATTGCAGTTCGCCATCCTTGTTGAATCCGAAGAAATCAGGGGTGCAGACAGCGCCGTAAGCCTTGCCTACCGACTGGTCTTCATCAACCAGGTAGGGGAACGTAAAGCCGTGTCTTTCGGCAAACAGTTTCATGTTGGCCGGGCTGTCGGCGGGCACGTTGAGGTAGTCGTTAGACATGACGGCCAATACATTGATGCCTTCTTCCATCAGCTCCGCCGTGTCCGTTGCCAGCCGGTCGGCGATGGCCTGAACGTACGGACAGTGGTTGCAGATAAACGCAATCAGCAGCCCGTTTTCTCCAAGCTGTTCAGACAGAGTGAAGCTGCTGCCGTCGGGGTCCTGCAGCGTAAAGTCAGGCGCTTTCCAGCCAAAATTGCAAACAGGCGTGTCGAGTAGCATGGCGGTGCGTTCCTTCGGTGATCATGCCCTTTGGAAGGGCGTTTCGGGTTTTCAGTTCAGGCAATCATATTGCATTGTGGGATAATCCTACAGGTCCGGCACATGCGCCAGACCTGTTTCTTTCGCGTTTGGTTGAAGCGATCTGCTGCGATACGATCAGAAGAACCGGCAGAAGTCATTGCGCGAGCCTGAGGCCCTCGCCGACCCGGCTCTGGCCATTGCTGCGCTGTTTGATGGCCTTGTCGCGGAGGCAAAGGCTGATGTTGAGAACAAGGGCTGCTTGTTTGTCAACACCGCATTGGAACTCCCCAACCAGAGCGATACCGAGGCGTCAAAAGCACTCAAAACGGATGCAATGAAGCTGATAAGCTGAACACCAATTTCTCTGTCGACTCAGAAGCCAAAGCGTGTGTTGTGTACAGCGCTTGTCTGGTGCGTGGACGCTTGTCAAGAAACCATGCATACCTGACACTGCAACATCGACAGCTTGGCAATGGATCAGGGCACCGAACAATGTCGCAAACACCGGACCGGCTCCGGTTCGCAGAGAAGTTTTTCGGGCGTCGTGCAGGCCAGTCCCTGCGTGCCAATCATGTCCGGCTGGTGGAAAACCTGCTGCCGAGGCTGCGGGTGCCGGAGAGCGCTGAATGCCTGAAGGATCCGCGCGCAATGTTCGACACTGCTGTGTCCGAGGTCTGGCTGGAAATCGGTTTCGGCGGCGGCGAGCACCTGGCCTGGCAGGCGGCTGCCAATCCGCATGTCGGTTTCATCGGTGGCGAACCTTACATCAACGGCGTTGCCAAGCTGCTGAGCCTGCTGGAAAACGGTAAACTGTCCAATGTGCGCATCATCGACGATGACATTCGCCCGCGCCTCGACCAGCTCGGCGATCAGACCATATCGCGCGCCTTCCTGCTGTTCCCCGATCCGTGGCCGAAATCGCGCCATCACAAGCGCCGGTTCGTAAACCGCAAAAATCTGGACCGGCTGCATCGCATCATGAAGCCCGGTTCTGAGTTCCGGGTGGCCAGCGACATTGAGCACTATATTGACTGGAGCCTGCGCGAAGTTGCCGAACATGGCGGTTTCAGACCGCTTTCGGACAACCCGGGAGACTGGCGTTGTCGGCCGCCGGATTGGCCCCAGACCAGGTATGAGGCAAAGGCGGTGCGCGAAGGCCGTACATCTGCATATCTGCGGTTTCTTCGTATATGAGCGTTTTGCTTGAAGTCCGTGCCGTCTCGGCGTATATGTAGCTCATCAAGTTCATTCTCATAGGTTTTCAAAGACGACTGAAGACCAAGGTTCATGAGAGTGGGTCCTGCGGGGCCCGCTTTTTTTGTTGTCTGGACGGGATGGTTTTTCGCTTCTGCCGGCCGGATTTATCCCCCGACCGGGTTGAACAGGGAGATATCTGATGGTGGCCGACATGGCCAAAAGGATTGAGGTTGAAACCGGTGTCGCCGCCAGGGTGGCGCGGCTGGTGGAGCCTGCCATTGAGGAGCTGGGTTTCCGGCTGGTGCGTGTGCGCCTGACCGGCACCACGCTGCAGATCATGGCCGAGCGTCCCGATGGCACCATGACCGTCGGCGGATGCCAGGAAATTTCCCATGTCGTATCACCGCTGCTGGATGTCAATGATCCCGTCTCCGGCAAGTACAGTCTCGAAGTGTCCTCACCCGGTGTGGACCGGCCATTGGTACGCCCGGAGGATTTCGAGCGCTGGGCCGGATTTGAAGCAAAAATCGAGCTGGCGACACCGCTGGCCGGCCGCAAGCGGTTTCGCGGCAAGCTGGAGGGGTTCTCCGATGGCGAGGTACGCCTGTTTATACCGCCGCAGGAAAAAAAGGGCGAGGACATCCTGGTCGGATTGGACATGACCGCTATTGGTGATGCCCGTCTGGTGATGACCGATGAATTGCTGAAATCCGCCGGTGAGCGGGCCAAGACAGGTGAGGTCGGCGACGGGGCCGACTGGACCGGAACCAATGAAATTGAATCCAACGACATTAAAGCGGAGTGAACGAAATGGCTGATGTCGCCGTAAGTGCAAACAGGCTGGAATTGCTGCAGATCGCGGATGCGGTCGCACGTGAAAAATCGATCGACAAGGCTGTCGTCATCGATGCGATGGAGGACGCAATCCAGCGGGCTGCGCGCTCCCGCTATGGCGCCGAGAATGACATTCGAGCGGAGATCGATCCGCAAACCGGCGAAACCAAGCTGTACCGCCTGCTGGAAGTGGTCGAGGAAGTTGAAAACGACTCGACCCAGATCACCATGAAAGAGGCGCTTGACCGCAATCCCGGCGCACGCATGGGAGATTTCCTGTCCGAACCGCTGCCGCCGGTTGATTTTGGCCGCATCGCGGCGCAGAACGCCAAGCAGGTGATTGTGCAGAAAGTGCGCGATGCCGAGCGTGAGCGCCAGTATGAAGAATACAAGGATCGCGTCGGCGAGATCGTCTCCGGTGTCGTCAAGCGCGTCGAGTACGGCAACATCATCGTCGACCTTGGCCGCGGTGAAGGCATTGTCCGTCGCGATGAGGGCTTGCCGCGCGAAGCTTTCCGCAATGGTGACCGGGTGCGGGCCTATATCTTCGATGTCAGGCGCGAATTGCGTGGCCCGCAGATATTCCTGTCGCGCTCGCGGCCGGAATTCATGGCCAAGCTGTTCCAGCAGGAAGTGCCGGAGATTTACGACGGTATTGTTGAAGTCGTGGCGGTGGCCCGTGATGCCGGTTCACGCGCAAAGATATCCGTGCGCTCCAAGGATAGTTCAATCGATCCGGTTGGCGCCTGCGTCGGCATGCGCGGCAGCCGTGTCCAGGCTGTCGTCAACGAGTTGCAGGGCGAAAAGATCGATATCATCCCGTGGACGCCGGATGCGGCCAGTTTCATCGTCAACGCGCTGGCGCCTGCCGAGGTTGCCAAGGTTGTCCTTGACGAGGATGCCCAGCGCATCGAGGTTGTCGTTCCCGACGAACAGCTCTCTCTGGCAATTGGCCGTCGCGGCCAGAACGTGCGCCTGGCCTCGCAGCTGTCGGGCTGGGATATCGACATCATGACGGAGGCCGAGGAATCCGAACGCCGTCAGAAAGAATTCGCAGACCGCACACAGCGCTTCACCGAGGCGCTCGATGTGGACGAGATGCTGGCCCAGCTGCTCGCATCGGAAGGTTTCGATTCCATAGAAGAAGTCGCTTACGTGGCGCCCGAGGAAATCGCGTCCATCGAAGGCCTCGATGACGAGACCGCCTCTGAAATCCAGACCCGCGCCACCGAGTTCCTCGAACGCCAGGCGTCGGAGCTGGAAGCCAAGCGCAAGGAGCTTGGAGTGGCTGATGACCTGGCAGGCTTTGAAGGCCTGTCACCGGCCATGCTGGTGCTGCTCGGCGAAGACGGCGTGTTCACGCTGGAAGATTTTGCCGGATGCGTACCGGATGATCTGGTTGGCTGGAATGAGCGCACGGAAGGTGAAACAGTTCGCCATGAAGGGTCGCTGTCGGCAACCGACATGACCGCAGCCGAAGCCGAAACCCTGATCATGGCAGCCCGCCTGCAACTGGGTTGGATCGAGCCTGAGCCCGAACCGGATCCGGACGCAGAAGCAGAAGCAGAAGCAGAAGCTGAAGCTGAAGCAGACGGCAGCGACGAAGCCGCCGCCACAACCAGTAACGAAGAGTAAGGTGACCACCCGACAACATGACAGGTCTGGCACAACAAACCATCCTCGAGGACGACACCAATGTCCGCATGTGTGCGTTGACGCGCACCCAGCGGCCGCGTGTCGACCTGTTGCGCTTTGTTGCCTCGCCGGACGGAGACCTGGTACCTGACCTGAAAGAATGCTTGCCGGGGCGCGGCGTATGGCTGAGCTTGTCGCGCGCGGCCGTGGCCGAGGCGGTCAGGCGCAAGGTATTTACGCGCGCGCTCAGGACTGAGTTGAAGTTGCCGGATAATCCGGCCGATCTTATCGCGCGGCTGTTGCTGAAGGACGCCATGTCGAGCCTGTCTCTGGCGTCGAAGGCAGGCCAGGTTGTGGCCGGGTTTGAGAAGACTGAGGCTGCCATCGTGCATGGCCGGGCAGCGGTTCTGATTGCCGCGTCGGACGGGGCGCAGGACGGTCGCCGGAAACTGTCCGGAAAACTGCGCAGCGCCGATCAGGCCGGGCAGTTGGTGGAATGTTTCGCATCTGCTGATTTGGATTTGGCATTGGGGCGTACAAATGTGATACATGCTGCCATCAACCCCGGTGGCCTGGCGCAAAAGTTTCTGGCCTGCGCAAGACGATATGAAGTATTTGAGTCAAACGGAGCCGCACAAGCGGAAAGCTGATACGCAATGAGTGACACGAACGACAACGACAATGGTAACGAACGTCCTGGCGGACGGACACTCGGCTTGCGCGGCGGTGGCCAGAGCAGGGTACGCCAGAACTTCTCCCACGGACGGTCCAAAACCGTTGTGGTGGAAACCAAGCGCAAGCGCATAATCGGAGCGCCGGGTGCGAAGCCCGCAGCCCCGGCTGCCAAGACGGAAGCACCGGCACAAGCGCCTGCGGCGGTACCTGATGCCAAGCCCGCCGCAGACAGTCCGGGCGCGGTACCTGCCAGTCCCGCTGCGCCAGCGCCTGCGGCCGCTGCGGCGGCAGAAACAGCCGAAGCAAAGCGCCCGGCCGTCAAGACGGTGGGTGCGCCGAAAGTGTTGCGTACGCTGACCGCTGAAGAAGCCGAAGCCCGTGAGCGGGCGCTGGTGGAAGCGCGCCAGCGGGACATCGAGGACAAGAAGCGCGCCGAGATAGAAGCCGTCGAGCGTGCTGACCGTGAAGCACGCGAAGCTGCCGAGCGTGTTGAAAAGGAAGCCGAAGAGACCCGCCGCGCGGCAAAACGTGCTGCGGACGCGGAGGCCAAGCAGGCCGCGGAAGAGCTGAAGGCCACCAAGGCGGCCGCTGCACCGGAACCCGCTGCCGA
This sequence comes from Anderseniella sp., assembly GCA_051010195.1. Taxonomy (GTDB): domain Bacteria; phylum Pseudomonadota; class Alphaproteobacteria; order Rhizobiales; family Aestuariivirgaceae; genus Anderseniella. Next base: position 51,359 of record JBPCVV010000338.1, on the reverse strand, counting down.
AGCAGGTCGTCCGAAATCCCGGCGTCCCGCCGGGGGGGCCGACAAGCCGGCAGCCGCGCCCAAGCCGCGCAACGATTCTGACCGGCGCCGCGGCAAGCTGACTATTTCCAATGCGCTCAACGACGATGGTGGGCGGGCGCGTTCACTGGCTGCATTCCGCCGCCGCCAGGAACGCCAGAAGAAGCAGGCCATGGGCGGTTCGGTAACCAAGGAGAAGGTTGCCCGTGAAGTGACCATTCCTGAAGTGATCACCATTCAAGAACTGGCCAACCGCATGAGTGAACGTGCCGTTGATGTCATCAAGTTCCTGATGAAGCAGGGTGAGATGCACACCATCAATGACATCATTGATACCGATACCGCCCAGCTGATCGCGGAAGACTTTGGTCATACCGTCAAGCGGGTCTCTGAATCTGATGTTGAAGAAGGCCTGGCAGGTGATGATGATCCTGCCGACAGCTTGAAGCCCCGCGCACCGATTGTGACCGTCATGGGCCATGTCGATCACGGCAAGACGTCACTGCTGGATGCGCTGCGCAACGAATCTGTGGTGTCCGGCGAGGCCGGCGGTATCACTCAGCATATCGGCGCCTATCAGGTTGAAACCGACAATGGTCTGGTGACCTTCATCGACACACCGGGCCATGCGGCGTTTACCGCCATGCGGGCCCGCGGTGCCAAGGCCACGGATATCGTTGTCCTGGTCGTGGCGGCAGACGATGGCGTCATGCCGCAGACAATCGAGGCCATCAGCCATGCCCGCGAGGCCGGTGTGCCGCTGATTGTCGCGATTAACAAGATGGACAAGGAAGATGCGGACCCGACACGGGTCCGGACAGACCTGTTGAACCATGAAGTGATCGTCGAAAGCATGAGCGGTGACGTGCTCGAGGTGGAGATATCCGCGCTCAAGGGTACCAACCTGGACAAGCTGCTCGAGGCGATCCTGCTGCAGTCGGAATTGCTCAACCTGCAGGCCAATCCTGATCGCGCCGCCGACGGTATCGTGGTCGAAGCACAACTGGACAAGGGCCGCGGTCCTGTCGCTACCGTCCTGGTGCACCGTGGTACCTTGCACGTCGGTGACATTGTTGTCGCAGGTTCTGCCTGGGGCAAGGTTCGCGCCCTGATCAATGACAAGGGCGACAGTATTCCCGAAGCCGGCCCGTCAGTGCCCGTGGAGGTTCTGGGCATGAACTCGGCTCCCGAGGCAGGTGACCAGATCGTCGTGGTGGAACACGAAGGCCGGGCCCGTGAGATCACCGAATATCGCTCCCGCAAGATGCGCGATAACCGGGGTGCCCCGAGCGCCAGGTCGTCGCTGGAGCAGATGATGAGCCAGCTCAAGGAAAGCGGCAAGCAGGAGTTCCCGATCCTCATCAAGGCTGATGTACAGGGTTCGGCAGAAGCCATCGTGCAGGCACTCGACAAGCTCGGCACCGACGAGGTGGCCGCCCGCGTGGTGCATTATGCAGTCGGCGGCATTTCGGAGTCCGACGTACAGCTGGCGCAGGCATCCAACGCCATCGTTGTCGGCTTTGACGTCAGAGCCAACAAGCAGGCGCGTGATTCGGCTGAAACCAATGGCATCGAAATCCGCTACTACAACATCATCTATGATCTGGTTGACGATGTGAAAGCGGCCATGTCCGGCCTGCTGTCGCCGGATCTGCGCGAAACCTTCCTCGGCAATGCCGAGATCCTCGAGGTCTTCAACATCACCAAAGTCGGCAAGGTTGCAGGTTGCCGGGTTGTGGAAGGCAATGTCCAGCGTGGCGCCAAGGTGCGCCTCGTGCGCGACAATGTGGTTGTCCACGAAGGCACGCTGTCGACGCTCAAGCGCTTCAAGGACGAGGTCAAGGAGGTCCAGGTCGGTCAGGAATGCGGCATGGCGTTTGAGAACTACCAGGACATGCGCCCTGGTGACGTGATCGAGTGCTTTACCGTGGAAAGTGTTCAGCGCTCGCTGTAAGGCATCGACGAGACAGGGTACGGGCGGGCCTTGCGAGGGCTCGCCCGACCCGTCTGTCTGATGAAGGACTTGACGATGAAACCGAGACCAAAAGCCGCCAAGGGCCCGTCGCAGCGCCAGCTGCGCGTCGGTGAACTGATCCGCCATGAACTGTCGGCCCTTTTCATGCGCGGCGATGTAATGGATCCGGTCGTCGAGAAGACCGGGGTCACGGTGCTGGAAGTATCGGCCACGCCGGATCTCAGGACCGCCACGGCCTATATCCGCCCGTTCCAGCCGTCCGGTGATGGTGATGCGCTAGTGGACGCGCTGACGCGTCACCGCAAGTTCATCCGGGGAGAACTGGCGCCCAAACTGCAGTTGAAATTCATGCCGGAAATCAAGTTTCGCATCGACAACTCAATCGACTATGCCTCCAGTATCGATGCCCTGCTTGCCGACCCGAAGGTCAAGGCCGATCTCGGGCCGGACCGTGAAGACTGAAAGCGTGAACCCGCTTGGCTAGGCGTAAAAAGGGAAACCGCATCCACGGCTGGGTATTTCTGGACAAGCCCCTGGGCATGGGCTCCACGCAGGCTGTGTCGATGGTGCGGCGCGCATTTGACGCGCAAAAGGCCGGTCATGCCGGCACGCTTGATCCTCTGGCTACCGGCCTGCTGGCCATTGCCCTGGGTGAAGCCACCAAAACAGTTCCCCATATGACCGATGCGCTGAAGACCTACACATTCACCGTTCGCTGGGGCGAAGCCACCGTGACATGTGATGCAGAAGGCGAGGTGCGCGCGACCAGTGCAGTGCGCCCGGCACCGCAGGAAATCGCTGATGTTCTACCTGAATTCACCGGACAGATCGAGCAGGAGCCGCCGGTCTATTCCGCCATAAAGATCGATGGCCAGCGTGCCTACGACCTGGCCCGGGCCGGCGAACAGGTCGAGATGGTTACGCGAACGGTCCAGGTGGAAAGCTTGGAGCTGATCGGCTGCCCGGATGCAGACCATGCCGATTTTGAGGTATCCTGCGGCAAGGGCACCTATGTCCGCTCGCTGGCCCGTGACATGGCTGCAGCGCTTGGTACTGAAGGTCATGTCACAGCCCTTCGCCGCGTCGCTACCGGAACAGTGTTAATTGATCGATGTGTTAGTGCTTCGGTTTTTGATGATGCAAGTGAAAGTCAGCTTGCTGATGTGCTGCATCCGCTGGCGGCCGTCCTGGGTCATCTGCCGGTGGTGGAGCTGGACGAGTTGGCGGCGGCCAAAGTGGCTCACGGCAACCCGGTCGCGACTTCGGCCGGCAGTGAGCTTCGCAACGGAGATGACTTGCTGCTGACTCGGTCGGGCGCACCGCTGGCCATGGCGCAGGTCAACGATGGGTTGATACAGCCGGTGCGGGTATTTCAGCTGAACGACTGACACCAACAGTTTTGCCTTTTGGTCTGGCATTGCCGTTGCATTTCAGTTATATGCTCCCCCAACACCGGGTTGTCCCGGTGTTTTTTCATGGCCTTCGCTGGACGACATCCCGGCTTTAGGCGTCCTGTTCCTCAATTTGAAAGGATTTCCCGATGTCGATTACGCCTGATCGCAAGCAGGAGCTTGTGAAGGAATACGCCACTGCTGACGGCGATACCGGTTCTCCGGAAGTGCAGGTCGCGATCCTGACCGAACGGATCAAGAACCTGACGGGTCATTTCCAGACCCACAAGAAAGACAACCATTCACGCCGCGGTCTGCTCAAGCTGGTCAGCCAGCGCCGCAAGTTGCTTGACTATGTCAAGGTGCGTGACGAACCCCGCTACAAGAGCATTATCGAACGGCTCGGTATCCGGCGGTAATTTAAGTGAAAATGAGCGGGTGGTTTTCCTGAACCAGAAAGCCGCCCGTTTCCCCTTTTTGGCACGTACGGCAATGGGGCCGGGTGCTGATGGCCCGCCCGGGGAAAGCCGCAAAAAATTGAAAACTGACGGCGGCAGGGGCCGGAGCTGAACCTGGAGATGCACAAACTGTTTTTGTATCCGGTTTCAGCTCTACCATACATGTAAGGAAATATGTTGATGTTTGACATTCATGTCGAAGAAATTGAGTGGGCTGGACGCACGCTGAGGCTGGAAACCGGCCGCGTTGCACGCCAAGCCGATGGCGCCGTTCTGGCGACCTATGGTGAAACGACAGTGCTGGCGACCGTGGTTGCCGACCGTGCACCCAAGCCCGGCCTGGACTTCTTTCCGCTGACCGTGAACTACCAGGAAAAGACTTATGCTGCCGGCAAGATCCCCGGCGGGTTTTTCAAGCGCGAAGCAAGGCCGTCGGAAAAGGAAACCCTGGTTTGCCGACTGATCGACCGTCCTATTCGTCCGCTGTTTGCAAAAGGCTTCAAGTGCGAAACACAGGTGATCCTGACCGTGCTCAGCCACGACCTTGAAAATGATCCGGATATCGTTGCCATGGTAGGCGCGTCCGCGGCCCTGTGCCTGTCCGGTGCCCCATTCCTGGGACCGATCGGCGCTGCACGTGTCGGCTATATTGACGGCGAGTATGTGGTCAATCCGACACTTGAGCAGATGCCCGATTCAGTTCTGGACCTGGTGGTCGCAGGCACCACCGACGCGGTGCTGATGGTTGAATCAGAAGCCCAGGAACTATCCGAGGAAGTCATGCTCGGCGCGGTGATGAAGGGCCATGAAGATTTCCAGCCGGTTATTGAAGCGATCATCCGCCTGGCGGAACGCGCAGCCCGCGAACCTCGCGAGCACGTCGTCGAAGACACGTCCGCGTTGCTGACGTCAGCGCGCAAGCTGGCCGAAAAAGACCTGCAGGCAGCTTATTCAATCGCCGGCAAGGAAGAGCGTTACGAGGCCATTTCCGCTGCCAAGGCAAAGGTTGTCGAAGATCTGTGTGATCCTGAGGATGAAAATGCGCCGGCGCCAAACAAGGTCGGTGAAGTCTTCAAGTCGATGGAAGCCGACATCGTTCGCGGCCAGATCATCGAGACCAAGTCGCGTATTGATGGCCGCGGTCTTGCCGATGTCCGTCAGATCAAGTGCGAGGTCGGTGTCCTGCCGCGCACCCACGGGTCTGCCTTGTTCACCCGCGGTGAAACCCAGGCGCTGGTTGTCACCACGCTGGGCACCGGTGATGACGAGCAGTTCATTGACGCACTGGAAGGCACCTACAAGGAAAACTTCCTGCTGCATTACAACTTCCCGCCCTACTCGGTCGGCGAAACTGGCCGCACCGGCTTTACCGGTCGCCGTGAAATCGGCCATGGCAAGCTGGCCTGGCGCGCCGTGCACCCGATGCTGCCGAAAAAGGAAGAGTTCCCTTATACAATCCGCGTGGTATCAGAAATCACCGAGTCCAACGGCTCGTCTTCAATGGCCAGCGTGTGTGGTGCATCGCTTGCCATGATGGACGCGGGCATTCCGCTCACCCGTCCGATCGCCGGCATAGCCATGGGGCTTATTCTTGAAGGTGACAATTTCGCCGTCCTGTCCGACATTCTCGGCGACGAGGACCATCTCGGCGACATGGATTTCAAGGTGGCGGGCACCGAAGAAGGCATTACCTCACTGCAGATGGACATCAAGATCACCGGCATTACCCAGGAGATCATGTCAACGGCCCTGTACCAGGCCAAGGATGGCCGCATGCACATCCTGGGCAAGATGGCGGAAGCCATCACCCAGGGCCGTGAAGAGCTTGGCGAGCACGCGCCGCGCATCGAGGTCATGACGATCGCGGCCGACAAGATCCGCGAGGTTATCGGCACCGGCGGCAAGGTGATCCGCGAGATCGTCGAGAAGACCGGCGCGAAGGTCAACATCAATGATGACGGCGTGATCAACATCGCTTCCGCAGACGGCGCATCGATCAAGGCGGCCAAAGACTGGATCCACTCCATCGTTGCCGAACCTGAAGAAGGCGTGATCTATGACGGCAAGGTCGTGAAGGTTGTCGATTTCGGCGCTTTCGTGAACTTCTTCGGCGCCAAAGACGGCCTGGTGCACATTTCCGAACTGGCGCCCAAGCGCGTCGAGAAAGTCACCGACATTGTCAGCGAAGGCCAGGATGTGAAGGTCAAGCTGCTCGGCTTTGATCAGCGTGGCAAGGTTCGCCTGTCCATGAAGCAGGTCGACCAGGAAACCGGCGAAGACGTGTCGCAGGCCAAGGACGACTGACTGGTCGAACCAGACGTAAGAATGGTTGAAAGAGCGCCGTTTTGCGGCGCTCTTTTTTAATTGGATCAGCGCTTGCAAATGTCCCTGCGGTGCACCCGGATGGGCATCACAGCATGGCCGGCACGACCCGGTCTGGGGGCTTGTGACCGTCGACAAATGTCTTGATGTTGATGATGACCTTTTCACCCATGTCGACCCGGCCTTCAATGGTCGCGGATCCCATGTGCGGCATTAAAACCGCCTTTGGATTTTGCAAAAGGCGCGGGTTTACCGCCGGCTCGTGCTCGAACACGTCGAGACCGACGCCGGCGAGTTCATCCTTCTCCAGCATGCGCGCCATGGCGTTCTCGTCAATCACTTCCCCACGTGCTGTATTGACGATGATGGCAGTCGGTTTGAGCAATGTCATGCGGCGCGCCGACAGCAGATGGTAGGTGCCTGGCGTGTGCGGGCAGTTCACCGAGATAATGTCCATGCGGGCCAACATCTGGTCGAGGCTTTCCCAGTAGGTTGCTTCCAGTTCCTCCTCGACCGAGGCATGCACCGGCTTGCGGTTATGATAATGTATCTGAAGCCCGAATGCCTTGGCGCGCCGTGCCACCGCCTGCCCGATGCGGCCCATCCCGATGATCCCGAGACGCTTGCCGTAAATGCGTCGGCCCAGCATCCAGGTCGGGGACCAGCCCTGCCAGACTTCGTCGTTGCTGATTGCCTCGGCACCCTCAATCACGCGCCGTGACACCGCCAGGATCAGCGCCAGCGTCATGTCCGCGGTGTCCTCGGTCAACACGCCAGGCGTGTTGGTGACGGTGATCCCGCGGTTGGTTGCGGTTTCCACGTCGATATTGTCGACGCCGGTGCCAAAATTGGCGATCAGCTTCAACTGATCGCCGGCCTGCATGATGATCGACTTGTCTATCCTGTCGGTCACCGTAGGCACCAGCACTTCAGCACTCTTGACCGCTTCCACCAGATCGCTCTGGCTCATCGGCGCGTCGGTTTCATTCAGGGTCGTCGAGAACAGTTCGCGCATGCGAGTTTCAACAACATCCGGCAGCTTGCGGGTGACAATCACGGTCGGTTTGCGCGTCGACATGGGGGCAACTCCTGGCGAATTCATAGTGCTGGGCAAAAGCTCAGACCGGGTGGTCGGTTTGCAGTCCTAACAAATCATTAATCCGTTCTTGTTTATGGTGCGTGAGCGCCCATGTAAACTGTGCTGGTTGATGCAATCGGAGTTTCGGCGCATATTAGGAGCACCATGAGTTGCAATGCACCGGTAAAGTTGCTGCAGCCAGTGAATTGCGGCCAGGTAAACGCTTTTTGGTTGTGACAACCGGGAATCATCCCGATCGGTTGGTGATGAGTGGGATTTCTGTCAGGCTTGGGTAAAGGCTTTGAGACGTTTTAGCATAGGACGGATGTTGTTTGCTGGACTGGCTTTTGCCGTCGCAGGCGGCATCATTTATGCGTTTACTGAAAGCCAGAATCCGGCGACGCTCAGCGCCGCCAAGGCCGCCCAGGAAAACAGCAGCGCGGGGCCCGTGGTCAGGACCCAGACTGGACTGCCGCTTCCAAGATTCGTCAGCCTCAAGTCTGAACGGGTCAACGTACGGCGCGGGCCGTCTCAGGAACATGGTGTGGCGTGGGTTTTCACCCGCAAAAGCCTGCCGGTGGAAATCATTGCGGAGTTTGACAACTGGCGCCGCATTCGCGACAGCGAAGGTGCCGAAGGCTGGGTCTATCACGGATTGCTGGTCGGCAGGCGCACGGTCATTGCAGCCCCGTGGTCCAAGGACAAGGTCATGCGCTTGCGTGCCGATGCCTCGGCGTCCGGAGATCTGGTCGCCCGCATCGGCTCAGGCGCGTTGGGTGAGTTGAAGTCCTGTGACGGAAAGTGGTGTTACACGGTGTTTGGCGGCTATGAGGGATACCTGTCGCAGGAAACACTTTTCGGTGTCTATCCAGGCGAAGTCTATACCAAATGATCGAGAGACCGGCCACACGGTCGCCGGTCAGCCCTTGTCTTTTTCAAGACGCACGATGACATCAATCCGGCCAATGCGCATGCCCTCGGGTGGCTCGGGCAGGCCGTCTACCGTCAGCCGATCGTCCTCGATGTCGATCAGACGGCCTTCGTCTTCCAGGTAGTAGTGACAATGATTGGATGTGTTGGTGTCGAAGTAGGACTTGTGGCCTTCAACCGCCACCTCACGCAGCAATCCGGCTTCGGTAAATTGATTGAGCGTGTTGTAAATCGTCGCCAGTGATACAGCGATACCGGCCCGCACGGTTTCAACATGAAGCTGTTCAGCGGTAATATGCCTGTCTCCACTGCCGAACAGAAGACTGCCAAGCGACAGGCGCTGGCGCGTCGGCCGCATGCCGGCGTCGCGCAATTTCTGTTCCATGTTCTGGGCACTCATCATGACTTCACTTCACATATACAAATGGCCACCGGCCATGAAAAATCAGCATCAGGTTCTTATATAGCGTTTACCTTGCCTGCTTGCAATCGTGAGCGGCTCGGCAGTGACGCAAGGTCGCTGACCGGCAACACGTTTGGTTAGTGCTTTCACAGAATGTTTCGATATGTTACGAAACCAGAAACAACAGGGGCGGTGCAGGTTGTTTGCCTGCACAGATAATTCAGGGTTTGAGGGCAATGAGTGAACGTAAAGGGCATTTTGGCTACGAGGAATTGCTGGCTTGTGGCAGGGGCGAGCTTTTCGGCCCAGGCAATGCCCAGTTGCCGTTGCCTCCCATGCTGATGTTTGACCGTATTTCCTCGATCACCGAGGACGGTGGATCTGCCGGCAAGGGCCAGATCGTGGCGGAGCTCGATGTAAAGCCGGACTTGTGGTTTTTCCCGTGCCATTTCCAGGGCGACCCGGTGATGCCCGGGTGCCTGGGCCTGGACGCTCTGTGGCAGTTGACCGGGTTTTTCCTGGGCTGGATGGGGGCGCCGGGCCGTGGCCGGGCACTCGGCGTCGGCGAGGTCAAGTTTACTGCCATGGTCACGCCTGAAGTCACGAAGGTCGAGTATGTGGTTGATGTGCAGCGGCTCATCCTGCGCAAGCTGAACATGGCAATTGCCAACGGTGTATTGAAGGCTGATGGAGAGGTTATCTACACCACGACCAATATGCGTGTCGGGACTTTTGTGGATGAACAACCAGCTTAGGCTCAGGATCTAAGGTCCTGTGACAGGGCGGACGATGAAAGGCGAATAGGGCAGTATGAGACGTGTGGTAGTCACCGGCATCGGTATCGTATCGAGTATCGGCAGCAATGCGCAGGAAGTGAACGCTTCCCTGCGCGAAGCAAAGCCGGGCATTGTCAGCGCCGAAGATTACGCCCGGCTGGGTTTTCGGTGTCAGGTGCATGGTGCGCCGACCATCGACCTTGACAGTTCCATTGACCGCCGGGTTCGCCGTTTCATGGGTGATGGCGCCGCCTGGAACTGGATCGCCATGCAGCAGGCAATCACCGACGCAGGTCTTGAAGAAAGCGATGTGAAGAACGAGCGCACCGGGCTGATCATGGGTTCCGGGGGACCGTCGACCCGAACCATCGTTGCGTCGGCTGACACCACCCGCGAAAAAAGCCCCAAGCGTGTCGGCCCGTTTGCGGTGCCGGCAGCCATGTCGTCGACCAACTCGGCAACGCTTGCCGTTCCGTTCGGCATCCGGGGCGTCAACTACTCGATCTCATCAGCCTGCGCGACGTCGACACACTGTATCGGCAATGCCGCCGAGCTCATTCAGTGGGGCAAGCAGGACGTGATGTTTGCCGGCGGTGGCGAGGAACTTGACTGGACCCTGTCAGTGCTGTTTGACGCCATGGGCGCCATGTCATCTGACTTCAACGATACGCCCGCAATGGCCTCGCGCGCTTATGACAAGGACCGCGACGGTTTCATTATCGCTGGTGGCGGTGGAACAGTTGTCCTGGAGGAACTGGAGCACGCCAAAGCGCGCGGCGCAAAAATCTATTGTGAACTGGTTGGATACGGCGCCACGTCCGACGGCATAGACATGGTGCAGCCGTCCGGTGAAGGGGCGGCACGCTGCATGAAGCAGGCCATGTCCACGGTCAAAGAGAAGGTCGACTACATCAATCCCCATGCCACATCAACGCCGATCGGCGATTTACGGGAGATCGAAGCCATTCGCGATGTGTTCGGTGATGACATTCCGGCGATTTCGGCGACCAAGTCCCTGACCGGGCACTCACTCGGCGCTGCCGGTGTGCAGGAGGCGATCTACTCGATCCTGATGATGCAGAACGGGTTCATCTGCGAAAGCGCCAATATCGAAGAACTCGACCCGGATTTTGTCGACATTCCCATCGTGCGCGAACGCCGCGACGATGTGAACCTGGATGTGGTCCTGTCCAACAGCTTCGGTTTCGGCGGCACCAACGGCACTCTGGTGTTCCAGCGCTATAACGGGTAAGCACACTTCCACTCACAATGGTGCTTTACCGGTCCGGACCCAGTCCGGACTGCGATGCCGCAGCAGGAATGATTTCAGGAACGACAATGATTGAAGTTAAAAGCGATCTGATGAAGGGCCGCCGCGGTCTTGTCATGGGAGTGGCTAACGATCACTCAATTGCATGGGGCATTGCAAAGTCATTGCGGGAACACGGCGCTGAACTGGCGTTTACATACCAGGGTGAAGCCTTCGGCAAGCGTGTGACACCTCTGGCTGAAAAGGCGGGTTCGTCACTTGTTATGCCGTGCGATGTCGAAGACACACCAACGGTGGCCGCTGTTTTCGACAAACTGCAGGCCGAGTGGGGGTCTCTGGATTTCGTGGTGCATGCCATCGCCTATTCCGACAAGACCGAGCTGAGCGGGCTGTATGCGGACACGACGCGGGAGAACTTTTCGCGCACCATGGTCATTTCGTGTTTCTCGTTTACCGAGATCGCCCGGCGCGCAGCCGCTATGATGAACGACGGCGGGTCCATGCTCACGCTGACCTATGGCGGGGCCACACGGGTGATGCCGAACTACAATGTCATGGGCGTGGCCAAAGCGGCCCTGGAGGCCTCGGTGCGGTATCTGGCAGCCGACTACGGGCCCAGGGGCATCAGGGTAAACGCCATTTCCGCGGGTCCCATGCGCACGCTGGCCGGCGCCGGGATAGCGGATGCACGCGCCATGTTCTCGTTCCAGCGCCAGCATTCGCCTTTGCGTCGTCCGGTCAGCCTCGATGAGGTTGGTGGTGCGGGGCTGTATCTGTTGTCGCCCCTGTCCGGCGGTGTCACCGGCGAAGTGCATTTTGTGGATTCGGGCTACAATATCATCTCCACACCGCGGCCTGAGGACCTGACCTCGACTGCCGAATAGAGTTCGGACACTATCCGTAAGCCGACAGGTCCGTGATGGTCGGGTTGCGGCCATTGAGCGGATTGTCCGGATTCCAGCCCAGTTTGGTGACCATGAAGCGTGCCGACAGGGCGTCGTACATCACCATGCGTCCCGCCAGGCTGTCACCGATTTCGGCGATCTCCTTGATCACTTCCATGGCCTGCATGGCACCGATCACCCCGGTCAGTGCGCCGATAATGCCGGCCTCCTCGCACGACGGCACCATGCCGTCCGGCGGAATATCAGTGTGCAGGCAGCGGTAACTCGGGTACGGCGTGCCGTCCGCCTGGTCAAGGTGGGGCTTGAACGTGGAAAGCTGGGCGTCGAACTGGCCGACGGCAGCAGACACCAGCGTTTTGCCCAACAGGTAGCAGGCATCTGACACCAGGAAGCGGGTGGTGAAATTATCGCACCCGTCGGCGACCAGGTCATAGCCTGAGATGATGTCGAGCGCATTGGAGGCATCGAGACGTGTCTGGTGCGGAATGACGGTTACGTTGGGATTGAGGTCGTTGATCCGGGCCACCGCGCTGTCCGTCTTGGCGGTTTTCTCATTCGCTCCTGTCGTGGTGTGAATGATCTGGCGTTGCAGGTTGGACAGGCTGACCACATCGTCATCCACTACGCCAATGGTGCCGACACCGGCACCTGCCAGGTACAAAAGCACCGGTGCGCCCAGGCCGCCGGCCCCGACCACCAGAACCCTGGCTGCCTTCAGTTTTTGCTGGCCCGGCCCGCCCAGTTCCCGCAGCACGATGTGCCGGGCATATCTTTCAATCTCGTCATCGCTCAAAGCCATAATCAGCTTTTCCCCGTTGAACCGAAACCGCCGGCCCCTCGTGCGGTGTCATCCAGTGCCGCGACCTGTAAGATTTCCGCCTGCACCACCGGTGCGATCACCATCTGTGCGATACGTTCGCCACGATGGATGGTGAAAGGCTCGTCGCCGTGATTGATCAGGATCACCTTGATCTCGCCGCGATAGTCGGCATCAATGGTACCGGGTGTGTTGAGGCAGGTGATGCCATGCCTGGCGGCAAGCCCCGACCGCGGCCTGATCTGGGCTTCAAATCCCGGCGGCAGTGCCAGTGCAAATCCTGTCTCTATCAGCGCGCGGGCACCGGCCTTCAACACGAACGGACTGTCAGCCGGGACCGCCGCACGAATGTCCATGCCGGCTGCCAGAGCGGTTTCATAGGCGGGCAGCGCCAGTCCCTCACCATGCGGCAGCCAGGCAAGTTGCACTGTCGGAACCGGGCTCATATGTCTTTTGCAAGCATGGCCGCGAAGCGGTCCATGAGGCGCGCAGCGACATCGCGTTTGGACATTTTCTCCCAGTCCTCGACTTTGTCCGGGCCGACCAGGTGAACGGTGTTGTCGCGCCCGCCCATGACACCTCCCTCGTCGCTGACGTCATTGGCGACAATCATATCGGCGTTCTTGGCGGACAATTTCTTGCGCGCATTTTCAACCACGTTCTCGGTTTCGGCCGCAAAGCCGACCACCAGTGCCGGACGGTGGTTTTTCAGGTGCCCGACCGACTTCAGGATGTCCGGGTTCTCCGCCAGCTTCAAAGCCGGCGGATTTCCGCTGCCGTCTTTCTTCATCTTCTGTTCGGCATTGTCTTCGGTTCGCCAGTCGGCCACTGCGGCGCAGAAAATGGCAATGTTGCACGGCAGTTCACCTTGTACCGCTTTCAGCATGTCGCGCGCGGTTTCGACATTGATCAGTTCAACTCCCGGCGGTATCGGCAGGCCGACGGGACCTGACACCAGCGCCACCTCGGCACCCAGCGCGATGGCAGCCTCTGCCAGTGCATAGCCCTGCTTGCCGGACGACCGGTTGGCGATATAACGCACCGGGTCGATCGGTTCGTGGGTGGGACCGGCGGTTATCAGCACCTTGCGTCCGGCCAGCGCGCCGGTCTTGCCGGCATTCGGGTGGTGCTTGGCTGACAGGTGCGTGCCGCCGTAAAACTTTTCAATGGCTGAAAAGATGTCCGCTGCTTCGCTCATGCGGCCCGGGCCGTACTCGCCGCAGGCCATGTCGCCCTCTTCGGGCCCGGTTACCAGCACGCCATCGCTTTTGAGGGTCTGCAGATTGCGTTGAGTTGCGGGGTGCTGCCACATGCGCACATTCATGGCCGGGGCCATCAGCACCGGTTTGTCGGTTGCCAGCAGCGCCGTGGTCGCCAGGTCGTCGGCCTGGCCGGAGGCCATTTTCGCCATCAGGTCCGCCGTTGCCGGTGCAACCACTACAAGATCGGCAATCCGAGACAACTGAATATGCCCCATGTCCGCTTCATCGGTCAGGTCGAACAGATCCGTGTAGGCCTTTTCACCGGCCAGGCCGCCGACCGACAGCGGCGTCACGAACTGCTCGCCGCCGCGGGTCAGGATCGGGGTGACCGCCACCCCTGCCTTCTTGCACAGGCGGATCAGCTCAAGCGTCTTGTAGGCGGCAATGCCGCCGCCGATTATCAGCAATATGCGTTTTTCGTCGCTCATCTTCAAAACCCTACTACAGCGCCAGCGATACGGCGAGTACCACCAATGCGATGGCGCCTACCCACAAGGCGCCGCGGTTGGAGGCCGAGTGGCGCGCCTGCGCAGCTGCAATTGCCTCGGTTGTGTCGCTGTCAAGCCGGATGCCGCCGGACTGCGCCATGGACGACACCAGCGCCGATGCCTGACCCAGTTCGTTCAGCACGTCTGGAAATGATGCTGCCAGCCGGCCCAGGGTCGCAGCGCCCTCGGCAGCATCTTCGAGCCTGCCCTGCGCACCGAGTTTCTGCTCCATCCACTCCGCGACCACCGGTTCCGCCGTCACCCACATGTTGAGCTTCGGGTTGAAGCTGCGTGCAACCCCTTCCACTACGACCATGGTTTTCTGCAGCAGAATGAGTTGCGGCTGGGTCTCCATGTTGAACTGTCCGGTCACTTCAAACAGCTGGGTCAGCAGCCGGGCCATGGAGATATCGGTTGAATTGCGGCCCATGATCGGCTCGCCGATGGCGCGCAGAGCCTGGGCGAACAGGTCGACGTCCTGCCCGGCCGGCACATAACCGGCCTCGAAATGAACCATCGCGATACGCTTGTAATCGCGCTTGATGAAACCCCACAGGATTTCGGCGAGGAAGCGGCGATCCTTGACACTCAGGCGTCCCATGATGCCGAAGTCGACGGCGACCAGGTTATTCTTGATGTCGATGAACAGGTTGCCCTGATGCATGTCGGCATGGAAGAAACCGTCACGCATGGCGTGGCGCAGAAACGACTGGATAACGGTATCGCCGAGCCGGGGCAGATCAAGCCCGGATTCAGCAAGTGCCTTGTCATCGGTCAGCGCCAGGCCGTCAATCCATTCGCTGGTCAGTATCCTGCGCGAGGTCTGCTGCCAGAAAACCTCCGGCACCCGGAAGCCTGGATCATTGCGGGTGTTCTCGGCCATCTCCGACATGGCAGCTGCTTCCAGCCGCAGGTCCATTTCAAGTTCGACCGAGCGTTCCAGCGTTGCCACCGCCTTGATGAAATTCAGCCTGCGGGCTTCCGCGGAAAACCGCTCCGCCAGCCTGGCAGCGGTAAAGAACGTTTCCAGGTCGTCGCGGAACCTCGCCTCGACGCCGGGCCGCAGCACCTTGACCGCCACGTCACGTCGGTTGCCGGTATCATCCACAACCTGGGCCTTGTGAACCTGTGCGATCGAGGCAGCCGCGACCGGATCTGACAATGGTTGAAATATTTCGCCTGCCGGTGTGCCGAGCCCGGCCTGGATGGCGGCGCGCGCCTCGTTCATGTCGAACGGCTTCATGCGGTCCTGCAACTGCCGCAACCCGTCTGCCCGTTCAGTGCCGATCATGTCAGGCCGGGTGGCCAGGAACTGGCCGAGCTTGATGTAACTTGGCCCAAGTTCGTTGAGCGCTTCGGCCAGGCCGGAGCGCTGTTCGCGGCTGGACTTTCCGGCGCCCAAAAGCCTGAGGGCAGTTTTCATGGCGGCCGGCACATTGTCATCGTCCAGTGCGCCGTCGAACCCGCCATGACGGGCGATGGTGCGGCCGGCCCGGGCAAGTTTCAGGAGATGTCGAGTTTTGCTGAACATGCGCTTTTTGCCTAGACTTTCCAGCCGGAATGGATGGCAACAATACCGCCCGTCAGCCTGCGGTGGCTGGTGCGTACAAACCCGGCCTTGCCGATCATGTTCTCGAACACCTGCGGAGAGGGAAACTTCCGGATGCTTTCGACCAGGTAGCGATAAGGATCGCCGTCGCCTGTCACCACCTTGCCCACGGCGGGAATGACGGTCATGGAGTAGGCTTCATAGATTTGCTCCATGCCCGGCACGTCCACATGTGAAAATTCCAGGCAAAGGAATCGCCCGCCGGGTTTCAGGACCCGGTAGGCCTGCGCAAGGGCCTGGTCGATATGGGTGACATTGCGTATCCCGAAGGCGATCGTGTAGGCGTCGAACGTGTTGTCTGGAAACGCCAGCTTTTCAGCGTTGCCCACGGTGAACCGGCACTTGCCGCCATGCAACTCGCCCGGCGCCCGGCGGGCTCCTTCGCCCACCATTTCCGGAGAGATGTCGGCGACGATGATCTCTGTGCCGCTACCGCCTGCCCGGGCAATGCGGAACGCTATGTCACCGGTGCCGCCGGCGACATCCAGGACCTTGAACGCGCTTGCAGATCTCGGCGGGTTCAACAGGGCAATAAAGTCGTCTTTCCACAGCCGGTGCAAACCGCCCGACATCAGGTCATTCATCTGGTCATAGCGCGCTGCGACCTTGCCGAACACTTCGTTCACCAGGCCCTGACGATCGGCTTCCGCCACCGTGCGGAATCCAAACGAAACGTCGTCGCCGGACTCTGATTTTTCTGTATCGTTCATTATGGCGGCGACCATAGACCAGCTTGCCAATCATGGCTATCAGTTGTGCTTCAACAAGGTGAACATGCCGCCGCGGGATCTGACGGTCCGGGAAAGACAAAATGCCTGAATTGCCAGAGGTTGAAACCGTCCGACGCGGACTCGAACCCGCCCTTGTGGGCAGGCGGGCGAAATCCGTCCGGCTGAACCGGCCCGATCTCAGATTTCCGTTCCCGGCAGGGCTGGCCAGGATCGTGTCGGGCGCTCGCATTACCGCTCTGCGGCGGCGCGCCAAGTACATCCTCATCGAGCTGGACAGCGGATATACCCTGCTCGTCCACCTGGGCATGACCGGCAGGTTTACCGTCTGGCCGCCTGATGGTGCGGCGCGTAATCTCGGCGAGTTCTATTATCTCGAACAGGCCGGCCATGCAGGGGACGGGCCGCATGATCATGTGATTGTCGACCTCGACGACGGCGCCAGGGTCGTCTACACCGATCCGCGCCGGTTCGGCTTCATTGACCTGATTGAACCGGGCGGTGTCGATCACAACCGGTTTCTCGCCGGCCTCGGCGTGGAGCCGCTCGGCAATGAACTTCATGCCGATTTTCTGGGCGCAGCGCTTGCCGGGCGCAAATCCCCCCTGAAGGCCGCCCTGCTGGATCAGCGGATCATCGCCGGTCTGGGCAATATCTACGTGTGCGAAGCCTTGTACCGGGCCGGGCTGTCTCCCCGGCGCCTGTCCGGCAGCATTGTCCGCAAGCGCGGGACGTCGCCTCGCATCGAGGCGCTGGTGCACGCCATCCGCGCAATCATTGCAGAGGCGATTGAAGCCGGTGGCTCGACGCTGCGTGACTATGCCCACACCGATGGCAGCGCCGGTGACTTTCAGCAGCGTTTCGAGGTTTATGACCGTGAAGGCGAGGCATGCCGCACACCCGGCTGTGAGACGCAGATCAAGCGGATTGTCCAGTCGGGCCGGTCCAGTTTCTTTTGCCCCACTTGCCAGCGCTGAACTGTTTGCTGTTTATTGCCATGGATTGATCTTTGGACACCCCCCGCAGGGAGATTATTTTATGACCTACAGCAATATCCTCGTCGAAACCCGCGATGCGGTCGGCTTGATTACCCTGAACCGGCCGGATGCGCTCAATGCGCTCAACAGCGCATTGGTTGACGAGCTTAACGAAGCGCTGGATGTGTTCGAGGCAGACAGCGCCATAGGCGCGATAGTCATCACCGGGTCGGAAAAAGCGTTCGCGGCCGGTGCGGATATCAAGGAAATGCAGTCGCAGTCCTACATGGATGTGTATCTGGGTGATTTCATCGGCAAGTGGGAAAAGGTGTCCCGGTGCCGTAAGCCGGTCATTGCCGCGGTTGCGGGTTACGCGCTGGGCGGCGGCTGCGAGATGGCCATGATGTGTGATTTCATCCTGGCCGCCGACACGGCAAAGTTCGGCCAGCCCGAGATCAATCTCGGGGCAATGCCGGGCGCCGGCGGGACCCAGCGCCTGACCCGCTTTGTCGGCAAGTCCAAGGCCATGGAAATGTGCCTCACCGGACGCATGATGGACGCTGAAGAAGCGGAGCGCTCCGGCCTGGCGTCGCGAATTGTGCCGGCCGCCGACCTGGTTGACGAAGCGGTCAAAACGGCAGCGGTGATTGCTGCCAAGTCCCTGCCGATTGCGATGATGACCAAGGAAACCGTGAACCGCGCCTATGAAACTACTCTTTCTGAAGGTGTACGTTTCGAACGCCGTGTCTTTCATTCCATGTTCGCCACCGACGACCAGAAAGAGGGCATGGCCGCTTTCGCGGAAAAGAGGAAGCCGAAATTTTCCAATTCGTAATGCCGGTTCATTCAGTCGGCAGCCGGAAAACAGGTGTTTGTTGACGCCGCAACAGACTTACTATATGAAACCGCTCATCTCAGCACACCCGTTGTTCTGTTGACCATTGCTCATGATGTTATCAGGCGTGGCGGACAGGTAGTGAAAACGGGCAGCTTATAGTTTCAAGGTGCCGTCAAGGCGGCGGCATATTCAGGAATAGACAACACATGGCCAATACTCGTTCGGCAAAAAAGGCTGTCAGGCACATCGCCCGGCGCACCGAAATCAATATGAATCGCCGCTCGCGGGTTCGTTCGTTCCTCCGCAGGGTGGAAGAGGCAATTGCCAGCGGCGACAAGGGGGCTGCAACAGAAGCCTTGAAGGCGGCACAGCCTGAGATCATGCGCGGTGCTCAGAAGGGCATCATGCACAAAAATACGGCTTCGCGAAAAGTCTCCCGGCTGGCCAGGCGCGTCAAGGCAATACCTGCCTGACCCCCACGTCACTATATTGTTCAATAACTTCAAGGAGGTTTGCTGTTGCGGCCTCCTTTTTTGATTCTGGTATCGCTTTTTGAGGCTGCATAAGTTTGTACGTATTTTGTTCCTATGTTGCAGTTGACACTTTTTTCTTTTGTTAAACAATAAGTTGCCTGATGCAAATTATTCCGAACCGGGAAATGCAGGTTTTTGGCCCGATTTTGCGGGCTCGCAAATATTTTTTTTAACCATTTTCCTGCGCCCCCGAAAAACCGGGATTGCCTTAAAAATGCCTATCAGAGTCAACCGTTTGGAGCGGTGAAGCCTCATTACGCAGGGTCGCCTGCAACCCCTGAAAAAGCCCGGCTTGCTGCACTTTTTCCGCCAAGCTCTTGCATGGCCTGCGGGCCGGATTGTAATGTCTTGTCACTGGCCGCTTCTCAGGCGGCAGTCAATAAGAAGTAAAAACATTGGTGTAAACGGGTTACCCTGTGGCAGGGGCTGGGCCGTCCGGGACTATCTCGGTAGTTTGTGGGTTGAGTAACAGGGGTGGTCGGCTCTTACGGGTTGGCCATGGGCGGCGGAATTCGTCTTGTAGAATAGGTTGTTGTGGTGGCCTTGTCAGGTCTCCAAACCCTTTCTGCTGCCTGTTTCCCAACAGTTTTGGATTTGGGTTGATGCTTGGTGGGTCAACATTAAGGATGCAGGAGAACAAAGTGGTGGCGGCTAGAGGTCGGGAACGCAAACCAGTTGAGGATCATTTGCCGGGCAGCGATGATCCACATCACGGTCGAACGGATGAAGGGGCTCATTCAGAACCAACTCGCACGACACTGGGGGGTGTCTGGACCCGGGTCGCAGCCCGGCTGCGGGCGGAGCTTGGCGAGGACCTGTATACCAGCTGGTTCGCACGCATGGAGCCGGAAAGCCTGGCTGACGGCACGCTGAATGTGTCCGTGCCAACGCGGTTTTTGCGCAGCTGGATCAAGTCTCACTATGTAGATCAGCTCACCGCATGCTGTGCCGCTGAATACAAGGGCGTCACTGTGGTGGAACTGCAGGTGCGCACCCGGGGACTGCCCACGGCAGCCCAGGCGATTGCCCCGGTGGCAAGTCTTGATGGCGTGTCTGACGAGGCTGCCGAACCGGTCGCCAAGACACTGCGTGCAGGCTCCAGGCAGGGCAATGACCGCGGGTCGCAACTCGATCACAACCTGACCTTTGAAACCTATGTTCAAGGCCAGTCAAACGCGCTGGCCCACGCGGCCGCCATGCGGGTGGCAGAGGCCCGTCCCGGCGCGCCGGTAAGCTTCAACCCGCTGTTTATCCATTCTGCGGCCGGGCTGGGCAAAACCCACCTGATCAATTCCATTGCGTGGCGTATCCGCGACCTGAACCCGGACCGCAAGGTGCTTTACATCACCGCGGAACGCTTCATGTACCACTTCATGGCGGCGCTGAAAGTCCGCGATACACTTTCATTCAAGGACTATTTCCAGTCCATCGATGTGTTGCTGATCGATGACCTGCAATTCCTGCAGGGCAAGGCCATGCAGCAGGAGTTCTGCCATACCTTCAACTCCCTGGTCGATGCAAAGCGCCAGGTGGTTATCGCGGCAGATGTGCCGCCGCCGCAGCTTGAAAGCATCGACCAGCGCATGCGCTCGCGCCTTGCCGGTGGACTTGTGGTTGACATCGAAGCTCCGGATATCGGTCTCAGGCGGTCAATCCTGCAGTCGAAGCTGGCCGCGGCCCAGCGCAAGGATCCAAGCCTTATCGTGGCCGAGGACGTGCTGGAATTCGTTGCCAATCGGATTACCGGTGCCGGGCGTGAGCTGGAAGGTGCGTTGAACCGGATCATCGCCAGCCAGCATTTGACCAGGCAGCCGATGACCGTGGACATGGCCGCTTTTGCACTTCGCGACCTGTCGCACACATCCGAGCTGATACGGGTGCGAGTCGATGACATTTTGCGCATTGTCGGCCGGCACTTCAATGTCACGCGGGCCGACCTGCTCAGCCCGCGCCGCGCCCGCGCGGTGGTCCGTCCGCGCCAGATCGGCATGTATCTGGCCAAGAAACTGACCTCGCGCTCGCTGCCTGAAATTGGCCGCCGCTTCGGCAATCGCGATCACAGTACGGTGCTTCATGCCGTGCGCAAGGTGGAGGAGCTCATGCAGGCAGATGAAAAGCTTGCACGCGAGGTTACGTTGCTGTCGAGACTGATCGAGCAGGGCTGACAGTAGGCTCTAACGCTCCGGTGGAAGCCGGGCAGGTTCTGCGTGGCGGTTTCAGCATGGTTTTCCACATTTCGGGCCCTCACGGGGGTTCTGTGGAAGGACTTTGCCTTGCACACCTGAGCGCAACAGCTTAAGTCTCGTTGGGCTGTGCGTATGGTATGGATCGCACAGTTTGTTTGACAGTTTTCGAGGACGCTCAGGCCATGCGGGTTACCATTGAACGCGGTACGTTTTTGAAGTCGCTGAACCACGTTCAGTCGGTGGTGGAACGCCGCAACACAATTCCGATTCTGTCCAATGTCCTGCTGCAGGCCGCAGACGACGGGCTGAAGCTGAACGCAACCGATCTCGACATAGAAATTGTGGAACAGACCGCTGCGGATGTGGCCCAGGCAGGCTCCACAACAGTGCCGGCCCACATGCTGTATGACATTGTCCGCAAGTTGCCGGACGGCGCGCAGCTGCAACTGGAACAAGGTCCGGACGAAGGCCGCCTGGCCATCATCGCCGGCCGCTCGAGGTTTTCCCTGCAGGCATTGCCGCCGCAGGATTTTCCGGACCTGGCCAGCGGCGAGGCAACGCATTCCTTTACCATGGCATCGGCCGATCTCAAGCTGATGATCGAGAAGACCCGCTTTGCCATATCGACGGAAGAAACCCGTTACTATCTCAACGGCATTTACCTGCATACCCTGGACTCAGGCACCATGCGCGCCGTTGCAACCGACGGCCACCGGCTGGCGCGGGTTGAACTGCCTGCGCCCGACGGATCGTCAGGCATGCCCGGCATCATTGTGCCGCGCAAGACGGTTCTGGAACTTGCCAAGCTGATCGAGGACGAAGACGGCGATGTCGCCATCTCCCTGTCAGCATCGAAAATCCGTTTTGACCTGAACGGGCTGGTGCTGACGTCTAAGCTGATCGACGGCACGTTCCCCGACTATGAGCGGGTCATTCCCACCGGCAACGACAAGGCACTGGAAGTTGACACCAAGGTATTTGCCCAGGCTGTTGATCGTGTCTCGACGATTTCCAGCGAAAAGGGCCGGGCGGTCAAACTCAACATCGCCCCGGATCGGCTGACCCTGACGGTGAACAATCCGGATTCCGGGTCGGCTGAGGAAGAAATTGCCGCAGACTATTCTGCAGACCCGATCGATGTCGGCTTCAATTCCCGTTACCTGCTCGACATTGCCGGCCAGTTCAAGGGTGATACGGCAACCTTCATGCTGTCGGATTCAGGGTCGCCGACTATCCTGCGCGATGCAGCTGACGACAGGGTGCTGTACGTATTGATGCCGATGCGTGTTTAGGATCTCCATGCATATAGGGTACAGTGTTTGCCCGTGCATGCCGGCTATGGCATTGCATGTCCGATACCGTTGAGGCCGGAGACGCCGCTTTGCCGCTCAAGCCATCCCTGACCATTGTCAGCCTGACCTTGTCGTCGTTCCGCAACTATGACAGTGCGCGTATCAAGCCGTCTGCGGGACTGATCGCCCTGTGTGGCCATAACGGGGCCGGCAAGACCAACCTGCTCGAAGCCATTTCTCTGCTGACGCCGGGCCGCGGATTGCGCGGCGCTGCCTTTGATGACCTGGTCATGTCGGGCAGCCACAGGGGCTGGGCGGTGTCGGCCCTGCTTGAAAGTCCCGCTGGGGAAGTAAAGCTGGGTACGGCATGGCAGGCCTCTGATACAGAAAACGGCGAACAGGTATCCGCCAATTCCCGTGAAGTTCGCATTGACGGCCAGGTCCAGCGCAGCGCCGGCAGCCTGGCTGACCATGTGCGTGCCTTGTGGTTGACCCCGGCGATGGACCGTCTGTTTGCCGGCCCGGCGTCCGACCGGCGCCGGTTTCTGGACCGGCTGACGGCGACATTCGATCCGTCACACGGCACCCGCGTCAATGCGCTGGATCGGTTGCTGCGCGAACGCAACCGGCTCAACGCCGAAGACGTTGCGCAAACCGGCTGGCTCGACAGCGTTGAGGCGCAACTGGCCCAGACCGCGGTGGCCGTTGCCGCTGCTCGCAACGACGCCATCGCGGCGGTGCGCAGTTTCATTGCCGACACCAGGCAGCGTGGCTCTGAGCGTCCGTTTCCGTGGGCGGAAGTGGTCGTGGACGGCGAACTGGAGCAGCAACTAATTGACCGTCCAGCCGTGCAAATTGAGGATGAATATCGTACACTTTTGGCTGATTCGCGTGATCTTGATCGGGCAGCCGGACGAACCTTGCGCGGGCCGCATCGCGCCGACCTGCTGGTCAGCCACGGCCCGCGACAAATGGAAGCCCGGTTGTGCTCGACAGGTGAACAGAAGGCGTTGCTGATCGGGCTGGTTCTGGCCCAGGCGCGGGCGGTTTGTGAGACGTTCAGCGGAGTGGCGCCACTGCTGTTGCTGGATGAGATTGCAGCGCACCTGGATGATGTCCGGCGCGCTGCCTTGATGGAAGAATTGCTGGAACTGGGGAGCCAGGCCTGGATGACGGGAACCGACAGGCACTTGTTTGAAGCAGCAACGGGCTGCGTACAGATTTATCAGGTCAGTGACGGGCATGTTTCGCCCGCCGGACCGGAACAGGAAACCGCATGAGCGATACACCACAAGACCAGCAGCCTGATGATTACAGTGCCGACAGCATCAAGGTCCTGAAAGGTCTCGATGCGGTGCGCAAGCGCCCCGGCATGTATATCGGCGATACCGATGACGGCTCCGGGCTGCATCACATGATCTACGAAGTGGTCGACAATGCGATCGATGAATCGCTGGCAGGCTATTGTGACCGTGTGGAAGTGCGCCTGAACGCGGACGGGTCGTGCTCTGTGTCCGACAATGGACGCGGCATTCCAACGGCCATTCACTCCGAAGAGGGCATATCGGCTGCTGAGGTCATCATGACCCAGCTGCATGCCGGCGGTAAGTTTGCCCAGAACTCCTACAAGGTGTCCGGCGGGTTGCACGGCGTGGGGGTGTCTGTGGTCAACGCACTGTCAAGCAAGCTGACACTGGATATCTGGCGCGACAGCAAGCACTGGCAGATGACGTTTACTGATGGCGTGTCCGATGGACCGCTGACAGCGGTTGGCGATCAGGGTGACAAGAAGGGCACCGAGATCACCTTTCTGCCAAGTTCTGAAACATTCACCATGACCGAGTTTGATTTCAACACGGTCGAGCACCGGCTGCGCGAACTGGCGTTTCTGAATTCGGGCGTGTTTATCAATGTGGCCGACAATCGTCCGGCAGAGCCCAAATCCGTCGATTTGCACTATGAAGGCGGTATTTCAGCCTTCGTGCAGTATCTCGACCGGGCCAAGCAGGCCATGCTGCCGGACCCGATCTCCATTCAGATCGAAAAGGAAGGCGTGACCGTGGAGTGCGCCCTTTGGTGGAACGACAGCTACCATGAGAACGTCCTGTGTTTCACCAACAACATTCCCCAGCGCGACGGTGGCACCCACCTGGCCGGGTTCCGCGGGGCATTGACCCGCATCATCAACAACTACGCCAACGAATCCGGCATCGCCAAGAAAGAGAAGGTCTCGCTGACCGGTGACGATGCTCGCGAAGGCCTGACCTGTGTCCTGTCTGTCAAGGTGCCGGATCCGAAGTTTTCGTCGCAGACCAAGGACAAGCTGGTGTCGTCCGAAGTGCGGCCCATCGTGGAAAGCTCGGTCGGTGAAGGCCTGTCGACCTGGTTTGAAGAACACCCAGCGGAAGCGCGTGCCATTGTCTCCAAGGTCGCCGAAGCAGCAGCGGCACGTGAGGCTGCACGCAAGGCACGTGAACTGACCCGGCGCAAGGGGGCGCTCGATGTAGCATCGCTGCCGGGCAAGCTTGCCGACTGCCAGGAACGCGATCCGGCCAAATCAGAGCTGTTCATCGTCGAGGGCGACTCTGCCGGCGGGTCCGCCAAGCAGGCCCGTAACCGCGAAAACCAAGCTGTGCTGCCCCTGCGCGGCAAGATTCTCAACGTCGAGCGGGCTCGGTTTGACAAGATGCTGGGCAGCCAGGAAATCGGTACGCTGATTACGGCGCTCGGGACGGGCATCGGGCGTGATGATTTCAACATAGACAAGCTGCGCTATCACAAGATTATCATCATGACCGACGCCGATGTGGACGGCGCTCACATTCGCACCCTGCTGCTGACATTCTTCTACCGGCAGATGCCCGAGGTGATTGAACGCGGACACTTGTTCATCGCGCAGCCGCCCCTGTACAAGGTCAAGCGTGGGTCGTCGGAGCAATACCTCAAGGACGATGCCGCTCTGGAAGAGTTTCTTGTCGACCAGGGCATGGAAGATACCGTGCTGATAACCGCAGATGGCGTCGAGCACGGTAGTCAGGACCTGCGCGGCATCATCGACAGCGCGCTGCAGGTGCGCTCTGCCCTTGAGACCCTGCATACGCGGTATGCGCGCAATGTGGTCGAGCAGGCGGCGATTGCCGGCGCGTTCAACCCTGAAGTTATCGCTAGCCAGGACAGGGCCAACGAAGCGGCCGCCTATATTGCGCGCAGGCTCAACACCATATCCGAAGAAACAGAACGCGGCTGGGAAGGTGTGGCGGACAGCGATGGCGGTCTGACCTTCACCCGGGAACTGCGCGGTGTGCGGGAAGCCCATTCGCTTGATGCCCGCATGATCGGGTCGGCGGAGGCGATCCGCCTCGACCGGCTGGCCGCGCATCTGCAGGAAGTCTATGCCAGGCCGGCCAAGCTGCGCCGCAAGGACACCGAGACCGCGATCTATTCGCCCATGGATCTGATCGACGCGGTGTTTGCCCAGGGCCGCAAGGGGATTTCCATGCAGCGCTACAAGGGTCTCGGCGAGATGAACCCGGAGCAGTTGTGGGAAACAACTCTGGACAAAAACGTTCGCTCCCTGCTCAGGGTCAAGGTTTCGGAGCTGGATGAAGCGGATGATCTGTTCACCAAGCTGATGGGCGACGTGGTCGAGCCGCGCCGTGATTTCATTCGCGAAAATGCCCTGAATGTAGCCAATCTGGACGTTTAGTCCGGATACTGGATGTCTCGGCCTGCCATTGTGCTGACATGATTGAGTCGCAACCCGAATACAACAGGTTGCGCGCACCGTGTCGCCTGAGCAGTGTTAACAGCCGGTTAACGTGAAAACGCTAGGGTCCCGCAGCGCGTGGCAGGATGGGTCAGGCCCGGTGTTTTGCGCCAGCAAACGCACTGCGGCATGGTGATGCTGATCAAGGCAAATCCGGGTTTTGTGACAAGGCTTTGCCGGTAAATCTTCGGGGACTTAGTTCGGGTGTTTGGATTAGGCAGAAAAAAGCAGAAACGCCGCGGCCCCCGCCGGCGCCAGCCGGTATTTTCAGGTCCCGGACCGCGCAGAAAATCGGACGTCAGGCCAAACACCTCCGGCCGGAGCAGGAAAACCCCGCGCAAGCGCTCATTTGTTTTCAAACTTGTGTCGGTAGGCATGATGATCGGCCTGTGGGCGATGGTGGCGGTATTTGCCACCACCGGCTACCTGTTTTTCAACCTGAACAAGCAGGGCCTGTTCAATATCCCTGAGCGTGAGCCCGGCATCATGTTGCTGGGGGCGGACGGTTCGGTGCTGGCTGAGCGCGGCGCCTTTTTCGGTGATGCCGTCCGTTTCGATGAGCTGCCGCCCTATGTGCCGCAGGCCATTATTGCCATTGAAGACCGGCGGTTCCGGTCTCACTTCGGCATTGACCCGTTCGGTATCGCCCGTGCGCTTCTGGCCAACTACCGCGCAGGCAGCACGGTTCAGGGCGGCTCGACGCTTACCCAGCAGCTGGCCAAGAACCTGTTCCTGAAACCCGAACGCACACTTGAGAGAAAAGTCCAGGAAGCCATTCTGGCGGTCTGGCTTGAAAGCAAGTTCTCCAAGGACGAGATTTTGCAGTTGTACATGAATCGGGTCTATTTTGGTGCCGGTGCTACGGGCATTGACAAGGCGGCCCAGAAGTTCTTCGGCAAGTCGGCCCGCGACGTGAACCTGTCGGAAGCCGCTGTGCTTGCAGCCGTGTTGAAGGCGCCCAGCCGCTACAATCCGATTTCCAGCACCAAGCGGGCCAATGCCCGTGCCCGCCAGGTGTTGTCGGACATGGTGCGTGCCGGTTTCATCACCCAGGCCGAAGCCGATGCAACCCGCGGTGTGAGCGCCCGGGCACCCGGGTCAACCTATATCCCGGCCAAGCGCTACGTGGTTGACTGGGTAAGTGAATCCCTGCCGGAACTCATTGGCGAGCTGAGCAGCAGCGTGGTCGTGGAGACCACCATCGATCCAGTGCTGCAGAATTTGGCGGAAAGGGCGCTGCGCAGCGAACTGGCGAAGAACGGCAGGAAGTTCCGCGCGTCCGAAGCAGCCATGGTTGTGCTCGATACCACCGGTGCCGTGCGCGCCATGATCGGCGGGCGCTCGTACATCAAGAGCCAGTTCAATCGCGCCGTCAAAGCGCAACGCCAGCCCGGCTCCGCCTTCAAGCCGTTTGTCTACCTGGCCGCCATCGATGCCGGCATGACGCCGAAGACCCGCAAGGTCGATGAGCCGGTCACCTTCGGCAACTGGTCACCGGAAAATTACAAGAGCAAGTATCTCGGTCCGGTTTCCCTGACCAAGGCGTTATCGTCGTCGATCAACACGGTCGCGGCCAAGCTCGCCGTCGAGGTCGGTCCTGACAATGTCGCGTCAACAGCACGCCGCCTTGGCATCTCTTACCCTCTGGCTGCCAATGCATCCATTGCGCTCGGAACCTCGGAAGTTTCCCTGCTGCAGCTGACATCCGCCTATGTGCCGTTTGCCAATGGTGGCAGCGGGGTTCTGCCGCACACCATCACCCGCATTACCACGCGTGACGGCAAGGTACTGTATCAACGCTCAGGCGGCGGGCCGGGATCGGTCATCTCCTTCGAATCGCTTGGCGCCATGAACCACATGATGCGGGCAGTGGTCGAGGAAGGGACCGGCAAGGCGGCGCGGATTGCCGGCCATGAGACCGGCGGCAAGACAGGGACAACACAAGACTATCGCGACGCCTGGTTCATCGGTTACACGTCGCACCTGATTGCCGGTGTGTGGGTTGGCAATGACGATAATTCCTCCACCCGGAGAGTTACGGGCGGCTCCATGCCGGCGCGCATCTTTGCCAATGTTATGAACCCGGTGCACCAACAGCTCGACTTCGTGCCGTTGCCCGGTTTCTATCAGCCTGACGGGCCGGCAATTGCCTATGCTGACGAGGACTCCTGGAACAATCGCGGCGGGTTTGTCGACAGCTTGCGCAGCATCTTCCTTTCGCCTGATCCGGAACCTGATCCGGAACCGGTCGAGACACGCCCGCAGCGCAGACAAATCGAAAAGACCCAGAACCAGCGCCGCCTGGAACAGTTGCTGCAAACCAGATAACGGCGGCAATACGGTGGCTGGCGCCGTAAAATCACAATGGCAGTTTGTGCAGGGTATGCCCGTGGCGCTTCAGCCAGTTTCTGGATAGATCCGTGTGTGGGCAATGCCGGTACACCAGATCCCAGAATTCAGGACCATGGTTCATTTGCTCGATATGGGCGACCTCGTGGGCACACACATAATCCAGCACCTTTGGCGGTGCCAGGATCAGGCGCCACGAATAGGAAAGCGTGCCGGTACTCGAACACGACCCCCAGCGGCTTGTGGTGTCACGCACCGACAGCCGTGAAAACTCCACCTGCATGGCATCGGCATAGCCACGCGACGCCTTTTCCAGGTCATGGCGGGCCTCGCGTTTGAGAAAGTCGGTGATCCGGCGTCGCCAGTGTCCTGCATCACCGCGAACCATCAGCCGTGGTGATGGCAGATCACAAATGTGAACCGGCGCGCCGCGCCCGGTGGCGGCTTCAACCACATGTTCGGTGCCCCGGATTGTGATGCTGCGCCCGGCCAGTGACCCAGGCTGCTGCTCACCCTCAGGAGCGAGTCTTTGCCATATCCAGGCTGCCTGGGTGCAGGCAAACTCATGCGCCGCGTGTGCACTGGTTCCCGGCGGCACGGTCAGCACGATGCCTTGACCGTCCTTTTCCATGCGCATGATAATGCGCCGGGCCTGGGAATTTCCACGATAGCGCACCGGCACCACACGGCCGTCAATCAGCAGGCTGTCCGGGCCGTCCGGCTGGCCGGGCTCAGGCGTGAACAGGCGCTTCAGGGGTGAAAGTGACATGTCCTCATAATAGCTGATTCGCCTCTAAAGGCGTGCCGCCGGGGATCGAGGCTGATCTGCGTTCACCCGTGGTGCGCCGACATCAGGCCTTGTGGTTGTGCTTGTGCATGAATTCGACAATACGCGGCACAATGTGGGCCCGGAATCGCGAGCCGTTGAACACGCCGTAATGGCCGACCTTCTCCTGCAGGTGATGATCGCGCATTTTCTTGGGCAGGCTGGTGCACAGTTCATGTGCGGCTTCCGATTGCCCGATGCCTGAAATATCGTCCTTCTCGCCCTCGATGGTCATCAGGGCGGTTTCGGTAATCGAGGCCGGGTCTATGAGCTGGTCGCGATAGGTGAACTCACCCTTCGGCAGCGCCTGCTTCACAAATACCCTGTCCACCGTCTGCAGGTAAAACTCCGCCGTCAGGTCCATCACCGACAGATACTCGTCGTAGAACTCCTCATGTTTTTCAGCCGAATCACCGTCGCCTTCAACCATGTGCCGGAACAGCTCGCGGTGTGCGTCGACATGGCGGTCAAGATTCATGGACATGAAACCCGTCAGCTGCAGGAAACCGGGATAGACTCGGCGCATGAAGCCGGCATTTGGAAACGGTACCCGCACGATGACATGCCGCTTGAACCAGTCGGTGCCGCGCTCGATTGCCAGTTCGTTGACCGTGGTCGGGTTGCGGCGGGTGTCGATGGGTCCACCCATCAGCATCATCGACGCCGGCAACAGCTTTTCCTTGCGCTGGTGCATGAGGGATATGGCTGCAAGCACCGGCACGGTCGGCTGGCATACCGCCATGACATGCACGTTTTCGCCGAGGTGCCGTATGATCTCCACGACGTAGTCGATATAATCGTCCAGGTCGAAACTGCCCTTCGAGGCAGGCACGTCGCGGGCATCCGTCCAGTCGGTGATGTACACATCACCATGTGGCAGCATGGCTTCAACGGTACCGCGCAGCAGGCTTGCATAGTGCCCGGACATCGGCGCGACAATGAGTATTTTCTGATGTTGTTTCGGATCTGCCGGTGCGGTTTCAAACTGGCGGTTGAAGTGGAGTAGCCGGCAGAACGGCTTCTCCCATACACACAATTCCTGTACGTCGCAGGTTTTGCCCCCCACTTCCGTTGATGTGATGGCAAATTCCGGCTTGCCGTAGCGCCTTGTCAGCCGCTCGAACATTTCCAGCGATGCCGCAAGAGAACGCCCGATCTCCGAATCGGCAACCGGATTGGTCGAATTGGTCCAGAAATGGTGGCTGTATTTTGCCGCCATTCGCATCGGGGCAATCGCGGCGTGGTTCATTTCATACATCATGTAAAGCATTATGGGGTCACCATGCGCCTGTGCCGGCCTGAACTGTCTTGCTGCGCTGCAACATAACATCATTATGTAGACAAGGGCAATCGCTCAGCCGCGCTTTGCACCGAAAGTATACCGTATCAAGTTTTGAGACTTTTCAACCGCTTGTGATCTCGACCAGGGCTTTTCTCATGTCATCGGCCGAGGTGCCGAACGGGAAGTGCCGGATGAACTTGCCGTCCGGTCCCATCAGGTAGGTAATACTGGAATGATCCATGAGATAGCTGTCCTTGTCAGCGTTCTCACCACCGGCCTTTGTGTAGTAGACCCGGTACGCGGACGCCATCTTCCGGATATCTTCGGCGGAGCCGGTCAGGCCAACGGTGCCCGGCCAGAAGTGGCCCACATACTGTTTCATGATTTCGGGCGTGTCCCGTGCCGGGTCAATGGTCACAAACGCCAGGTTGAATTTGTCCTCGGCCCCGTCGATTTCGTTCAAGGCTGCGGAAATTACCTGCAATTCGGCCGGGCAGATGTCCGGGCAGAAAGTGAAACCGAAATAAAACAGCGTATGCTTGCCCAGGAAGTCCTTGTCGCTGACCCGTTTGCCGTCCTGGTTCGTCGCTTCGAAGGGCCCGCCCACCAGTGCCGTTCCGGAGCTGACCACATTGTTTTTCGATGTGCCCGGGGCCAGCAGCAGCGCACTTGCGCCGATACCGATTGCCAGAAGCAGGCAGCAAATGGCGAGGATTGCGGTGGATTTTTTCATGACGGCATTCATACTCGGGCAAGACGGCATGGCAAAGCGGCAACAGGTCACAATGTTGTGGGCGAACCATGCCAGTTCAAGCTCATCTCGCTCTGAGCGTCAAAACTGAACGGAAAGAAGCAGAAAACCATGTCCAGTACGGTCTCAAATGTCCTGGCCGGCGCAATCGGCCCC
Organism: Anderseniella sp.; assembly: GCA_051010195.1. Lineage (GTDB taxonomy): Bacteria > Pseudomonadota > Alphaproteobacteria > Rhizobiales > Aestuariivirgaceae > Anderseniella. Next base: position 19,973 of record JBPCVV010000338.1, on the reverse strand, counting down.
CCCTCGCGGGCTGTCGGCACTTTCTTTACCCACGAGGGACTGCGGCTGCGCACGTCGATCCGGCTGCGCTGGCTGGCGGTTGCCGGGCAGACTTTCGCGGTGATGTGGGTGTACCTGGGAATGGGTTTTACATTGCCGATCTGGCTGTGCACCGTGTTCATCGCCCTGTCCGCCTGGGTGAACATTTCCCTGTCACTCAGCTGGAGCGTGACCGCGCGCCTGCACGAGCGCTATTCCTCCCTGTTGCTGGCCTATGATATTTTTCAGCTTGCCGCACTGCTGTACCTGACCGGCGGCCTGTCCAATCCGTTTGCATTCCTGTTCATTGTGCCGGTCACCGTCTCCGCGGCCACGCTGCCGCTGCCGCGCACGGTTCTGCTGGCCGGACTGGCTGTTGCGGTCACCACGTTCCTGGCAGTGTTTCATCTGCCGCTGCCCTGGCATCCGGGCGAACCGTTCGCACTGCCGAACCTGTACAAGACCGGCCTGTGGGCGGCACTGGTGTGCGGTATCATTTTCTCGACGCTTTATGTAAACCGCGTCGCCAGCGAGGCACGCGACATGGCCAATGCACTGGCGGCGACCGAAGTTGCGCTTGCCCATGAGCAGCAGTTGTCGGCACTGGACGGGTTGGCGGCCGCCGCCGCCCATGAGCTGGGCACGCCACTGGCGACCATCGTGCTGGTTGCCAAGGAGCTGAAACGCGAACTCAAGCTGGACGGTCACCATGGCGAGGATCTTGACCTGCTGGTGTCACAGTCGGAACGCTGCCGCAAAATCCTGTCGCGGCTGTCACAGCGTGACAACCAGTCGGACGCGATGCTGCAAACGGTGCGCATGACCGCCCTTGCCGAGGAAATCGCAGAACCGCTCAACTCGCCTGACGTCGCCATTTTGTTCGATGTGCAGCCAAAGTCGGACCGCAGCGGCAACCCGCTGACGGAACCGGTCCTGATGCGCAACACGGCGATAAAATATGCGCTGGTCAATTTGATGGAGAACGCTGTTGATTTTGCCAAGACCAGGGTGACGGTCCGTATTTCCTGGTCGCTTGAGCAGATCAGCCTGACCATTTCCGATGACGGGACCGGGTTTTCACAAGCCGTCATGGATCGCCTCGGCGATCCATATGTTACGACCCGCAGCCGCTTTGGCGAGGATGAGCGGATCAGGCGCGAAGGCCATGGCGGCATGGGACTTGGTTTTTTCATCGCCAAGACACTGCTGGAACGCTCCGGTGCCCAGGTCAACCTGGCCAACCGGGCGCTGCCTGAAACCGGCGCCGTGGTCCGCATTGTCTGGCCGCGCGAGATTGTGGAGATGCAGGAGCCCGGGCAGGCTGACTTGTGATTTTTACCACGCTGGGCCAAATTGCTGTAAGAACCGCACAGCAACAGCCATAAAATTGTTGTAAGGACTGCTTGCAGCATCAGGGATTTGAATTGATGAGTGAAAACGAGATCGACGGACCGAAGACACTTTTGCTGGTGGATGATGATCGTCCATTCCTGCAGCGGCTTGGCCGTGCAATGGAATCGCGTGGTTTTGACGTACGCATGGCTCAATCTGTCGCGGAAGCCCTGGTTGAAGTGAAGCGCGATCCGCCGGCTTATGCGGTTGTCGATTTACGGCTTGAAGACGGTAACGGCCTGGATGTGGTTGAAGCCCTGCACACGGTTCGTCCCGAGGCTCGTGCAGTGGTGCTGACGGGATACGGCAATATTGCCACTGCAGTGTCTGCGGTGAAAATCGGGGCGGCCGACTATCTGTCAAAACCCGCTGATGCCGATGCCGTGTACGGCGCACTGATGGCCCAGGCGGATGCGCGCGCGGCCTTGCCGGAAAACCCCATGTCGGCGGACCGGGTGCGCTGGGAACATATCCAGCGGGTTTACGAATTGTGCAACCGCAATGTGTCTGAAACCGCGCGGCGCCTGAACATGCATCGCCGCACCCTGCAGCGCATTCTCGCAAAGCGGGCGCCGCGCTAGCGGCTCTTAAAGCAGTGTTCCGTCGGCATTGGGGTCGATTGTCGACTGCAGGCGCAGGGAAGCTGAACGAGCCAGCAACAATGTGACCGCCTTGCGCCTGGCGCCGGACAATTTGGCTTCGCACGCGTCGCGAACGATCTCGGCTCCCCACGCATCGGCAATCATCAGACCGGCGGTTTCATCAATCAGGCCCGGATCCATGTCTGTCGGAATGGCGAAGTAGAAGCGGTCGCAGTACGCCATGTAGTCATGCCACTTATGGTCCGAGAGATAGTCTGCAGGCGATGACTTGATTTCGATAATCCAGATTTCGCCCCTGGCGTTGATGGCGATCAGGTCGGCACGTCGTCCGTTGGCCAGGGACAATTCGGAAATGCTGGCGAAACCGGCATTGAGCAGCATCCGGCCCGTGCCGCGCTGGATGGCGGCCGCCGTGGCGGATTGGCGGCCATCGGGATTGACGACAGGATCCGATATGCCCCGTGCTTCGCTCAACAACGCCTCTCAGATACTAGATCGCGCGCGCTTCCCACCGGAAAAACCGCGCCGCGATAAACGCCGCACCGATACCCCACAGTGCCATGACACCCATGTGCGGCAGGATCGAGTAGACTACGCCGTCTGCATCCGGCAGGGCAAATCCGTTGCCTTCATAGGCATAGTCAAAGGCGCGCTGGAACGCGATTGAGAAATGCCGCAAGGGGAACAGGTTGCCGATCAGCGGTACCCATTCGGATGTTTCGGCACTCGGGCGCACGAATATGTCCGACACAAAGGCCAGTGGCATTATGGCGGCGCTGCTGGCTGCCTGCACCGTTTCGCTGGACCGGAACAGTGCCGTCACCATCATGCCGAGCGATGCAAAGCACAAGGCACCAGCTGCCGCCACCACCGCTGCCGCCGGAACCCGCTCCCAGATAATTTCCACACCGAACACCAGCGCACCGGTTGCTATGACCAGCAGCAGCGAAATGAAGGCGATCACCGAAACCGCTATGATACGGGCGCAGATATAGACCGCCGGCGGCATCGGCGTGCCGCGGACCCGCTTTAGAATACCCAGGTCGCGAGCGGTCGCAGTCGATACCGCCAGGTAGGTGAAACAAGCCATCACCACTCCGAACACCGCCAGGGCCGGGGTGTAGAACTGTGCCGTATTCAGGCCCAGGCCTTGTATTTTTTCATTGCCGAATAGTTGCGTCAGCACGATTAGCAACACCAAAGGCATGGCAACCACGAAGAACACCGCAGCCGGGCGCCTGGTAAACAGGCGCAGTTGGTGTATCGCTTCCTGGACCAACATCATGGTGTATCATCTCGCGGCTTGGCCTGGCGCTGTGACACCAGCCGCAGGTAAATGTCTTCCAGGTTTTGCCGGGTCACCGAGATCGAGCTGAGATCGTGGCCCTCGGCCTCGGCCCACGACATCAGGACGCCCAGTGCCGGTGCGGGATCTTCAACCACGAGTTCGGCGTGGCCGTCATGTACCGCGGTGAGGGGCACCAGTTTGGCCGGAAAACCTGCAGGCAGCTTGCCGTCGGCATCAAACCGGATCGTGGAATGCGTGCAGTGCTGTCGTTGCAGCTCCGCCGGCCGGCCTTCGGCTGCGATTTGTCCGTCAACCATGATTGCCATGTGGCTGGCCAGCGCCTGGACCTCATCCATGTAGTGGGACGACAATACAATGGTGCAGCCATTACTGTTGAGCCGCTTAATCAGTGTCCAGATCTTGCGCCGTGCTTCCGGGTCCAGGCCGGTGGTCGGTTCGTCCAGGAACACCAATTCCGGATTGCCGACAATTCCAAGGGCGATTTCCAGCCGCCGTTTCTGGCCGCCGGACAGATTGCCGACCCGGTTGTCCTGCAGGTGAGCCAGGTTGACATCAACCAGGATCGCGCTGATGTCGCGCGGCTCACGATAGAGCCGGGCAAAGGCTGTGATGGTTTCTCTGATGGTGAGTTCAGGCTCCAGGGCGGTTGTCTGCAACACCAGGCCGGTCCTGCGTTTCAGCTCTGCGCTCTCCTTTTCGGGATCCAGTCCCAGAACGGAAACGCTGCCACTGTCCGCCTGCCGGTAGCCTTCGAGAATTTCTATGGTCGTTGTCTTGCCGGCTCCATTGGGCCCCAGCAGGGCAAACGTCTCGCCTTTTTGTACCTCAAACGACAGTTCATGCACGGCCCGACGGCCGTCATAGGTTTTGCAGAGCTGACTGACGGAAATGGCCGACATTGCGCTGGCGGTACCCTTACTGGATCACGGTGTTTGGACGGCGTATCTGGCAGCCGAGATTTCCGATAGACAGGTAAACGGTTTGCCGCGAAAAGAAAACCCGAACCTGATCGAACCGGCCTGAAAAGACTATGGATAGGGGATAATCTGCAAGCGGCAATTCGTCGTAGATGATTGGGGGTTCAATTATCGCGTGCATGGCGTTAATAAGCTCCAGCCGTTCTCTATAACCGGATTGTTCAGGGGTGGGCGTGATCCGGAGATTCATTCATTGCTTAAACAGCACAGGTACAGAGTTCTCCTATGCCAGCTTCAAATCCTCGAATAGTAATTGTCGGCGCAGGCCCGGGTGGCCTGGCGACAGCCATGATCTTAAAGCGCAAGGGCTTTGAGGTCACCCTGATTGAACGTCAGGCCAGCGTGGGTGGGCGTACCGGGGCCATCAAGGAGGACGGATACACATTTGACATCGGCCCGACCTTCTTCCTTTACCCGCGCATACTGTCGGAGATTTTCACCTACTGCGGCTATGATCTGTGGCGCGAAGTGCCGATCAAGCGGGTTGACCCCATGTACCGGGTGATGCACGAGGCCGGCGGCCACCTGGATGTGGTATCCGGCGAAGAGGCCATGAAAGCCGAAATTGCAAAACTGTCGCCGTCCGATGCGGACAATCTTGACCGCTACATGCGCGACAACCGCAAGAAACTCGATGTGTTCCGCGGCATCCTCGAAAACCCGTTCCTGAGCATGACGGACTTCATGCGCCCCCATGTTGTCAAGGCTCTGACTAGGCTGAACCCGCACATGTCGCTGGAACGGGACCTGGAACGCTATTTCAAGGACCCTCGCGTTCGCAGGGCGTTTTCGTTCCAGGCAAAGTACCTTGGCATGTCGCCGTTCAAGTGCCCGTCGCTGTTTACTATCCTGGCTTTCCTGGAGCATGAATACGGCATCTGGCACCCGGTTGGCGGGTGCAATGCCGTGATGCAGCGCATGGGTGAGATTGCGGTGGAGATGGGTGTGGACTTGCGGCTGCAGGAAGAGGTCACCGGCATTGGTTTTGATGGCAAGAAGGCGATTTCCGTCACCACCAACAAGGAGACCATCGAACTTGATGCCCTGGTCGTCAATGCGGATTTCGCGCACGTCATGCCGAAACTTGTGCCAAATGACATGCGCAAGAAGTGGAACGACGCCAAGATCGAAAAGCAGGAATTCTCCTGTTCGACTTTCATGCTCTATCTGGGCATTGAAGGCACCATTGAGCACGTCCCGCATCACACCATTGTTCTGGCAGAGGACTTTGAAGGCAACATTGACGAGATCCAGGTGAAGAAGGTGATCCCCAACGATCCGTCATTCTATGTGCAGAACGCTTCCATCACCGACGATACGCTGGCGCCCGAGGGGCATTCGACCATTTACGTGCTGGTCCCGGTACCCCATCGCACCGACAATATTGACTGGTCGAAGGAAGCTGCCGGGTTCCGTGAGAAGACGCTCGACCGTCTGGAACTGGCCGGCTACCCGGATATCCGGGACCGCATCCGCTATGAAAAGGTGGTGACGCCGGATGACTGGGAAGCCGACATGCAGATCTACAAGGGTGCTACGTTCAATCTCAGCCACAACCTGACACAGATGCTGTGTTTCAGACCGCACAACCGCTATGAGGATCTTGAGCGGGTTTATCTGGTCGGCGGCGGCACTCATCCCGGGTCAGGCCTGCCGGTGATTTTTGAGTCCGCGCGCATCTCCAGTGACCTGCTGGCCCAGGACATCGCTGTTTGAGCCGGTTTGCTGCGACCATCCGCCTTGCCGAAAGCCGCCTCAACTGGCCCGTCGGCGGATGACATTTCAACACCGTGATCCTATAAAGCAGGTATGAACAGCCGGAACCAGAAGGCAGCGGACGAGGTGATCGGGCGGCACTCGCCGCGGGTCACGCGCATGTTCAACCTCTATGTCCGCCGCATGCTGGGCAAGAAGTTCAATGGGTTTCGCATTCTGAACCAGGTACCGCAGACCGTGCCGGCTGACCGGTCGGTGATTTACTTCTCCAATCATCCAGGCTGGTATGACCCGCTGGTTCTGATCTTGATGGCGGAAAGCTTCCTTCCCGACCATCTGGCCTTCGGGCCGATGGATGCGGATGCGCTCAAGAAATACAATTTCATGAAAAAGATCGGCATCTTTGGTGTCGAAAAGGATTCAGCGCGCGGTGCAGCGCGTTTCCTGCAGGTTTCCCGTGGCATGCTGGCGATGCCCGGCAAGGTGTTGTTGATCACGCCGCAGGGCGAGTTTGGCGATGTGCGTTTGCGTCCGATTGAGTTCAAGCCCGGCCTGGCGCGGCTGGCAGCCGATTGCGGCGCCATAGTACAGCCACTGGCCATGGAGTTCGTGTTCTGGGACGAGCCGCGCCCGGAAATCCTGGTGAATTTCGGCAACCAGATCGACACCAGTGCGGAAACCCTGGAACCGGCTGCCTGGAAGACCCGGCTCGAGAGCGAGCTCAGCACTGCGCAGGACGATTTGGCACGCGCTGTCATGGCACGCGATCCGGAGCCGTTTGTTACGTACATTGACGGCAAGCACGGCGTGAACCCGGTGTATGACCGTTGGCGCTATCTGAAGGCATTGCTGCGCGGCGAGAAGTTTTCTGCCGCCCACACCGACACCAGGAAAGATTGAGGCTTCATGCTGGAACTCATTGTGCAGGTCGTTTTTGTGCTGGCCCTGATCCCGGCGGTGCTGGGCAGCATCAACCTGTTGCTGTACCGCCCGATCAAGAAGCAGGACGAGGAGGGTTTGCCGAAGCTGTCGATCCTGATCCCTGCGCGCAATGAAGAAGCCCGCATAACCCCGGTTTTGCAATCGGTTCTGGCTTGCACGGGTGTGGACTTCGAGGTCATCGTTGCTGATGACAGTTCCTCCGACCGCACGGCCGAGATCGTCACCGACATGGCCAGATCCGATGCGCGGCTGAAGCTGGTTACGACCCGTGCCTTGCCGGAGGGTTGGCTGGGCAAGAACAACGCCTGTCATTTCCTGTCGACCAAAGCCAACAATTCATATGCGGTGTTCCTGGATGCCGATGTGACGCTTGAGCCAGATGCGCTGTCGCGGATCGCGTCGGAATTTGTGCGCCGGCCACAGCTCAAGCTTCTGTCCGGGTTTCCGCGCCAGATCACCGGCAGCTTCTGGGAACAGACACTGATACCGCTTATCCATACCGTATTGCTCGGCTATCTGCCGTTTCCCGGCGTGAAGTTCACAAATTCCGTCATGTTCGCAACCGCCTGCGGACAGCTTATCGCGGTGCAGATGGATGCCTATCGTGATGTCGGCGGTCATGAACGTATTCGTGACTGCATTCATGACGGCGTCATGCTGCCCCGGCATTTTCGTGGCGGCGGCCATCGCACCGACCTGGTGGACATCACCGACATTTCCGCAACGCGCATGTACGAAACCGGCCCGGAAGTTTTCTCAGGGCTGATGAAAAACGCCCATGAAGGCATGGCCACGCCTGTCGGTCTGCCCGTGTGGACCACCTTGCTGATCGGCGGTCACGTGCTGCCGCCGATCATCGCCATTTTTGCCTGGATGGCCGGCGCAACGGGAGACACGATGCAACTGGCGATCATCGCCGCGGCCCTGCCGTGGGTTATGCGGTTCCTGATGACGGCCATCTTCCGGCAATCCTGGTTTGGCGCCCTCATCCACCCGTTCGGTGTCGCGGTGCTGGTCGGGCTGCAGTGGGTGGCATTCTTCCGGTGGCGCTCCGGCAAGAAGGTGAGCTGGCGCGGCCGCGAGATCGGCTGATCCAATCAGCCTGTCAGTCCGTGATAGGCTGCTTCCGCCGGATGACCGTCTGCAATGTGGTGACGATTTGTTCGCACACGGCAGGCCATGAAAATTTTCCGATTGTGTGCGACCGGGCCGTTTCCGACATTTTGTCCAGCGAACCGGGTGTCTCTGCATAAAGATTGATGATGTCGGCGAAGCCATTGGCATCAAGGGCATCGACGCAATGGCCGTTGATGCCTTCCGTGATCACATCCTGAATACCCTCAAGCCGTGATGCGATCGACGGCATGCCGCACAATCCGGCTTCCAGCATGACCACGCCGAAACCTTCCATGTCACCGTCGACCGGAATGTTAGGCATGACAAACAGATCACCACCACAGTAAAGGCTGGCCAGTTTTTCTTCTGCCACCAGGCCAAGCATGTGAACACGGTCGGCCAGCCCGGTGTTCGCCATGGCTTGCGCGATCACATCGCTTTCCGGCCCCGTGCCGCCCAGCACCAGGTGAACATTGGATTTCAGCTGCGGCATGACATGGCGAATGAACCATTCATGACCCTTCCGCTTGACCTGGCGTCCGACGGAACACAGCAACAGGTCGTCAGGTCCGATTTTTCCGGCAAGCTCGGGAAACGCATCTGCGAGCACCCGGCGGCGGTCTGACCGGCTGGAGAAAAAGCCCGGAAAGATCTCTCCGAACCTGTCCCGCTCTATACCATTTGGCGTCACGAACAGTCGGTCCTCCGGCAGGCCGCGCCGGACGCATTGCTGTCCTGTTGCCTGGCTCACCGGCAGCATGGCGTCGAGCCGTGCCAGGACCCGGGCGACAAGCCATTGATAGACGCTTGACGCGGCAATGACGTCATGACCGTGCGAAATAGCGGCCAGCGGCACCCGGGTCTTCCGTGATGCGCCGGCCAGGAGCGACGCCACCACGGTTGACGGCATGGCGGAGAACAGGATCGCGTCAACCTCGCCCCGCTTCATCTTGGAGCGGGCGGCCTTGTAAGCGCGAAACAGGAACGGCGGAAATGCGAAAACCTCGAATTCGTGTTCTGACCGCAATATGACGGTTTCGACTTCCACCTCCGGGTGCGCCTGCAGTTGTTTCAGCAGGTCAATGCCGACGCGCTGCATGCCGCCGATCTTGCTCATCGGAGCATCGCGCAACGGAAAACAGTGTGAAATGAACAACAGGCGCAATTTGGGTATCCGAAGCTTTTTTGCGAACAGCGGGTTCGGCAGGCATTAAAACAGTCACGGTGCTTTCGCATTAACATGTTCGTGCTATAGGCTTTCAGGCGCTGGCGCAACAGGCTGGGGCGTGGTTGAAATACTGGCACCAAACGGGTGGTTCGAATGTGACTGCCGCGACGTGGTCAGGTACGGTGTCTGACGGGGAGAAAACGGATGTCAGCGAAGTCAACACAGGTGGCCATCATCGGATCGGGACCGGCCGGCCTGATGCTCGCCCAGTTGCTGCATCTCAGTGGCATTGACTGCATTATCCTGGAACGCCAGACAAGATCCCATGTGGAAGGCCGCATCAGGGCCGGGGTTCTTGAATATGGCACCGTCCAGGCCCTGCGCGATGCCGGTGTTGCCGATCGCCTCGACCGGGAAGGCCTTGTGCATGACGGGTTTGAGCTGGCGTTCGAGGGTGACCGGCACCGGATTTGCCTCAAGGAACTGACCGGCAAGAGTGTGACGGTTTATGGTCAGACCGAGGTCACTCGCGATCTCATCGAAGCCCGTTTGGCGGCCGGTGGCGAAATCGTGTTCGAAGCCGGCAACGTAACACCTGTCGATGTCATCTCTTCGCATCCGAAGGTTCGCTACACCCATGATGGCCTCGACCATGAGGTTTCCTGTGACTTCATTGCCGGGTGTGACGGCTTTCACGGCGTGTCAAGGCAGACCATACCGGACATGGTGCGACATGAATTTGAACGGGTCTATCCGTTTGGCTGGCTAGGCATTCTGGCGGAAGTTCCGCCTGTCGCAGACGAGTTGATATACGCCAACGGTGATCGCGGTTTTGCCTTGTGTTCCATGCGCTCTGGCAGCCGCAGCCGGTATTACATTCAGTGTTCCATGGACGAAAAGCTGGAAGACTGGTCAGATGATGCCTTCTGGGATGAACTCGCCTTGCGGGTCGGGCCGGAGACGACGGCCAACCTGGTGCGGGGTGCATCCATTGAAAAGTCAATCGCTCCTTTGCGTTCCTATGTCTGTGAACCGATGCGGTATGGCAATCTGCTGCTGGCCGGTGATGCCGCCCACATCGTGCCGCCGACCGGTGCCAAGGGTCTGAATCTGGCCATTGCGGACGTGCGGTTACTGCACCGGGCATTTGAAAGCTGGTATCAGAAGAACAATGCTGAAGCACTGGATACCTATTCCGATTCTGCCCTCGCGCGGGTCTGGAAAGCTGAACGTTTCTCCTGGTACCTGTCGATGATGATGCACCGGTTCCCGGAGCACTCCGCCTTTGAGCGCCGCATGCAGCGGGCTGAATTCGACTATGTCAGCAGTTCACAGGCAGCATCACGTGCCATTGCTGAAAACTATGTTGGTTTGCCGCTGCTTTAGACGTTCAGGCTTCAACCCGCCAGAAAACATCGAATCCCGGGTCGAACACCGTAACCTTGCCGGCGCCGGTCTCGATAAATTCAGGATAGCGGACGGGGTCGGCCTGCTTCGTCAGGGTCATTTCGCCGGTATTGACCGGCAACCGGTAGAATGCCGGGCCATGGTGTGAGGTAAAGCCCTCCAGCCGGTCCAGTGCGGCTTCTTCCTCAAACACGTGAGCCAGGCAGCTCATGGTGTTTGGTGCAGTGAAAATGCCGGCGCAGCCGCACGGCAGCAGTTTTGCAGCATCTGTATGGGGAGCTGAATCGGTACCGAGGAAAAACCGCTCATCACCGGAACACGCCGCAGCGAGCAGCGCCAGCCGGTGCTGTTCACGCTTGGCAACGGGAAGGCAGTAATAGTGCGGGCGGATGCCGCCGGCCAGGATATGGTTGCGGTTGATGATCAGGTGGTGGGTGGTGATGGTGGCAGCCAGGTCGCCACTGTCATCCGCCTGGACATAGGCGACCGCATCAGACGTTGTTACATGTTCCATGACCACCCGGAGGCCTGGCACGCGCCGGCGGAGCGGATCAAGCACGCGCTCGATGAACACCGCCTCCCGGTCAAAAATGTCGATGCCGGGATCGGTGACTTCACCATGCACGCACAGGGGCAGGCCGATGTCCGCCATGCGCTCAAGCACCCCCTGCACATTGTCGAAATTGCTGACGCCGGATTGTGAGTTCGTGGTGGCGCCCGCAGGATAAAGCTTGACTGCCTTGACCAGTCCTGAAGCCCGCGCCTCGGCGACGTCATCGGCCTGCGTTGCCTCCGTCAGATACAGCGTCATCAGCGGCTCGAACGTCATCGATTGCGGCACCGCCGCCATGATGCGGTCGCGATAGGCTACGGCATCAGCACCGGTGACCACCGGCGGCACAAGATTGGGCATGATGATGGCGCGGGCGAAATGTTCGGCCGTATGAGGAACCACGCCGCTCAGCATCGCGCCGTCACGCAAATGCAGATGCCAGTCATCGGGCCGGGCCAAGGTGAGCGTGTCAGTCATGGGGACGTTACTTTCATTGCCGGACCGGGATATCAAAAAAGACCTGCGCAAAACAGCAGTTTTACGCAGGCCTTAACAGGTGTGTTGGCTGAAATTCGGCTTATTTCAGCAGTTCCTTGGCCCATTTGCCGTCGTCACCGACAACATTGACCGCGAACACGCCGCTGACATCGCCGTTTGCATCAAAATCGGCACTGCCGGACGCGCCTTCATAGTTGATGTCCTTACCGTCGGCGATCAGCTTCTTGGCTTTTGCCCATTCGCCGGGGCGCACCACTTCGCCCTTGCCATCCGAAATGGCCCTGAGCGCATCCTTGATTTTGGCGCGGTCAGCGGAGCCCGCCTTCTCGATGGCCAGCGCCATCATGAAGGTGGCATCGTAGCCATGTGCGGCATAAGGTGCCGCCGGGTCGGAACCGGTTGCCTTGAAGGCTTCTGCAAAGGCCTGGTAGGACGCATCCGCGGTGTCCGACGAAGCCTGGGTGATCTGGATGTTGCCTTTCAGGTTGTCGGCACCGATCTGGTCGATGACCGACTGGTCGAACATGCCGTCAGCCGCGAAGAACTTGCCGAACAGGCCATTCTCCAGGCTGTTCTTGATGATGGTAATTCCACTGGAGCCGTAATAGGCGAAGATGGCAATGGCTTCCGGCCCGCCCTGGGTCAGCGTCTGCAATTCTGACCGGTAGGAGGCCTTGTTGGGCTCATGCGCCTGGTTGGCGGTGATCTCGCCGCCCATCTTCTTGAACTCTTCCTCGAACACCTTGGCGATGCCGGCATTGTAGTCGTCGTTGGAATAGGTCATGGCGACCTTCTTGATGCCGGCTTTGTTGACCAGTTGCGCAATTGCCAGGCCCTGGTAGGCGTCAGACGGCGCGACACGGAACACCGTATCATTGTCTTTCAGTTCGGTTACCGATGGCGCGGTTGCCGAGTCGGACAACACCGCAACACCTGCCGGAATAGTCACGGCCTGGACGGATGCGTTGGTGGCGCCGGAGCAGCTTGGCCCGACAATGCCGACAACCTGTTCGACGTTGACCAGCTTACCGACAGCATCAACTGCGGCCTTCGGGTCGCAGGCGCTGTCGCCGATAACCATTTCCAGCTTGTCGCCCTTGAGCAAACCGCCTTCGGCATTGATCTGATCACGGGCCAGGTCACGGCCTTTGACGATGGTGGCAACCAGTTCCGCAATCGGCCCGGTCACCCCGCCGGCAGAGCCGACCTTGATGGTGTCGGCATGCGCCGCTGTTGCAAACATGGCTGCTGCACAGGCGGTAATTGCCAGTTGTTTCACAAGTTTCATTTTGCTTACTCCTCCACTGAATAACAGCCGGTAAGGGGCTGCTTCTAAAAAACATAAAGTATCATGAACTATTTTTGCCCGGCGATGAAGGGCGTGTTTCGGGCAGGATGCCTTGCGGATTTTTCTGCAGGAAAATCTGCAAGAGCAGGCCGATAAGGAAGATGCGCACATAGGCAGAACGGATGCCGGCGTCGGTCATGCCGATCGCTTCCAGCAGTCTTGGCGCCACGATTTCCGATGCCGACCACAGCGTCCAGACCAGAAACGCTCCCAGAATGGCACCCTTGTTGTTGGCGCTGCCGCCGATCACCAGCATCACAAAGACAATGAAGGTGGCCAGCAGCGGATCCGTGGTCTGCGGGTTAACGAACTTCAGATAGTGCGCCATCAAGGCGCCGGCCAGCGCCATGATCATGCAGCCGATGACAAAGCCTTCCATGCGGAATGTCTCGACATTCTTGCCGGCGGCCTTGGCCGAGGTCTCATTGTCGCGAATGGCGGTCATGACCCGTCCCCAGGGTGATTTCCGGGCGATTTCCATGAGCCAGTAAACCCCTGCCAGCGTGACCAGGACAACACCCAGAAAGGCAAACTGGTTAACCGGCTCGGGAAGTCCCTCGAACGGACGCGGTATCTGTGAGATGCCGCGCGGACCATTGGTGGCCCAGGTCTCGTTATTGACGATGAGGCGGAAAATTTCCGCGATACCGATGGTGGCGATGGCCAGATAATCACTTCTCAGTTTGAGGCAAACCTTGCCAACCAGAAACGCGATGACACCGGCCACCAGCATGGCGGCGACGGCGGCGACCACGTACGGCATCTGGAAACCGCCGACATGGCTTGCATGCGGGTTGGTTGTCAGGATGGCCGCCGTGTAGGCGCCGATACCGAAGAACCCGGCAATGCCTGCATTGAACAGGCCGGTGAAGCCCCACTGCACATTGAGACCCAGCGCCAGAATGGCGTACAAGCCGCCGACCGTGAGCAACGAGACAACATAGAGCATGTAGCCGTAAAGTACCGGGTCCATCTAAAAGCTCTTTCCCTTGAACAGGCCTGTCGGGCGCCACACCAGGATGGCAATCATGATCGCAAACGCTATGCCCTGCTTGTAGCCGGGTTCAAGCAGCGGTCCATCGCCGATCCAGTGATAGGAAGACAGTTCTTCGGCCACGCCGATGACGATACCGCCTGCCATTGCGCCATATGGTTTGCCGACACCGCCGAGAATCGCGGCTGCGAACATGGGCAACAGGATTTTAAACCCCATCATGGTGTCAACCTGGGTGTCCACGGCCAGAAACACGCCGGCCGCGCAGGCCAGGCCGGCCCCCATTACCCAGGTCGCCATGACCACTTTTTCAGTATTTATGCCGGTCAGCCGGGCCAGTTCCGGCGAGTCAGACATGGCCCGCATCGCCTTGCCGACCTTGGTATGGGTGAGCACATAGTGGACCGCATACATCAGCAGCAGCGCACCGCCGACGATGAACACGTGCTTGAGCGGGAAGCTGAAGAAATCAAGCAACTGCAGGCGCGGCTGGATGCCGGGCAGGATGGTCTTCAACTGCACGCCCCAGGAGAACTGGGTCACCGACCGGATCATCAGCATGAGCCCGAACGAAGCGATCACCAGGATGATCACCGGTGATGCGCGCAAAGGTTTGTAGAACGCCTTGTCGATCAGCAACACGACCATGATGGTCAGCATCATGGAAACCGGCATCAACACCAGAAGGATCGCCAACATGGACTTGAAGCCGGTCAGTTGCACCAGCGTCCAGGCGATATAGACGCCCAGCGTCATGGTCTCGCCATGGGCGAAGTTGGCGAATCGCAGGATGCCGAAGGTCATGGTGATGCCGATGGCGCCAAGCGCGTAAATCGAACCGAGCACTAGGCCGGGAAACAGATAGAAATTGATGAATTCAGCCATTTCTCAAGTTTTCCTGCTCTTGCGTGGCTGCTTTGCTGCTGCAGGTTTTCGCGTCTTTGCAGGTGCCTCTTTAGATTGCTTGCCACCGCCGAGGAACATTTCGGCCACTTCAGGGTCTTCAAGCAGGTCCTGGCCGGTGCCTTCGAACCGGTTCTTGCCGTCCACCAGTACATAGCCCCGGCTGGCAATGCCCAGCGCCTGCTTGGCGTTTTGTTCCACCATCAGGATCGGCGTGCCGGCGGAGTTGATCTTCTTGACTGTTTCGAAAATCTCTCCGCGGAACTTCGGCGACAGACCGGCGGTGGGCTCGTCCAGCAGCAGGATTTTCGGTTCCAGCATCAAGGCCTTGCCCATGGCTACCATCTGGCGCTGGCCGCCGGACAGGGTGCCCGCCGGCTGCAGGCGCTTCTCCTTAAGCGGCGGAAACATCTCGTAGATCTCATTCAGTCGCGGCCTGAAATCATCGGTGCGCACAAACGCCCCCATTTCCAGATTTTCCTCAACCGTCAGGCTGGGAAAAATGTTGCCGGTCTGCGGCACATAGCAAACGCCGTGGCGCACCACCTGTTCCGGCGGCGTATTGGTGATGGTCTCGCCGTCGAGAAGCACGGCACCGTCGGTCAGCTTGAGCAGGCCGAACACGGCTTTCATGGCGGTGGACTTGCCGGCCCCGTTGGGGCCGATGATGACCACGATTTCACCGGCATCAACGTGCATTGAAACACCGTGCAGGATTTGCGTATCGCCATATCCGCCCACGACATTGTCAAGCTCAAGCACACGCATCAGGCCGCTTCCTCGCCACCGCCCAGATAGGCGTCGAGCACGTCCGGGTTGGAGCGCACTTCCTCCATGGTGCCCTGCATCAAGACGGTACCTTCGGCCAAGACGATGATCGGATCACACAGGGCCGCGATCAGGTCCATGTCATGTTCGATAACGCAGAACGTGTAACCGCGCTCCTCGCGCAGCCTGGTGATCATTTCGCGGATCTTGAGCAGCAGCGTCGGGTTGACACCGGCACCGGGCTCGTCGAGCAACACCAGCTTCGCGTCGGTCATCATGGTGCGGCCCAGTTCGAGCAGCTTCTTCTGGCCGCCGGACAGGTTGCCGGCGCGCTCGTCCCTCAAGTGGGAAATCGACAGGAACTCGAGCGCATCTTCCGCCATGTGGCGGACCTGTTCCTCGCGCGCCTTCACGGTGCCGGGTTTCAGCCAGTTGTTGAAGATGTGCTCTCCCGGCTGCGCCGAAGGCACCACCATGAGGTTTTCCAGCACCGTCATCTTGGCAAACTCGTGCGGGATCTGGAACGTCCGCACGATGCCGAGATGAAACATCTTGTGGGTCGGAAGCCCGGCAATGTTCTGACCCTGGAAGATTATTCGGCCGGCGGTGGGCTCCATTTCGCCCGCGATCATGTTGAAGGTTGTTGTCTTGCCCGCGCCGTTAGGTCCGATCAATCCGGTAATGGAGCCTTCTTCAATCGTGAAGCTGCAGTCACGCACAGCCTGCAGCCCGCCAAAGCTTTTGCTCAGCTTTTCTACGCTTAACACGAAACGCCCACCCTGTTATCCCGTCAACGAATTGGTCTTTCACCCCCGCATCGCGGGTGCAATATGATCAGTACGGGCAACCAGTTGCAAGTCATCAGATAAAGTTTCTTGCAACAAATCAGCATTGATTGGAAGTTGTCCGGATCAACCGGGAAACAGGTAAGGCGCGACATGACCCAGTCTGAAGAGCTCTATCCGGAACCTGTCATCGGATTTCTGGAATTGTTGTGGGGCCGCGGATGGCTGTCACCCGGCGGACCGGATGAACTGGCACGGCTGCTCGACGGCGAGGATTTTCGCGGCAAGCACGTTCTCGATATCGGGTGCGGCGCCGGCGGCATCGATTGCCTGTTGGTCACTGACTATGACGCCGCCGGAATAACCGGCATTGATGTGGAAGCATCGGTGCTGGAGGCAGCCCGCTTACGTATCGAAGAAGCCGGCATTTCAGACCGGGTGGAGTTGCTTCAGGTTGAGCCGGGTCCGCTGCAGTTTGCCGATGCCACGTTCGACGTAGTATTTTCGAAGGACGCTATTGTTCACATTCCGGACAAGCAGGCTCTGGCCAAGGACGTGTTCCGGGTCCTGAAGCCCGGTGGCGTGTTCGTGGCATCCGACTGGCTGATTTCCCATGATGACGAACCGTCTGCCGACATGCGGGCCTACCTGGCATCGGAAGACCTTGATTTCGGCATGGCATCGCCAGGAGCGTACGCTGATGCGCTGCAGCAGGCGGGTTTTGTTGATGTGGCACTGACCAATCGCAATGCCTGGTATTGCGAACAGGCCAGGCGGGAACTGGCGTTGCTGCAAGGCGAGTTGCACGATGCGGCAATTGCGGAACTGGGACAGGAACTGGTTGACCACAACATCACGACTTGGGCGTTGATGATCAAGGTGCTGGACTCCGGTGAGCACTGCCCGCATCACCTGCGCGGGCGCAGGCCAT
The DNA here is from genome assembly GCA_051010195.1 of Anderseniella sp. Classification (GTDB taxonomy): domain Bacteria; phylum Pseudomonadota; class Alphaproteobacteria; order Rhizobiales; family Aestuariivirgaceae; genus Anderseniella. The sequence goes on along the minus strand of JBPCVV010000338.1, from coordinate 2,546 downwards.
GACCCTGTCCGAAAGGTCCAGACCGCGAAAGGCGGCGCGTGACGTGCGCCGCAGGCAGCTCATGGAAGCTACCATAGACGTGCTGGCCGCGCGCGGATATGCCAGCCTGACCATCGGCGATGTGTCCCGTGCAGCCGGCCTGTCCGTCGGCATTGTCAACTTTCATTTCGACTCGAAGGCAGCCCTGCTCGCCGACACCCTGAAATACCTGGCTGTCCAGTATCGTGCCAATTGGACGGCGGCAGTCGAGCGCGCCGGCGATGATCCCGCCGCCCGGCTGTACGCCATGACCAGTGCAGATTTCGGTGAGGATGTCTGTACGCCGCGCACCCTGCAGGCGTGGGTGAGTTTCTGGGCGGAGGCCCAGTCTCAGCCGGCCTATGATGAGGTCTATGGCGAGGAAGAAGCGGAATACCTGCGAACGCTTGAAACCATGTGTGCTGAACTGTCCCGCCAGGGCGGGTATGACAGGGCGCAGTCGGGCAAGCTTGATGCGCGCGTCATCAACGCGCTGACCGACGGCTTGTGGGTGGCTCTCGCCCACACCCCGCCGGGTATTACAAGATCGCAGGCCCTGAGCGCCCTGCACAATTGCCTGGCGGCGTTTTACCCTGCGCATTTTGACGCAAACGGGCCTGTCAATTGACCCTGCCCCACATTGGTTTATAAGACGCGGGAACTCATTCCTTTCCTCTTTCGGGCAAAGCCCAGACATATCGGAGATCACCATGGCGGTACGCGTTGCTATCAACGGATTTGGTCGCATTGGGCGCAACATCTTGCGCGCCATTGCAGAAGCAGGACGCAAGGACATCAAGGTCGTTGCCATCAATGATCTGGGCCCGGTGGAAACCAATGCCCATCTGTTGCGCTATGACAGTGTGCACGGCAAGTTCCCCGGCACCGTCAAGGTCAAGGGTGACCAGATCAACTGCGGCACCGGCTGGATCAGGGTAACTGCTGAACGCGACCCGTCCAAGCTGCCTTGGAAGGAAGTCGGCGTTGATGTGGCCATGGAATGCACCGGCATTTTCACGTCGCGCGATGCCGCCGCAGCGCACCTGAAGGCCGGTGCCAAGGAAGTATTGATTTCCGCGCCCGGCGCCAATGCCGACATGACCGTGGTCTACGGCGTGAACCATGACCAGCTCACCGGCAAGCACAAGGTTGTCTCCAATGCGTCATGCACCACCAACTGCCTGGCGCCGGTGGCCAAGGTGCTGAACGACGCGTTTGGCATCGAACACGGTTTCATGACCACCATCCATGCCTATACCGGTGATCAGCCGACGCTCGACACCATGCACAAGGATCTCTACCGGGGCCGGGCGGCTGCCATGTCGATGATCCCGACCTCGACCGGCGCGGCAAAGGCTGTTGGTCTCGTTCTTCCGGAACTGAACGGCAAGCTCGATGGCGTGTCCATTCGGGTGCCGACACCGAACGTGTCCGTGGTCGATCTGAAGTGCGTCATGTCCAAATCGGTCACCGTCGAACAGGTCAACCGCGCCATGATCAAGGCGTCCAAAGGTGCTCTGAAGGGCATTCTGGCGGTCACCGATCAGCCCAATGTGTCGATCGATTTCAATCATGACCCGCACTCGTCAACCCTGCATCTGGACCAGACCAAGGTGATGGACGGCACGCTGGTGCGGGTGCTGAGTTGGTACGACAACGAGTGGGGTTTCTCCAACCGCATGGCCGACACGGCCATCGCCCTTCACAAGGCTAAGTAACCGGTAATGGCGCGCCCCATCCTCATTTCACCGTCCATCCTGTCGGCCGATTTTGCCCGGCTCGGAGACGAGGTGCGCGCCATTGATGAACAGGGCTGCGACTGGGTGCATGTCGATGTGATGGACGGGCATTTTGCCCCCAACATCACCATCGGCCCGATGGTCGTAAAAGCTATTCGCCCGGTGACCAAGAAGGTGCTCGACGTGCATCTGATGATTACCCCGGCGGACCCGTTCATTGCAGCGTTTGCCGAGGCCGGTTCCGACATCATAACGGTTCACGCCGAAGCCGGTCCGCACCTTGACCGCACCCTGCAACTGATCAGGTCGCTGGGCAAGAAGGCGGGCGTATCGCTTAACCCGTCGACACCGGAAAACGTCATCGAATATGTGCTCGACAAGCTCGACCTGATACTGGTCATGACCGTCAATCCCGGCTTTGGCGGCCAGGCGTTCATACCCGAAATGGCAACCAAGATCGCCCGCATCAGGGACATGGTCGGCGGCCGCGACATCCACATCGAAGTGGACGGCGGCATCAGTGAGAAAACCGCCGGTGTCGTGGCGGCCGCTGGCGCCGACGTCCTGGTGGCGGGCTCCGCTGTGTACCAGAACAACGATCCCGCCAGGTACGGCGCCAACATGGACGCTATCCGCAAAGCCGCAACGTCGGCGATCTAGGGTATTTGAGTTTCATTTATGTCGCTCACGCAAGCAGGCTTCGCCTGCGCTCCGCGGGGGCGGGCCTGACCGGCCCGAGGCCCGGTCGGGCCTAGTTGTTTATTGGTGGTCGAACAGCTTGTCCTCGCT
>JBPCVV010000337.1:0-4646 GCA_051010195.1 Anderseniella sp. | reverse complement strand
TCGACAATGTTGGCGACGGTTGACTTGCCCGAGCCCGACAGGCCGGTGAACCACAATACAGTCGAGCGCTGGTTCTTGCTGGCAGCACGGCTGTCCTTGTGGATGTCCACTGCCTGCCAGTGAATGTTGCTGGCGCGGCGCAGGGCAAAATTGATCAGCCCGAGGCCGACCGTTGCATTGCTGATCCTGTCGATGATGACAAAACCGCCCAGATCGCGGTTGTCGGCATAGCTGGTGAACGGCAATTGCTCATCCAGGCTGATATTGCACACGCCGATCTGGTTGAGTTCCAGCGTCTTTGCGGCAATGTGCTCCTGGGTGTCGACGTTGATCTCGTATTTGGGCTGGGCGAGATTCGCCGGCACCGTGCGGGCGCCAAGCTTTACCAGGTAGGGCCTGCCCGGCAGCATGGGCTCGTCTCCCATCCACAATATCTGCGCCTCGAACTGGTCGGCAACCTCAACCGGATCATCGGCGGAACAGATCACGTAGCCGCGGCCGGCGTCGACCTCGTCGTTAAGCGTCAGCATGATGGCCTGGCCGGCCTGCGCGTGATCCAGGTCGCCGTCACGGGTAACGATGCGGGCAATAGTGGTTTCGCGGGCTGATGGCAGGACCTTGACCTTGTCGCCCGGTTTCAGGGTTCCCGACGCAAGCGTGCCGGCAAACCCGCGAAACGTGCGGTCGGGACGACACACCCATTGCACCGGCAGGCGGGCCGGCTGGTCCTGGCCGTGTTGCGTCACGTCGACGGTTTCCAGGTGCTGCAGCAGGCCCGGGCCGTCGTACCACGGCATTTCCGCGCTGTTTTGGGTGACATTGCAGCCGGTCAGCGCCGACACAGGGATGCAGGCCACATCGCTGGCCCCGATTTCCTGCGCAAATGCCAGAAAATCCTTTTCGATGGCGCGGTAGGTGGCCTCGTCATAGTCCACCAGGTCCATCTTGTTGACCACCAGTACCAGTTGCCGGATGCCGAGCAGCGTCACGATATGGGCATGGCGGCGGCTCTGGGTCAGGACACCGTCGGTCGCGTCCACCATCAGCACCGCAAGGTCGGCGGTAGAAGCAGCGGTGGCCATGTTGCGGGTATACTGTTGGTGGCCCGGCGTATCGGCGACGATGTACTTGCGGTTCGGCGTGGTGAAAGCGCGGTAGGCAACGTCTATAGTGATGCCCTGCTCACGCTCGGCGCTCAGGCCGTCGACCAGCAGGGCAAAGTCGATATTGTCCCTTTGCGTTCCGTAGCGTCTGGAGTCTGCTTCAAGGGCGGAAAGCTGGTCATCAAAAATCAGTTTCGAATCATGAAGCAAACGGCCGATCAGGGTGGATTTGCCAACATCTACCGATCCGCAGGTGATGAAGCGCAACATGTCCTTGGCCGACTGTTCAGCCAGGTAGGCTGCGATGGTGTCGGCGCTGAGGTCAGGGGTCTGCATCAGAAGTACCCCTCGCGTTTCTTTTTCTCCATCGAGGCTGACCGGTCGTGGTCGATGACCCGGCCGGTGCGTTCGGATGTATTGGTGACAAGTAACTCCGCGATGATTTCTTCCAGCGTCACGGCACTGCTTTCGATGGCGCCGGTCAGCGGGTAACAGCCGAGCGTGCGGAAGCGCACCATGCGCAGTTCCGGTGTTTCGCCCTTGTTCAGCGGCATGCGCTCATCGTCAACCATGATCAGGTCCTGTCCGCGTTGCACAACCGGTCTCCGGGCAGCGAAATACAGGGACGCGACGGGAATGCTCTCATCGCGGATGTACTGCCAGATGTCCAGCTCGGTCCAGTTGGCCAGTGGGAAGACGCGCATGGATTCGCCCCTGTTGATGCGGGCATTGTAAGTGTGCCAGAGCTCCGGGCGCTGGTTTTTCGGGTCCCAGCGGTGTTGGGCGTTGCGGAACGAGAAAATGCGTTCCTTGGCGCGGGACGTCTCTTCGTCGCGGCGCGCACCGCCGAGGGCTGCATCAAAGCCATGTTTGTCGAGCGCCTGCTTGAGGGCATCGGTCTTCATGATTTCGGTATGGTGGGCGGACCCGGTGGTGAACGGGTTGATGTTGTCCGCGACACCTTCTTCATTGATGTGGGTGATCAGCTTGAGGCCGAGCCGGTTCGCGGTCTCGTCGCGAAACTCGATTATCTCGTGAAACTTCCAGGTGGTGTCCACATGCAGAAGTGGAAACGGCGGTTTGGCCGGGTAGAACGCCTTCATGGCCAGGTGCAGCATGACCGTGGAATCCTTGCCGGCAGCGTACAGCATCACCGGTTTTTCACACTGTGCTGCGACTTCGCGCATGATGTGAATACTTTCAGCCTCCAACAGCTGAAGATGGCTTGGTTTGGAGTGTTGGGTCATTCGGCTCTCAGAACAACGAGGTTGGCCAGGCTTGAGTGCTGGTTTCATCTTGGTTTGGACAAATTGTCAATCATTGTCCCGCAACGCCAAGAATTTGTCCTAACTAGTCATGTTGGCACTGTAGTGCGGGCCTAGCGTTCAGTAGGCGAGCGACGGCCCTGCTTGTCTGCATAAGGATGCTATCATGTCAGCACGCGAAGGTGGAAGACGCAGAGCCAGGGGAGGCAGCCGCCCGGACCGGTCTTCCGGCCAGTTGCCGGATCCGATCGGGGTGTTCCGCAACCCGCTGCCGCCTGTCGAGCTGCTCAATGAGGGCGACCTCAACCGGCTAATTGATGCAGCGTTCAAGGTGTTGCGGGACTCCGGCCTGGAATTCCTATCTGCCAGGTGTCTGGACATACTGGAGAAAAACGGCTGCAAGGTTGACCGTGATACCGGGGTGGCGCGGATGGATCGCGCCACGGTTGAGCACTTTGTTGCGCTGGCGCCTGAAACCTTCGCCGTGCATGGCCGCAACCCGGACCGCAACACGGTGATTGGCGGCAACTACATCAACTTCAACACCGTCGGTTCGCCGCCCAACATCAATGATCTCGACAATGGCCGGCGGCCCGGCACTTACGAGGCGCTGGTCGACCTGGTGAAGCTGAACCATGCGCTCGGTGCGTGCCACACGATGGGCGGCTCCATTGTCGAGCCGATGGATCTGCCGGTGCCGACCCGGCACCTGGACAATGCCTATGCCATCCTGAAATACACCGACCGGTCGGCGTTTGTGCGCACCGTGTCGGAATTCCGGGCGCTGGACGCCATCGAGATGGTGGCCATCGCCCGCGGTGTCAGCCTGGATCAACTCAAGTCCGAGTGCTCGCTGCTGACATCGTTCAACGTCAACAGTCCGCGCCGCGTGGACGAGGAACTGCTCGAAGGCCTGCTGTGTTTCGGTGAGTATGGCCAGGCGGTTGCGGTAACGCCGTTCACGCTTGCAGGTGCCATGAGCCCGGTGACGGTTGCCGGTGCGCTGGTGCAGCAGACCGCGGAGGCATTGGCGGTGATTGCGCTATCGCAGATGGCCAATCCGGGTGCGCCGGTGCTGTTTGGCGGGTTTACCTCCAATGTCGACATGAAGTCCGGTGCGCCGGCCTTCGGCACGCCGGAATATGTCAAGGCGGTGCTGATCGGCGGCCAGGTCGCGCGCCATTTCAAAATGCCTTACCGGTCTTCAAACGTGAATGCATCCAATTGCGTGGATGCGCAATCGACCTATGAAAGCGCCATGTCTCTGTGGGCGGTGATTATGGGACATGCCAATGTCGTGCATCACGGTCTGGGCTGGCTGGAAGGAGGCCTGTCCGCGTCCATGGAAAAATGCGTGATCGACGCTGAAATGATCCGCCAGTGGATCGCGTCACTGGCGCCGATGGACATGAGCGACGACGCACTTGGCGTTGAGGCAATCGCCGGCGTTGAACCGGGCGGGCACTTCTTCGGTGAACCACACACGCTGGAACGGTTTGAAACGGCGTTTTACCAGCCGATGGTGTCTGACTGGCGCAACTTCGAGAGCTGGGAAGAGGCTGGTTCGAAAACCGCCACCGAACGGGCCAATGTCGTCTGGAAGCAGATGCTGGAAGCATACGAGGAACCGCCGATGGACGAGGCTGTGGACGAGGCGCTCAGGGATTACATGCGCCGCCGCAAGCGTGAGCTCGAGAACGTCCAGCCCTAGGGTCAGGACCCATTAGTGTTATCCATTCTGCGGGAGGATATTTTGCCTCTTACAAGGCGAAAGGGCGCAGGAAACCGTCCGGTTTTCAAATCCTTTCAACGCGGTCAGGGGCAAAATAGACCCCGCCCTCCGGGTTTGAAGGAAAACACCCGCCTGAAGGCGAAAAATGCTCGGCAAGGCACAAAGCCTTGCCTTGCGCTTCTTCACCATCATTCGAATGTTTTCGTTCAAACAGAATTGCATAAGATCAATAGGTCCTGACCCTAAGCGTTCAAGCTCTGAGCAACGGCCTCAATATCGGCGGCCGACGTTGTCGGCATGCAGATTGCGTCAGGCGCCATGCGCCTTGCCATGCCGGTCAATACCTTGCCGGCGCCGACTTCAACGAAACTTGTGACACCCTTGTCGACCATCCATGACACCGATTCCCGCCAGCGCACGGTCCCAGTGACCTGGGCAACCAGGTTGTCGCGAATCTGGCCCGGGGCACTGACCGCGCTGGCCACCACGTTGGCCACCAGCGGCACCGACGGTGCGGTCATATCAACCTGTGACAGAGCACCGGCC
>JBPCVV010000336.1:0-3914 GCA_051010195.1 Anderseniella sp. | reverse complement strand
CGAACAGCGCCATGGCGCCCTGCTCGATGGCTTCATCGACACTCATCAGACGGGTCGACACGGCATCGTTCTGCATGACGACCTGGTTGGCAATCTGCTCGACCTGTTCCAACTCGCTGTCGGACAGCGATTTCGGATGGGCAAAATCAAACCGGAAGCGGTCAGGCTCGACCAGCGAGCCTTTCTGGACCACGTGATTGCCCAGAACCTGCCGCAACGCCTCGTGCACCAGATGGGTGGCAGAGTGATGAATGCGATTGCCGGAGCGCCTGTCATGGTCGACCAGCATCTCAACGGCGTCACCCACGGCTATCTCTCCGTCCTCGACCGTGGCGATATGGACGAACAGGTCACCCAGCCGTTTCTGGGTATCGGTAATGGTCACGCGGGCACCGCCGGCCGTCTTCATCCCACCGTGATCCCCGCTCTGGCCGCCGCTTTCGCCATAAAACGGTGTCTGGTTGACAATGACGGAGACCTTGTCGCCTCTACCAGCCTTTTTAAGCATGCTGCCGTCGCTTGTGACAATTGCGGAGATGACGCCCTCGGCGGTTTCGGTTTCATAGCCGAGAAAGTCGGTGGCGCCGGTCTTGTCGCGCACATCGAACCACACCGCATCGGTGTTGGTGTCGCCTGATCCGGCCCACGCCTTGCGTGCATCGGCCTTCTGCTTGTCCATCGCGGTGTTGAAGGCATCGGTATCGACGGAAATCTCACGCGCGCGTAGCGCATCTTCCGTCAGGTCGAGCGGAAAGCCATAGGTATCATAGAGTTTGAATGCGACGTCACCTGACAGCCGGTCACCGGCAGATAAGTCGGCTGTTTCATCGTCGAGCATTCGCAGACCGCGCTCCAACGTCTTGCGGAAGCGGGTTTCCTCCAGACGCAGGGTTTCGGTGATCAGGTCACCTGCCCGCGCCAGTTCCGGAAATGCCTGTGCCATTTCCCGTTGCAGTGCGGGCACCAGTTTCCACATCAACGGTTCCTTGACCCCGAGTAGCTCGGCATGGCGCATGGCCCGGCGCATGATGCGCCGCAGCACATATCCACGCCCTTCATTGGACGGCAGCACGCCGTCGGCAATCAGGAATGAAGTCGCGCGCAGGTGATCTGCGATCACGCGGTTCGACGCCTTGCTGGCACCAGCGGCTTCCACCCCGGTCTCATCCTCGATTGCAGCGATCAGTGACCTGAACAGGTCGGTCTCGTAATTGTCGTGGCTGCCCTGCAGCAAAGCCGAAATTCGTTCCAGCCCCATGCCGGTATCAATCGACGGACGCGGAAGGTCCTGGCGATCATCAATTGTCACCTGCTCATACTGCATGAACACCAGGTTCCAGATTTCGATGAACCGGTCGCCGTCTTCATCCGGTGACCCGGGCGGGCCGCCGGGAATGTGATCGCCGTGGTCGTAGAAAATTTCCGAACACGGACCGCACGGACCAGTATCGCCCATGGCCCAGAAATTATCATGGGTCGGGATACGGATGATCTTGTCATCCGACAGGCCGGCAATTCTTTTCCACAGATCGAACGCTTCGTCATCGGTGTGATAAACCGTGACAAGCAGCCTTTTGGCATCCAGGCCGTATTCTTTGGTGATCAGGTTCCAGGCCAGTTCGATGGCGTGGTCCTTGAAGTAATCCCCGAACGAGAAATTGCCGAGCATCTCGAAAAACGTATGGTGGCGCGCCGTGTAGCCGACATTGTCCAGGTCATTGTGCTTGCCGCCGGCCCGCACGCATTTCTGCGATGTCACGGCACGGCTGTAGGGGCGTTTTTCAAGTCCGGTAAAGACGTTCTTGAACTGCACCATGCCGGCATTTGTGAACATCAGCGTCGGATCATTGTGCGGCACGAGGGACGATGAGGCCACTTCCTCGTGACCGTTCTTCACGAAGTAATCGAGAAATGTGGAGCGTATTTCGTTGACGCCTGACATGGAGTTGAAAGCCTGTTTTGGACTGAACGAATATGATGAACGCGCATTTATACCCGCACCATCGTTGATGTCCATAAATCCGTGAGGTGAGCAGGCGTCTGCACAGTGTTTTCAAACACACAAACGCCCTCCCGGTGGTCGGGAAGGCGTTTGCAGGCAGGATCTGAGGGGGCGTCAGTCATCCTGCGTGACCGGACCGGATGAGTGTCAGGGGTTTGGGGGGGAACTCAATTCCCGGTACCGGTCACATATCCAGGTGGCAACCTGAATTCCAACACTACTTACACGACAGTCTACGCAGCCCGACAGGGACCGGACTGCAATTTCGCAAAAATTATTTGTCCTCACCGCCGGCTGCCAATGGCAGGTCATCTTCAATCACACCGTCTTCATCGGCCTTGACGCTTTCAGGATCGGTGATCCGGTCGGCTATAAGCCCGGCATTTTCACGGATGGCAGCCTCAATGGTTGCGGCGATGTCCGGGTTATCGCGCAGGAAGGTTTTTGCATTCTCGCGGCCCTGGCCGACCCTCTCACCATTATAAGAGAACCAGGAGCCGGATTTCTCGACAATCCCGCCGGTGACACCCAGATCGAGCAATTCCCCGACCTTGGATATGCCCTCGCCGTACATGATGTCGAACTCAACCTGCCGGAACGGCGGTGCGACCTTGTTTTTCACAACCTTCACCCGGGTCTGGTTGCCGACCACCTCGTCACGATCCTTGATCGCGCCGATGCGGCGAATATCGAGGCGCACAGATGAATAGAACTTAAGCGCATTGCCGCCAGTTGTGGTTTCAGGGTTGCCAAACATCACACCAATCTTCATGCGGATCTGGTTGATGAAGATCACCATGCAATTGGTTTTGGAGATCGAACCGGTCAGCTTGCGCAGCGCCTGGCTCATCAGGCGGGCCTGCAGGCCGGGCAGTGAATCACCCATGTCGCCTTCAAGTTCGGCACGTGGCGTCAGGGCGGCCACGGAATCGATCACCAGGACCTCGACCGCACCGGAGCGCACCAGCGTGTCGGCGATCTCAAGTCCCTGCTCGCCGGTATCCGGCTGAGAAATCAGAAGCTCATCCACATCAACGCCGAGCTTGCGGGCATAGATCGGGTCAAGCGCATGTTCGGCATCAACAAAGGCACAAATGCCGCCGCGCTTCTGACACTCGGCCACAACGTGCAGCGCCAGGGTTGTCTTGCCAGACGATTCCGGACCGTAAATCTCGATCACACGCCCTCTCGGCAGACCGCCGATACCCAGCGCGATATCCAGGCCGATGGAGCCGCTTGAAATGGCCGCTATCTCAATGGCCGAGTTCGAGCCCAGCTTCATCACCGAGCCTTTTCCAAAAGCCCGCTCGATCTGCCCCAATGCAGCTTCCAGAGCCTTTTGCTTGTCCATTGAACCACCTTCCACAACTTTGAGGTTCGCTTGCCCCATGACACTCATGCTCCTTATTTCATATTGCGCTGCTGCTCGCCAGACAATCTGTTCGTTCCGGCTTTGTTCTTCAGTATTGTACCTATTTTGTTCTCATTGCAAGAAAAAAATTAAGCATCTGTTATGATTGAGTTTTGTCCGATATGCGAGACAGATATCGACCGGTGGCGTGAAAACCACCAGGTGACCGTGTCCCACGATGGTGCCGCCGTCACGCGATTCTGGCCAATCCAGCGCTGCGGATGTTTCCAGCCGTGTTGCGGACTGGTCAAACAGATGGCTTTCTGCCAGTTTGCAGCTTTGACGTAATGGTGCTGGAGGACTGCCGGGTGCTGATTGACGGACTGCAATACTGCAACTATTCGGAAAAAATATTCCGACAGATGCGGGATGGGGGCGTGGACGCGGTGCATGTGACCGTGTGCTATCATGAAAATTTCAGGGAAACCGTCGCCAACCTGGAACAGTGGAACCGCTGGTTCGAACAATACCCTGACCTGATCGTCAAGGGCACCACCGGCG
>JBPCVV010000335.1:0-2545 GCA_051010195.1 Anderseniella sp. | reverse complement strand
ACCGGCCGCAAGCTCAACGTCATCACCGATGCGCGCTATCGCTTTGAGCGCGGTGTTGATCCTGCCTTCGTCGAGGCCGGTGCCCAGCTTGCCACCAAGATGATCATGGACCTGTGTGGTGGTGAGCCGTCTGAACTGGTCATTGCCGGCTCGGCACCGTTGAATGCGCGGTCGTATGACCTGCGCAAAACCCGGGTCAGATCGCTCGGCGGTATTGATGTGCCGGAAGCCCGGCAGGTGGAAATACTGACGGCGCTTGGCTTCGGTGTCACCGACAAGGGCGACGTTCTGTCATGCGAGGTGCCAAGCTGGCGCCCGGATGTTCATGGCGAGGCCGACCTGGTCGAAGAGGTCTGCCGCATCTACGGCCTGGACCAGGTGCGTTCCGAACCCATGCAGCGCACCTACGCGGTTGCCAAACCAGTATTGACGACACGCCAGAAACGCATGTTGGCGGCGCGCCGGGCGCTGGCCGGGCGCGGCCTGAACGAGGCGGTCACCTGGTCGTTCCTGCCGGCAGCCCAGGCCGAACTGTTTGGCGGCGGTCAGCCGGAGCTGAAGCTGGCCAATCCGATCTCGGTCGAATTGTCCGACATGCGCCCGTCGCTGATCCCCAACCTGGTGGCGGCAACCGGCAGAAATGTTGACCGCGGCCAGGCGCAGGTTGGCCTGTTTGAAATGGGCCAGGTCTATGCCGGCGACCAGCCGCAGGACGAAACCCTGCGTGCAGCAGGTGTGCGGCGTGGCCAGACCGGCCCGCGTCACTGGGGCGAAAAGGCGCGCAACGTGGATGCATTTGATGCCAAGGCCGACCTGTTGGCAGCGCTCGGCGTCGCCGGGGCACCGGTTGCCAGTGTCCAGGTTGTGCAGGGTGCGCCGTCCTGGTTCCACCCGGGCCGCTCCGGCACCGTGCAATTGGGACCGAAAAACCAGCTCGGCTGGTTCGGAGAAGTACACCCGCGCGTGCTCGACGCCATGGATGTGAAAGGCCCGCTGGTGGCGTTCGAAATGAACATCGATGCCATACCGGAGCCGAAGTCATCACAGGCTGCGCGTCCGCCCCTGGATGCATCGGACCTGTTGCCGGTGAAGCGTGATTTCGCCTTCGTCATCGACGCCGATGTGCCGGCTGACAAGCTGCTGCGTGCCGCGCGCGGGGCGCAGAAGGCGCTGGTGTCGGATGTCTCGGTGTTCGACCTGTTCGAAGGCGGCAACCTCGGCGACGGAAAGCGCTCGCTCGCCATCGAGGTCACGCTTCAGCCAAGAGACAAGACCCTGACCGACGAAGAAATCGATGCGGTATCCAAGGCAATTGTTACCGGCGTGACCAAGGCAACCGGGGCTATCCTGAGAGGGTAGCACTTGTTGCGCTCACGCAAGCAGCCGCTACGCGGCTGCGCTCCGCGAGGGCGCACTTCGTGCGGCAGCCGGTCGGCCTTGCCTCGGCGCTTGTACGCTTCGGATCGGAATACATCACCACTGTCATCCCAGCGGAGGTTGGGATCCAATTCCGGTTTGCGCAAGGAACCCATTGAAAAATAGATGCCAGCCTTCGCTGGAACGACGTCTGCGCAACGGTTGTTCAGTGTCGGAGAACGGCGCGAGGCACGAAGTGCCGAGTAAAGCTGTTCGACAACAATCATGCCTCGACGCCAACGCCTATCGGGCAGGCCACGCCGGTACCGGCGAGACCGCAATACCCGTTGGGATTCCTGGCCAGATATTGCTGGTGGTAGCTTTCGGCAAAGTAGAACTCTTTTGCTTCGCACACCTCGGTGGTGATCGAACCCAAGCCCCTGGCGTCCAGCGCTTTCTGGTAGGCGGCCTTCGAGGCCAGCGCTGCATCACGCTGGGCTTCGCTGACCCAGTAGATGCCCGAGCGGTACTGGGTGCCGACATCATTGCCCTGCCGCATGGCCTGCGTCGGGTCGTGTGCTTCCCAGAAATATTTCAGGATCTGCTCGTAGGAAACAATCTTCGGATCAAACACAACCATCACCGCTTCGGCGTGCCCGGTCTGTCCGGAGCACACTTCTTCGTATGTCGGGTTCGGGGTGGTTCCGCCAATATTGCCAACGGCTGTCACCCACACGCCGGGCCTGATCCAGAACTCGCGCTCACTGCCCCAGTAGCAGCCGAAGGCCAGGTAGGCGATTTCGTGATCGGCCGGATAGGGGCCCTTCAGCGGTTTGCCGTTGACCAGGTGGTTGGCTGACGTGGGTATCGGCACATCGCGGCCGGGAAGTGCGTCTTCCGCCGACGGTATCTCGAGCTTCTTGCGGGTAAAACCGAACATGAGCGTGATCCCTTTTCGTGCATTTGCAGACTGTCGCCTATGTTGTCATACGCGGGCGAACTTGCAAGTGGATCAGGCGGTTACAATTGTGTGATGCACCGGCTTGATCTTCAACCACTAATGTGTATGTTCCCGCCAGAGCCGGAGAGGTGGCCGAGTGGTTGAAGGCGCACGCCTGGAACGCGTGTATGCGGGTAACCGTATCAAGGGTTCGAATCCCTTTCTCTCCGCCAGTTATCTGAAAGAGCA
>JBPCVV010000334.1:0-13534 GCA_051010195.1 Anderseniella sp. | reverse complement strand
GTGCCGACACCGGCCCAGAATGCGCCCTTTTTCGAAATGGCGTGTGCCGGAGATGCCATGGCGGCGGCAATGGTGATGGCTGCGACGGCGGCAATTGCTGTGTTGCGGATGGTGGTCATTGGTCTGTTTCCTCACTCTGGAGTTTGTTGATCTGTGATGTGTCGATCACGTTGATGTCAGGCAAGATGACAGAAATGTAATCAAGCCAATGTGCAATCCGTCACATGGCAATCACTGGAGTGAGGTTGCGCGCGAGAAAACGTGGAAAAACCGTTGTTTTTCATAAAAATGCGCCTGCAAACAACAGCCTGCAGGCGCATGAATTCCTCAAATGGCCATGAGAAGCCAGCTCAGGCGGTTACCTGATTGTGCTTGCGCGCCATGAACTCCTTTGCGGTTTCGACGGCAACCGCAGCGTCGCGGCAATAGGCGTCGGCACCGATGGCGGCGGCGAATTCCTCATTCAGCGGCGCCCCGCCGACAAGCACGATATAGTCATCGCGCATGCCCTTTTCCTTCAGCGTGTCGATGACCACTTTCATGTACGGCATTGTGGTGGTCAATAGTGCGGACATGCCGAGAATGTCGGGCTGGTGCTCTTCAATGGCTTCGAGATAGTTCTCGACCGGGTTGTTGATGCCGATATTGATCACTTCGAATCCGGCACCTTCCATCATCATCGACACCAGGTTCTTGCCGATGTCATGAATGTCGCCCTTGACGGTGCCGATGACCATCTTGCCGACGCGCGGCGCGCCGGTTTCTGCCAGCAAGGGCCTGAGAATGAACATACCCGCCTTCATGGCATTGGCGGCCAGCAGCACCTCCGGCACGAACAGGATACCGTCGCGGAAGTCGATACCGACAATACGCATGCCCTCAACCAGGGCTTCGGTCAGAACCTTGTACGGAGTCCAGCCACGCTCCAGCAGGATGTTGACGCCTTCCTCGATCTCTTCCTTGAGACCGTCATAAAGGTCGTCGTGCATCTGCTGGGTAAGCTCTTCGTCATCAAGAGACCGCAGATCGAGATCGTCTTCTTCTGTCATCGTCTTCTCCACTAGATGCGCCGTGTGCGCGACGTGATTAGACATTGATACACGTTAACGAATCAACCATGCGCTTGAACTAGCGACAAAATGCTGCCCGATTGCGACTGCTGCACTGCAAAAGACCTGCACATGCTTGACTAAGGCCCTGATACCGCGCACCTTTAATGTCCCAGACCAACTCCCCAACAGCTACCTGCCCAGGATCATCATGACCGGATTTTCTGTTGCTGGCGTCCGCGCCCAGTTCCCTGCCCTTTCCATTACCGATGAGGGAAAACCGCGCATTTATCTCGACAACCCCGCCGGCACCCAGGTGCCACAACATGTGATCGACCGCGCCAACCGTGCCATGATTGAGCAAAATGCCAATCTGGGGGGCAGCTTCGTGACGTCCGAGATGGCACTGGCCCTGGTTGATGAGGCGCATGAGGCAGCGGCAGCGTTCTACAACGCGCCGGCCGTCAGCGACGTATTCTACGGCGCCAACATGACCACCATCACGCTGGCCATGTCACGCAACCTGCAAAAGACCCTCGACCTGGGCGAAGGTGACGAAATCGTCCTGTCGCGCATGGACCATGATGCGAATGTGGCTCCGTGGTTGCTGGTGGCTGCCGATACCGGCGCCACGGTCCGGTGGATCGAGTTTGATACCGATACTTTTGAATTCCCGGACGATGCCCTGGACAAGGTGTTGAGCGACAAGACCAGGATAGTCGCTGTCAGTTATGCGTCGAACTGCACCGGCACCATCAATGACGTGAAATCCATGTGCGCCAAGGCGCGCAGCATTGGCGCCATCAGCTATGTGGATGCGGTACAGTATGCCCCGCACGGGGTCATCGATGTCCAGGATATCGGTTGTGACTTCCTGGTATCGTCTACCTACAAGTTCTTCGGTCCCCACCAGGGCATCATGTACGGACGCGGTGACCTGCTCGAAAGCATGTTCTCCTACCAGGTGCGGCCACCGCTTGAATACGGTTCTCCTGCGAAATTTGAAACTGGCTCAGCGCCACGCGAAACACTGGCTGCGTCGCTTGGGGCGATCGAATACATCGCATCTCTGGGTGACGACGACACCGCGCCTGCGCTGTCGCGGAGCAGGATCGTATCGGGCATGCAGGCCGCCATGGGCCATGAAATGGCGCTCACCCGGCAACTGATTGGCGGCCTGATGTCCATCAGGGGCGTCAAGGTTCGCGGCATCACGTCGGACAACGCCCTGGCGCGACGGGTGCCGACCGTCTCGATCACCATGGACGGCAAGAACCCTGCTGACATGGCCAAATCACTGGCCGGCGACAATACATTCCTGTGGTCAGGCCACAATTATGCGCTGGAACCGATCAACCATATGGGCCTGATGGACGATGGTGGTGTGCTGCGCATCGGACTGGCTCACTACAACACGGTCGAAGAAGTCGACACATTTCTGGAGCAGCTTGAAGAGCTGGCATAGAACAGGTCTTCAGGACGCCCTGGTAATATCGGTCAGCGGATCGGCCAATTCGCGTCCGCCGGGCGGTTGTGCAGTCGGCATTGAGCCCGGCTGCCGTTCAACCATGCGATGCACAACCGCGGGTTTGCCGTCGATATGCAGCTTCTCCACCTGCTCGTAGATTGCGGCATCGGCCCTGGTGCGGCGCTGCGCGTCGCGAACGTAATCCAGCCAGGTCGGTACGTGAAAGCGTTCAATCCACAATTCCGGGTCAGCCAGATCACGCAACAAGGTCCAGCGCAGAAACCCGTCTCGGCGGCAGATGCGCCGGCGCTCGTTCATGACGTTAAGAAAGGCCACGATGTCCTTTTCGGCGATCCAGTGTTCAACGGTGATGACCACCGGTCCACTGCGCGGTTCCAGCGGCACCGCGGTGTTCGGTTCGCGCCAGTGATCGAGTGGAGCGAGGTCGACAATCTCGATCTGCTGCAGGGGTCGGATCAGCCCCAGCAGTGAAGTCATGGCCATCAGTGTAGCTGCTGAGTACAGCGCAACCGGTACGGAATAGTGCGAGGCCACATAGCCGGCCAGCCAGCTTCCGAACGCCATACCGCCAAACGTCACCATTTGGTAGAGCGACAGGGCCCGGGCCACCACCCAACGCGGCGCTGCCATCTGAACCGAGACGTTGAACGTGGATAATGCCCATACCCATCCAGCACCAGCCAGCATCAGCGCCGGCATGGTCACAAACAGCATCGTGCTTGCCCCGGTGATGGAGGTACCGATGAGCACCGCAACCGAGGCGGTACGCACTATCCATTCCGTTGAATATTTCTTGCGTAGTCGACCGATGGACAATGCGCCAACCACCGCCCCTACCCCGAACGAGCCGAGCAAGGTGCCGAACACAAGCGGTCCGCCGGCAATGATGTCATTGGCCACCACCGGCAGCAGCGCCGGTACCGCTGCAGCGGCCATGCCGAAGAAGCAGCTTCGCAGCAGCACGGCGCGGATATTCGGTGACATGGCCACGTAGCGAACGCCCGCGGATATGGCGAGATCAAGACGCTCGCGCGGCAATGTGCGCGGCGGGACATCGGGACGCCAGCGCACAAGCACAGCCAGCAAAGCCACATAGCTGAGCGCATTGGTGGCGAATGCAGCCGCAGCGCCCGCGGCCGCCACGATCGCCCCGCCGACGGCCGGGCCAACACTGCGGGCAATATTGAAACCCATAGAGTTCAGCGCCACTGCACCGGGCAGCAGGCCGCGGGGCACCATGTCTCCAACCGAGGCCTGCCAGGCAGGATTGTTCAGGGCGGTGCCGCAGCCAATCGCAAAAGTGAAAGCAATCAGCAACCATGGCGTGAGTACGCCGTACCAAGCGCAAATGGCCAGGGCCGTGGAGACGATCAACATGAAGCCCTGAGCGCAGATCATCACAATCCGGCGATCCAGATTGTCGGCAATAGCGCCGGCCAGCAACGCAAACAGCATGATCGGCAGCGCCGTTGATGCCTGAACCAGTGCCACATATTGCGGGGAATCGGTGAGCGTGGTCATCAGCCAAGATGCGCCCACTGCCTGCACGAGGCCACCGAGGTTAGAACTCATGCTTGCGAACCAGATCGCCCGGAAAATCGGCACACCAAAGGCCGAGGACGGGCCGGAGTCCGGGCTGTCTGTTAATTCGTCGGGCATTCGTCCTTGGTAGGCCATCTGCGCGGCATTGCAAGACCGGTAACGGAACTTGGCGGATTTACTGGTGGATGACGCCCGTCCGCAACGCCAATTCAACCACTGCCTAACCCCGACGCCGGCCCCGCCTTTCCCGGCCACGCCGGGCGGCACCCTCTGCTGCCGTGTCAGTGCCGTGCGCCAGTGCCGACACCTTGCCGAGTTTGGCTTCGACCTGATCCACCGTGGGCCGGGTGCCGCCCGAATAGTCTTCCAGCGCGGTGCGCATGGCGCGCACATGCTCATAGGTTGTGCCGCAACACCCGCCGATGATCTTTGCACCTGAATCAAGCGCCAGCCGGGCATAATCGGCCATCAGTTCCGGGGTGCCGTCGTAGTGAATATGACCATCCACCCAGGCCGGGATGCCGCAATTGCCCTTCGCCACCACGGTTGCGCTGTTGTCGGCCTCGGTTATGCCGAGAACGGTTGCCACCAGTTCGGCCGCGCCGGTTCCGCAATTGGCACCGATGGCGTCGGGCGCCGCTTTCTGTGCCGCCGCAAGTGCTGCATAGGCAGCCGGCGTCAGCCCCATCATGGTGCGGCCGTTGGTGTCAAAACTCATGGTCACGACCACCGGCAGCGCCGTCGTGCGTGCACCTTCAAGAGCCGATTTGAACTCCTCTTCCGAAGAAATTGTTTCGATCCACAAAACGTCTGCGCCGCCTGCCTCCAGGGCCTGGGCCTGTTCCGCAAAAGCTGCAACTCCCTGGTCATGGGTCAGCGTACCGACCGGTTCGAATATTTCGCCGGTGGGGCCCATTGAGCCCGCCACGATAACCGGACGGTCCACCGCGTCCGCTTCCTCGCGGGCCAGTTCGGCCGCTTTCCTGTTGAGTTCATGTACCCGGTTTTGCGCGTCATGCAGCTTGAGCCGGTAGGCGTTGCCGCCAAATGAATTGCTCAACACGATGTCGGAACCCGCCTCGATAAAATTGCGGTGAAGCGCACGTACCCGGTCGGGGTGATCTTCATTCCATAATTCCGGCGCATCGCCGGACTGCAGCCCCATGGCAAACAGGTTAGTGCCGGTAGCGCCGTCCGCCAGCAGCCAGTCGCGGGATTTCAGGAGATCGAGAAAGTTTGCACGCGCCATGATGTTTCAGAACTCGCCTGGTAAGTGATTGAGTCCTTCACATAACACATAAAGATTTCTTTATGTAGAAATTTCTATTCCGTCAGGCAGTGAAACTTTCCGCGGAAAACAGTAAATTCATGTGCTCGTTTACCGGCACTTCGCCTGCATAAGGCCTCTCCTTCAACAACATGTCGATAACATTCCGCAAAGCTCGCAGGTCGTTATATCCCAATACCGGCACATCATCGACACCGTCTTCCGGCTGCCCGTGTGCGCAGACAATCTGCACCTGTTCAGGCAGGTCTTCGAGCAATTGCTCGCAGATGCGCAGATAGTCACGCAGCGATGCGCCCGGGGTTTGGGCATAAAGAATACCGCGATACATGAAATCCGCCGCGTAAAACCGACAGTACTCCGCGTCCCACAATGATACGGAATCAGGCGAATGACCCGGTGTGTGCACGACCTGCAGGTTGCGAGATCCGACCATGACAGTTTCCCCAGGCGCAACCCAGCGCCCCACCTCAAATGTCGGTACCGGTACGCCTTCGCTAGCGCCCAGGAACATCTCATCAGTTGGGGTCAGCGTGCCGTTTGTCTCGACAGCGCGCAGCACCGGCAGATCAGCAACCATTGCCGGGCCAAACGAATGGATGTTGCCGAGATGATCGAAATGCATGTGAGATGGAAAAGCTTCGACACGCTCCCTACCGTATCGTGCAACCACCGGCGCAATCGGCCGTCTGCCGGAACCGGTATCAAACAGAAGACTGTTGTCACCGTCCGAGATCAGGTAGCTCCAGTTGCGTTGATGATAGGCGGGTTCGCCAATGGCGATGGTTGCGTCATCCAGTGCCTTCAGCGCAAACCAGCTATCTTCCAACACAACGCCCTTGGCCAGTTTGATCGTATCAATGGTCGTTTCGATGCTATCGCGCATGCAGTGCGTCCTGCTCCATTGCGTCGAGTTCCCGTGAATCGGGTCGTCAGGTCAGTCATTCAATGCCATCGTTGCTCACCAATCAAGGAGAGCAGCCGATGAACATTCGCTTTGAAGCCATCTCGACCGACATCGCAAGAAGCCTGCAGAACGGCGACCCTGATGCCTATGGCAATTTGCCGGAGCGTGCCGTGGCCGACGACAGCCGGATACCGTGCCGCCACTGCCTGAAGCTGGTTGATGAAGGTGATGAGTACCTGATCGTGGCGCACCGCCCGTTCGGCAATCTGCAGCCCTATTCGGAAACCGGACCGATTTTCCTGCATGCGGATTTCTGCGAGCGCGCCAAACCCGACGCCAAGCTTCCGGACATGCTGAACAGTCCGGCATATCTGGTGCGCGGATACGATGCCGACGAGCGCATCATCTATGGTACCGGGCAGATGGTACCTACAGCCGATATCAGTACCTATGCAAGCTCGTTGCTGGCCGACGGCAAGGTTCAGTTCGTGCATGTGCGCTCGGCGGAAAACAACTGCTTCCAGTGCCGGGTTGAGCGGGACTAGGATCCTACCAGCTGAAATCAGCCGGCCATCGCCGGAAAGTCATCCCAGCGCAGGGTCAGACGCGCCGGTTCCGGTTGCGCCCAATATCACGATGTTCAGTTTCCTGCTCATAAGGCGGCCCGAAAAGAATCACACGCTCTGCTCGCCGTAAAACAGCGAGACAACGTGCTTGGCCTGGGCGAAAAACAGCCAGCGTTCGACAACTGCAGCGATCCCCGACAACACAACGGCCAGCACGGCAAAGACCGGTGCCGCTTCACCCTCCAGTCCGAACGCAGCCCACACCAGCAGCAGTGCCGCCACCAGGCAGCCTGCCACAATTATGCGCAGTTTGCGGGCATGTTTGCGGGCCACCCTGAAACCCATCTCCGACTGGATATAGTTCTCCGATGTGTGCGGCAGTTCCCACTGGCGCACATCGCCGCCCAGACCAGTGGCATCGCCCATGGTGTAGATCGGTTTCATATTGTCGATACCGGCCCAGTAGACCAGCTTGGCGACCCCTGCCAGCACCAGCGCCACAATGGTGATCACACCGAGTGCGGGGATACCAGAGCGGCCGAACACGCTTGCCAGGGCAAACAATAAGACAGCCCCGGTGGCTATGGAGAAGATCAAGTAAACCGGCACCACCATCCAGTGCCGCCAGGCCCGGATCGTCGCCAGGGACGCATAGATCATGGCGGTGCACACCACGGTGATCATGGCCAGGATGGCGGTGAGGGTGCCAAGGATCATCAAAAGGATCTCGTTGCTGTCCGGCAGCACCCACAACAATCCAAACAGACAGGCCGGAATGTAGGTGGCGACCGCCAGCACGCCTTCGCGTGACAGCCACGAGGACCGCCACTGCGAAAACGCCCGCCAGGCACGCTCCGGGTGACCAAGATGGAACGTGGATGACAACAGCCCGAGCGTGATGAGACCGAGCGCGACCAGCATGGACACGGCACCGAACCAGAAGTCGGACGCACTGCCGTGACTGGCGCCGGTCAATCCCAGTAGCGCCAGCAGGCCATAACCGGCACCGGATGCGGTGGTGAACAGGATAACGGAATAGGCAGGATGCATCAGCTCAAGACCTCGTCAATCCAGGAAAACACCCGCTCTGTCAGCGAACCGTCACCCTTGCCGACCGTTTCCAGCGGCGTAGACTTGACACCGCCCGCCTTGTCGCGGCGCGGCCGCGGCGGCAGGTACTTGTTGACCGGCTTGTAATCCATCTGCGGCAGCAGATCAAAACCGCCCCTTGCCTTGACCAGTTGCGATACGTTGGAGTTTTCATCAGCCAGATCGCCAAAATGGCGCGCTCCAGTCGGGCATGCTTTCACGCAGGCCGGCATGCGGTCCTGCGGTTCAAGGTTGTCATTGTAGATGCGGTCAACGCACAAGGTGCACTTCTTCATTACGCCGTCGTCGCGGTCATATTCACGCGCGCCGTACGGGCAGGCCCAGGAGCACAGCTTGCACCCGATGCACGTGTCCGGGTTGACCAGCACGATGCCGTCTTCCTCGCGCTTGTAGCTGGCCCCGGTCGGACACACGGTGACGCACGCCGGTGTTTCACAGTGCAGGCATGAGCGCGGGAAATGCAGGCCCCTGGCATTTTCGCCCTCACCGGTCTCATAGCCATGAATGCGATTGAGCCAGGCACCTGCCGGGTCAGGCCCGTAAGGTTCAAGGTCAGTGAGAGGTGCCGAATAGCCTTGCGTGTTCCACTCCTTGCATGACACCGCGCAGGCCTGGCAGCCGACACAGGTATCAAGATCGATGACCAGGCCAAGCTTTTTCTGCCCAGGCTGGGTTGTGTCCGGAAGAGTTGTCATGACCTTGTCCCCCTGAGCGCGCGTGAACCGATCTTCATGGCCGCCTTGAACAGGCCGGGCGGTCGCTTGGTTGCCTCAAACTGGGGTTCGGTCATTGCTGCCCCGTCTGCCTTTTCAACCCGTACGCGCAGGTCGTACCAGGCCGCCTGCCCGGTGACGGGATCAGAGTTGGAGTAACGGTAGCCATCGCCCCTGGCCGGCAACAGGTCCGATATGATGTGGTTGAGCAGGAAACCCTTCTTTGCTTCAGGCGCGTTCTTGTCGAGGTTCCAGGCGCCGGAGCGCTTGCCAATGGCATTCCAGGTCCACACCGTGTCAGGGTTGACCCCGTCCATCAGCTTCAACTGCACCTTGATGCGACCATGATGGCTGGAGACATGCACCCAGTCGCCGTCTTTCATGCCCAGTTGCTTTGCCCTGCCGCGCTCCATGTAAAGCCAGTTGCGGCCCAGGATCTGGCGCAGCCAGGCATTCTGCGAGCCCCAGGAATGGTACATGGCCATGGGTCGCTGGGTGATGGCATGCATCGGGAATTCACGGGCATCGGTCATGGCTTCCTCAAACGGCGCGTACCACATGGGGACGGGATCGAAGAATGCCTCCACCCGGCGGCGGTGCACCTGCGGCGGTACGATGGCGCCGTAGCCACGCGCAGCGAGGCGGAATTTCTGCATGGTTTCCGAATACAGGTTGAACATGATCTGATTGGCATTGGGATTGAACCCGAAGCCTTGTGCCCACTCCAGATAATCCCGGTTGGCCATGCGGTAATAGCGCATGTGGTCTGGCAGATCGTACTTCCAGAAACAGCCATTGTTGATGTAGTCGTCAAGCTGGTTCGGGTTGACCTCGCCTGTGCCCTGCTTGCTGCCGTCAGCGCCGCGGAAACCGGCCAGCGGGCCAATGCCGGGACCGCGCTCGTGGTTGACGATGTAATCGGCATAACCGCCGGGATATTTTGGCGTCATGTCTTCCTTGACCATGCCAGGCAGGCCGAGACGGGCCCCGAGATCCAGCATTACGGTCTGGAACGGGCGCACGTCGCGGTCTGGTTCGACGACAGGCCGGCGGATGGAATCAGCCGGCCCGTGCGGTTCGGAAATCGGCCGGTCGAGCATGGAAATACAGTCCCAGCGCTCCAGATAGGTGGTGTCCGGCAGGATCAGGTCGGCATAGGCCACGGTTTCGGAATAATAGGCATCCGAATAGATGAACTTCGGGATCACATAATCCCCGGTCTCTTCATCGATCCTGGTCAGGTGTTCCATGATGCCGGTGGTGTTCATGGAAGAGTTCCAGCCCATGTTGGCCATGTACATAAACAGCACGTCGATGCCGTAGGGATCCTTGTTGGCGGCATTGGTGATGACAGTATGCATCAGGCCATGAGCGGCGATCGGGGCATCCCAGGAATAGGCCTTGTCGATGCGCCGGGGCGAGCCGTCCTCGTTGACCAGCAGGTCCTCCGGCCCGGCCACAAACCCGAGCGGCGCGCCCGGCAACGGTTTGAGCGGATTGACCTCACCAACCTTGCCGGCCGGTTTCAGCCCGGGAGGCGCCGCCTTCGGGAATGGCGGCTTGTACAGGAACCCGCCCGGCACATCGATGGTGCCCAGCAGTATCTGCAGGATATGGATCGAGCGGCAGGTATGAAACCCGTTGGAGTGGGCCGAAATCCCCCGCATAGCATGCATTGACACCGGCCTGCCGGTCATCTTGTCGTGCCTTTGACCGTGGGTATCGGTCCAGGCGATGTCCAGTTCGAACGCCTGTTCAAAGGCGGCATGGGCCAGTTCACCGGCGATACGCCGGATCGTGGCCGGCTTGATACCGCAATGGGTGGCGGCTTTTTCAGCCGAGTATTCATCCGACAGATAGCGTTCCGCGACAAACTGGAATGACGGCACGCCGATGCGCTTGGTCTTGCCGGGAAGTTTCACTTCGCCGTGCAGTGCCGCCTGTTCCGCCTTGTCCACTGTGACGGGCTTTTTGGACTTCGCATCCAGCACCAGAATCTTGCCATAGCGGTCGCGCGCGATCAGGCCATCGTCTTCGCCGCCGGGATCGCGGATGACCAGGTGACCGGCATTGGTGTAGCGGGCCAGGTAATCCAGGTCGATCTTGCCTGCCTTGAGCAATTGGTGAATGAGCGCCCCGACAAACAGCCCGTCGGTGCCAGGGCGGATACCGACCCATTCATCGGCAATGGCCGAGTAACCCGACTTGACCGGATTGATGGACACGATCTTGGCGCCGTTCTTCTTCAGCTTGCCCAGCCCGGTCTTGATCGGATTTGAGGCATGGTCTTCGGCGACACCGAACAGCAGGAAGTACTTTGTGCGATCCCAGTCGGGTTCGCCAAACTCCCAGAACGAGCCGCCGAACGTGTACAGGCCGGCGGCGGCCATGTTCACCGAACAAAACCCGCCATGGGCGGCAAAGTTCGGGGTTCCGAACTGGGTTGCCCACCAGCCGGTCAGCGCCTGTGACTGATCGCGCCCGGTAAACAGGGCCAATTTTTCAGGGTTCGTCGAGCGCACCTGGGACAACCAGGTGGTTGCCGTTTTGAGCGCCTCGTCCCATTCAACCTCGCGGAACTCGCCGGAGCCTCGCGGGCCGACCCGCATCAAGGGCTTGGTCAGCCGCGCCGGCGAATAATGCTGCATGATGCCGGCTGAGCCTTTGCCGCACAACACGCCCTTGTTCACCGGATGGTCGCGATTGCCCTCTATGTATTTGACGGTGCCGTCTTTCAGGTAGACTTTGATGCCACAGCGGCAGGCGCACATATAACAGGTGGTGGTCTTGACCTCATCCCAGGTTTTCAGGTTGAGGTCGACTTGGGGCTCGCTGGCCATGGGCACAATACCATCCGGTGTTGAAATGGAAGATGACTTCGACGGTCAAACTACCAGAGCACTGCCCCATCGCAATAGCACCAGCCGCGTCAAAGCGACCAACCAGACGGCATTTTTTGAGCTAAAAAGTCTCAATAATTGTTTTGATTCGGTCGCATACAAAAAGGGCGTCACAGTCATGCGACGCCCCTCCAATAGCATTAGGCGTTGTCCATTTACTCCAGAATTTGGCCCGCGCTTACCCAGCGACCAAAATTGGGCATATCAAGCGTCGCGCCATAGCGATCGGTTTCCTGTATTGACTGGGTGCCAAAGCGATGGGTGAAACCCACCATAATAGTGTGATCGGTGAACTCTGCTTCATCGTCACTGGCGTCATCTTTATCAAAGTGCGCCCCGCGATAACCAACAAAAACACTTTTGTTGCCTACTATTGGCAGGTCACGCATCACCATGTCGTAACGCACGCCCCACTCTAAAATTGTCATGTTGGACGGCTCTCCTTCATCGACGTCACCGTCCACATAAGCAATCTCGCCCTGCAAGCGGGAGTCAGGGTCCATGAACCAGCGAACGACACCACGGCCAAAAAAGGCATCGCGCAAAGCATCGCTGTCTATTACCGGCAAAGCGGCATCCGAGGCACCATCAATGTATCCGCCCTGCACATAGAAGGTTAAATTGTCCGCATAGAATTGTCCTTCACCGCCGACTGCGTAAAAGCTGAAATTCCTGATGCCGTCGCCACCGTTATCATCGGAAGCGCCGCCACCGAAAGCGGCAAAGCCGCCGAACAGACCCGCATTGGGATCCCGCCAGGAAATGTGTCCACCGCCGAGGAAAGAATGGGCAAACATGTCATCCTGGCGCCCGTCGATCAGCGCGGTTAAAGAGTACTCAACCTCGACGTCCGTCTGGAGGGACAGATTGTCGCCAAGAGGCAAGCTGAGTCGTCCGGCTACACCGGACACAAACTGATGATCATCGTCGGGGTCGGCCTCGTCGCCGTCACCGTCATAGAACATAACGCCGAAGAACGACTCTACCTCACCGCCGACGACCAGTCCGCGAATGATCTCTTCCGGTTCGAAATCCGCCGCGGTTGCGCTGTTGGCAGACAATGTCAGCGCGATTGCCATCGCCGAAGCTGCAATAATTTTTTTCATGTAATTCGCCCTGCTCGCTCTTCTGATTCTGTGAACTAGCACCCTGTAATCAAATGGCCACAATTGATCGGACGGGTCAACGCCACACACCGTAGCGTGGTGATTAATTCGTAAACTGTGACTTTTTGGCCACACCTCGACAGAGCCCGCTCACGTCGGTGAGTTCCGCCGGAAATCGATCCTTATGCTGTATGTCTTTATACTGATTATTATTCAGAAGTGCCGGTGTGATGCGAAGTCAGCACCGCGACATCGGGACGGTATCGACATCAGCGAACTACAGCAACAAAATGATTTCATTGGTGAATCCGAAGACAAACCTCAAGGACTCGCTTGGCGGACCTTTGCCGGGTTCTGTCTCATGCCGGTATTGCTTCTGGGCGGCGGCGTCATCTGATTTCTGAAAGACGGCACCGGCGGATTCTCGGGCGAGACCATCGCGGCCCATATCAAATCAGCGGCATTTGGGGACAATTCGGCGTTGTCGGCCTGATGGTGGCACATTCATTCATACCGTTTCCCAGCGAGTTCGTCGCAATTGCGGCCGGCAGGTGTTTCGGCACGGGTTGGGGAACGCTGCTGAGGTGGGTCGGAGCCATGATCTGCGGACTGCTGGCCTTCGGGATTGCCAGAAAACTGGGCCGGTCGTTTCTCCGGCTCAGCGCCTGGCGACCGAATGCTCACGGTACACTACGTAAAGCCCTGCACAGATTGTGATCACAATGCCCAGCGCGGCCAGTCCGTTGGGCAGGTCTGCGAACACCAGATAGCCGATTATTGTTGCGACAGGTATTTCAAGATACTGCATAGGGGCAAGAGTTGCAGACGGCGCAAACCGCAGTGACCAGGTCATCAGCAGGTGTGCCA
>JBPCVV010000333.1:0-4465 GCA_051010195.1 Anderseniella sp. | reverse complement strand
CTCGACTTCCTGCATCCGGTCGCCCGCGCGGTCGGCGGGCCGGCCATTCGCAACATGGCAACCGTCGGTGGCAATCTGTTTGCCGAACACCCGTACGGTGATTTGACCGCAGCGCTGCTGGTGCTGGACTGCCAGGTGACGCTGGCGGACGGCAAAAGTGCTGCACTGGCCGACTTCCTGCGCGACCGGGATCGTGAGCCCCGTGCGCTGGTGGCGTCGGTTAGCATCGCGCGGCCACAACATGGCGTGTTCAAGTTCCGCAAGGTCTCCAGGGTGAAACCGAAAGGCGTGTCGCTGATGACCATTGCAGCGTGGCTCCCACAGTCAGGCGGCCGGGTATCAGGTGCGAGGGTCTCGTACTCATCGATGGGGCCGACGCCTATGCGGGTGCCCGCCGTTGAACAGGCACTGGAAGGTGCCGCGCTTGATGAAGCCGGAATCGCCAATGCGCTGGCGGCCGCGACCAACGGCATCGAACCGCCAACCGATGCGATCGCATCGTCCTGGTATCGCCGGGAAGTGGCTCCCGTTCACCTCAAGCGCACGCTGCTGGAAGGGTAGGAACAGATGAGCAAGAAACCTGTACAATTCACCCTCAACGGCGAAAGCAAGGCTGTGTTCGTGGACGACGGCCAGAACTTGCTGGATGTCTTGCGCCGCGGCGTCGGCGATCTGTCGCCAAAATATGGCTGCGGGCAGGGCACCTGCGGGGCCTGCACGGTATTGATCGACGGTGAGCCGCACCTGAGTTGCCTGACACTGGCGGAAACCGTGGAAGGCCGGGCGCTGAGCAGCACCGGCGGGCTGGCACAAGGTGGCGACCTGCATCCGCTGCAGGATGCCTTCATGCGCCACTTTGCAGCCCAGTGCGGGTTCTGCTCGTGCGGCATGCTGATGGCCGCCAAGGCGTTGCTGGACCGCAATCCGAACCCGACTCGCGACGACGTCGTGGAAGCCATCTCCGGAAACATC
The DNA here is from genome assembly GCA_051010195.1 of Anderseniella sp. Classification (GTDB taxonomy): domain Bacteria; phylum Pseudomonadota; class Alphaproteobacteria; order Rhizobiales; family Aestuariivirgaceae; genus Anderseniella. The sequence continues at coordinate 3,493 of JBPCVV010000333.1, read as the reverse complement.
TGCCGGTGTACCGGCTATGAACCCATTATCGAAGCCATTCTGGATGCCGCACAAAGCGGCGCCGGACGGCGCAGCGCGTAAGGAAGCTTGAACCCCATGAGCGTGGAATTCCGCAAAGAGCTGTTCGCCAATGAACGCGATGACAATCTCAACGAGGTCGGCAAGGGCACCCAGCGCCAGGATGCGCTGGGCCATGTGACCGGACGCTCGCCGTATTTTGATGACCACTTGTTTGAAGGTCTGTTGCAGATCCGCTGTGTCCGCAGTCCGCACCATCACGCCAGGATAAGGTCGGTGGACTATTCCCAGGCTGAAAACATGCCGGGCGTGGTGCGCATCATTGGTCCCGAGGATGTACCTAACAATTTCAATACCCTGTTGAGCCTGTTGAATTTCGGCCGCGATGATGAGCCGCTGCTGTCGTCGAAAAAGGTCAGTTACAAGGGCGAACCGGTGCTGGCGATTGTCGCAGGCTCGGACCGGCAGGCACGTGATGCGGTTGCCGCGGTCAAGGTGGACTGGGAAGTGCTCCCGCATGTGCTTGATGTGGAGGAAGCGCTGAAACCCGAGGCACCTGCGGTCAACGACGTCTATCCCAACAACACGTTCGACTATCATGACAAGTATGACCACCAAAAGTTGCGCTATGGTGACGTGGAAACGGCATTTGCCCAGGCTGACAGGATCGTCGAAGGACGATACCAGATGTCGCCGATCGAACAGGCACCGATTGAAACCAACGGGGCCATCGCCGCGCCCGAAACCAATGACCGGTTTGTCTGTTACACCTCGACACAAGCCCTGTTCTTCTCACTGGGAACAACCGCGAAACTGCTCAATGTCAGCTCCAACCGCCTGCATTTCATCGGCGGCACGGTTGGTGGTGGTTTTGGCGGCAAAGTCGACAGCCTGGTTGAGCCCATGGCCATACTGGCCTGCATGCTCACCGGCAAGCCGTGCCGCTTCGTGTGGGACCGGGAAGAGGAAATGCAGGTTGGCGCGCCGCGTGGCGGCGAGCGCTGGTACCTGAAAGACGGGGTGATGAATGACGGGCGCATTATCGCGCGCCAGTTCACCGGATACTTCGATTCAGGTGCCTACACACGGTTGTCCAGCTACGCCATCATCAAGGGCACGGCGCATCTACCCGGACCTTATCACATTCCCAATGTGAAGTCGGACGTGTTCTGCGTGTTCACCAACCGGACACCGGCGACCGCCATGCGCGGCTTCGGCGTCACGGGTGTGGATTTTGCCATAGAAAGCCAGATGGACAAGATCGCCCACGAGGTCGGCATGAACCCTGTCGAGTTCAGGATTCTCAACGCCTATCGCGATGGCGACATGAAAGCCCATCGCCGGGAGGCGAAAAACTGCGCGCTGATTGAATGTGTGCAGGTGGCCGCAGAGAAAGCCAACTGGCCGATCCGGGATGAATTCAAACAGGCATCATCGATGGTCGGCGGTGGTGGCGAGCGGGCCCAGATCCCCCACACGGTAACCGATGAGGATGGCAAGATCGGTGATCGCCGCGCTGGACGTACAGGTGGCGGACAGACCCGGACCATAGCGCCGTCGGCACCCGCACCGGCACCGGCGACCTACACACCGCCGCCGCCATCAGCGCCGCCCCCGGCTGCACCGGCGCCTGCAGCCGAGCAGCCGGCATATGCCCATCCTGCGGCTGCACCTGCCTACCAACCGGCGGTGACACAGGCGCCGCCGCCCGCTGCACCCGCCACCACACCCGCGCCATCGCCGGCCCCTGCTGCCCCCGCGCCCGCGCCAACAGCGGCATCCGACAGCAGCAGCAAGCCGTCCGGGCGTCCGGTCAACCGGCCCGGCTACAGCCGCTTTGCATCCAATTCCGGTTTCAGGAGACGCTGATCATGAGTATTCACAAGGGCAGGGGCTTTGCCTCCATCAACTATCCGATCGGCATGAACCTGGGCGGTGATCCCAGCCAGGCGCTGGTGCATTCCAATCCGGACGGCAAGTTCGGCGTTGCCCTGTCATCGATCGACCTGGGCCAGGGCATGAAACAGGTTACCCGGCAGATCGCCGCTGAAACCCTGGGGGTGCCGGTGGAAGATGTCTATGTGGACACCGCCGACAGTGATACCGGTCCGCACTGCATGGGCTCGTTTGCTTCGCGCGGCACGCACCGGGTCGGCAATGCAGTCATACAGGCGGCCAAGGAGGCCCGCGCGGTGATGCTGGAGGCGGCTGCCGAAGAGCTTGAAGTCAATGCCGCCGACCTGGAGACGGACGGCAAGGGCAACATCTTTGTCCGAGGCGCGCCGTCCAGGTCGATCTCGACCGGCGAGGCCTGCGGTGCCGCCCAGTTCAAGCACGGCAAGACCGTGTCGGGTCGCGGTATCTTCCTGATCCCGATGTCGGATGTCGATCCGGAGACCGGCGAGATGACGCCGGTGTCGTGTTATGCCCACGCCGCCCTTGTCGTGGACATCGAGGTCGATGACGAAACCGGGGAAGTGGACGTCAAGCAGATGAACTCGGCCTACGAGGTCGGCCGGGCGCTCAATCCGCGCATGGTGGAACAGCAACTGGTCGGCGGTGCCTGGATGGGCATGAGCCATGCCCTGTGGGAAACCACGGAACCGTATTATCCCGAGCGAACCCATGGACCGACTGACTTCAACCAGTACCTGATGCCGGGACCGGGTGATATCGCTGCGCACAACATCGCCATCCTGGAACGGCCGGCGCCGGATGGTCCCTACGGCGGCAAGGGGCCGGGTGAGATGTGTGCCAACCCGGTGCTGCCTGCCGTTGCCAATGCGGTGTTCAACGCGGTTGGCGTGCGCATAGACGAACTGCCAATCACGCCTGAAAAGGTGTTGCGCGGCATTAAGGCCAATGGCGGCGCGCAGCCGCAGGGCCAGCGGTAAAGGCGGACAAAGAAACTCATGCCCGTCAACGCCACCATCGCAGGGATATCCAACCCGCCGGAGCTGCATGAAGCTCTGCAGGCGGCGCAGTACCTGTCGGATGACGCGCTGTCGACTTCCGCCTACCTGGCGCTGGCACTGGGCAAGCCTCTGCTGCTGGAAGGCGCTCCGGGTGTCGGCAAGACGGAAGCCGCCAAGGCCCTGTCATCGATCCTGGGCCGGCGGCTGATCCGGCTGCAGTGTTATGAGGGTATTGATGCAGGGGCTGCACTTTACGAATGGAATTATCCGCGCCAGATGCTGGCCATCCGGCAGGCGGGTGATGAGTATGTCAACATCTACAAGGATGACTTTCTGATCGCGCGTCCCATGCTGGATGCACTGCAATCCGGCGGGAATGCGCTGCTGCTGATCGACGAGATCGACAGGTCGGATCATGAATTCGAGGCCTTCCTGCTGGAGTTCCTGTCGGACTTCCAGATCTCAATCCCCGAACGCGGCACGGTGCGGGCCGACCAGCGTCCGGTGGTGGTGCTGACCTCCAACCGGACACGCGAACTGCATGAAGCGCTCAGGCGACG
>JBPCVV010000332.1:0-16666 GCA_051010195.1 Anderseniella sp. | reverse complement strand
CCGGGTATCAGAGACGGTGGAATATCCACCGAGCGGGTGCACGGCACACATCTGACTTCAAGGTGCACATTGCGGTCGCAGATATCCTGAACGGTCTCCATATACATAAGATGTTCTTAATATGTTCTCATTGACCGTTTCAACAAAAAACTGACCCGACCAGAGTGATTGAAGCCCCCAACAGTCTATTGAATTCTTCATAACAATTTGTTTTTAGGTACTTTATTCTCTATAGAAAATAGTTCTGCAGTACACGGTATAGTTGAGTTCACCGGTCCGTTCCATCGAGACTCAAGCCAGGCCGTAGTGGTCTGGAAACGGATCATGAGCGGCATCCTCATGCCAGGTATACTCGGCGTAGCGTGCCACCTTCCGGGCCGTGTCCTTGTCATGCAGGCGCTCGATTACCGCCAGGCTCATGTCCATGCCGGCAGACACGCCGGATGAGGTGAACAGCCGACCGTCCTCGACCCAGCGGGCGCGAGCGACCCAGTCGACGGCGGGTCCCTGCTCCTGAACCCAGGCAAAGCTCATCTTGTTGGAGGTCGCCCCGCGGCCATCCAGCAGGCCGGCTTTGGCCAGCAATGCGGATCCGGTGCACACCGACATGGTGACTTCGGCCTGCGCAGACTTGGCCCGGAGCCAATTCATCATCGCAGGGTTGTCAACCTGGACCCGGGTTCCCGGCCCGCCAGGAACCAACAACATGTCGAAAGCTTCCGTCGCCGCAAAGCTGTGGTCAACACGCGTGCGCGGGCCATGGGTGCTGGCAACCTCGCCTTCGTGCTCAGCTACAATGGAAATACGGAACTGTTCCGGCAGCAGACCGAACATCTCGATGGGGCCGAACAGGTCGAGGGTTTCAAAGCCCGGAAACACCAGGGCCGCAATGGATCGCATGGGAAAATCCTTTTCGGGTCATCAGCCTGCTAACCAAGGTCGGCACACTCGGCATGATCTTTGGTAAAACGTTTGGTCGAGGCCGGGTTTTTCACCAGGTGGTTCGCCGGCCGGATGGGACGGACCACCAGATTGCCACCGCAGTTCGGGCAGACATTGCCAAAACGCTGCTCGGCACAGTCAGCGCAGAAAGTACACTCGAACGTGCACATGCGCGCATCGGCAGCGTCCGGCGGCAGGTCCTTGTCACAGCATTCACAGTTCGGCTTGAGCAACAGCATGGATGCATTCCTTTTAGATCGGGCAGCTATTGATGATGTGAGACTAGGGTCAGGACCCTAGCAGACCAGCCCTTGGCATAAATGACAATATGGCCTCCTTTTCTGCCAAAGCTGTTCACAGCGTCGTCTTCATCGTGTTTCCGGAAGCAAGGCTGCTGGATTTGTCCGGCGCGCTGCAGGTTTTCGAAGACGCCAACTCTGGCTGTGCCGAGGTGCAGTCAGTGCGGCGGCAGCAGGACGAAATTGCCGACGTGGGTCTTCTTCAGAAACTCACGCTGGGCGTCCGCGATCCGATCGAGCGGGAAGGTTTTTGCCAGCAGCGGCCGGATCTCGCCACGCTCAATGTAGCCGACCAGGTTGGCAAATACCGGTTCATCCCACGCCGTGCAGCCGATGAGGGTCAGGTCCTTCAGATAAAACGTGCGCATGTCGAGGGTGACCAGCGGCCCGCCGATTGCACCTGATGAGATGTACCTGCCACCGCGCCTCAGCACGTCAAGCATGCCACCGAAACCGGGGCCTGCCACATTGTCGACAACGACATCGACACTGTGCTGTCCGAGCCGGGCAACAACATCATCATTGCGGTCGATGACCTCATCGGCGCCGGCGCATCGGACCTGGTCCGCCTTGGCGCCTGCGGCAATCCCGGTCACGTGCGCGCCGCGGCGCCTGGCCAGTTGAACCACGGCTGAGCCGACACCGCCAGACGCACCGGCGACAAGCACATGCTCGCCCGCAGATACGCGCGAGCGGTGCAGCATGTTTTCCGCAGTCCCATAAGCGCACGGGATGGTCGCCAGTTCGGCATCGGACCAGTTGCAGTCCACCGGGAAGACCTCCGATGCCGGCACTTTGACAAATTGGGCAAACGCGCCGTCGAAATCCGACCCCATCCAGACATTGTCCATTGACCCGTACCCGTCCGGGCGCATGCACGAGCGCACCAGCACCCGGGTGCCGATCAGGGTCTCGTCGACACCGCCGGCAACCGCGACAACGCGACCGCAACAGTCGGTTCCCTGGATAAACGGAAACGGTGTCGGGGCGTTCCAGCCACCATCCTGTACCGGCGCTGCATCACCTTGTGCCGCCGCTTCGGTGCTGGTGGTCACTGATGTGGAATACCAGCCAAGACGCGTGTTGATTTCGGTGTTGTTGATGCCTGCCGCGAGTACCTGCAGCAGCACCTCGCCCGGCCCCGGCTCAGGCACCGGCACCTGGCGCCAGACCAACTTGTCATAGTCACCATTGCCGGTCGTGACGACTGCCATCATGGTCGCCGCGCAATCCGACGTATCGAAACGATCCTGCCGCGACGTGCTCATCCTGATCCCACCCTTGCGCTGACTGCCTCACGCCGATTGATAGCTGGCCGGTTTGCAGGTTGGCAACCGCCCGCTCCTTATTTGCAGTTCGAAGAGCTGTCAGCCGATTTGATCAGGGGCGTAGGTTTGTGGGTTCTGGCGTAGCTGTCGAAATTGGGAAATGACCTGCACTGGGCTCGCAGCACGACCACGCGGGTGCTGTCGCAAAGAGCCTTCCGCAATCCTTCGGATGCGTGTTCAATCCCCGGTATCACCACCTCGGATCGCCGTCCGGCGGATCGTCCAAAGAAACGGAAAGCACCTCTTTCCAAATCCGATTTTACATGGTTCACGGCGTCTGCCGGATTGAAAACTTTGCGCAGTGTCGAATCCACATGCGAGCGGTTAACTCGATGGGACACAGCATAAGATCTGCCGGTGTCGCGGGGCAGGCTGCACCCGGGACCAAGACTTCTGGGAACATCCCTTTGAAAAGCCATTTAGGGGCGCTCGAAGTGTGGCGCCTGAGGCTCCGGCCACAGCAAGGCCGCTGCAACGACCAGCATCAGCGCGCTCGTCGGGTACAGAAACCGGACTTGCCGGTCTGCAAAACCCAAGTGGGGTTTCCTTATAAATATCAGCTTCTTAGATAGGTATGGTGAGAGGCTGAATCAAATCGATAGCGCTGAAATAAGTGACAAAACGCGAATATCGGTTAATCTGCTGCACATGTCCGGATCACATCCCGCCACTACAAAAAGAAGGGGCGCACATGCCTGATACACCTGCAAACACCGGTTCTGGAGACTGGCTTGCGCCCGGCAAGAAAAACGTCACCCTTGTCTATATCCTGTACCTGGCCGGGTTCGTGCTGGGCGGGCTGTCTATGCTGGTCGGACTGGTGTTTTGTTATGTGAACCGCGGCGGCGCTGACCAGGTCAGCCAGACGCACTACCAGTACGCGATCCGGACATTCTGGATCGGAGTGTTGTACTCCCTGATCAGCTTCATGCTGATGATCGTCGGTATCGGTTTCCTGCTCATCGTGGCCGTCGCCGTCTGGGTGATCGTCAGGTGCGTCAAGGGCCTGCAGGCGGCATCAGCGGGAACGCCGATCACCAATGTGGAAACCTGGCTGCTGTAGTTGTGGCCGGTGCATTTCAGGCCACCATCCGGACTACCCCGATCTTGATCCAGTTCAAGGTGATGTTTGGCACCGGCGCTGGCAAGTGCTGCGTTTCACGACCGGATCATGACAGAATTCGACGTTGACAATACCGTCCGGTGATCCGCGCGGTGAATCTGGATCTTTCCAATTCAGAACACTCAGTATCCGCGGTCAGGGTCCACCACGTTGAATAGCGGCTTGCCCCGCAGCCACCGGCCCAGGTTTTCCGAGAACAGGCTGATGGTGGCCAGCTCCCAGTCATGAAACACGCTTGAGCAGTGTGGGGTTATGAGTACGTTTTCGAAACCCCACAAGGGGTTGTCCGGCGGCAGCGGTTCGGTTTCGAAAACGTCCAGAGCGGCTCCTGCCAGGTGACCTGATTGCAAGGCCTGGACAAGCGCAGTTTCAACCACGACGCCGCCCCTGGAGACATCTGCCAGGAACGCACCCGGCTTCATAGCGGCAAAGCTGGCCTCATTCACCAGCCCGCGGGTCGACGGCAGCAATGGTGCACAAACAGCGATGTAATCGGCCCTGCCCCATAATCGCGGCAAGTCGGATGACGGGTGAACCTCATCGACCGCCTCGGTTGGCCTGGGGTTGGCACGTACGCCGGTTACTGTCATCCCGAATGCTTTTGCCAACCTGGCCAGTGCCTGACCCGTTTTGCCAAGACCGAGGATCAGCAAATGTCTGTTTCGCACCGTATCCATGACACGCGCGGGCCAGATGCGCGACTTTCGGTCGGCTTCCAGTCCGCGAATATCATGCGTGAAATGCAGCATGGCCGACATGACGAACTCAGCCATCATGTTCGCTGCCACCCCGGCCGAATTGGTGACGGTAACACGCACGGGGTCCCATTTTCCGAGATGGTCGATGCCGGACCCGCCAACCGCAATCCATTTTGGCCCATATGGCCCCAGCATGGCATCACCCGGGTAAGTCGGGGTGCCGGCAAACCGGATGGAAAACACCACGTCCGCCTGAAATGCCTCCAGCATGACGGGTAGCTCCTGATAGCTGTCGCACACGGCCAGTTCGATTTCGGGATGCTGTGCCGCCACCACGTCTGCCAGCGGTGCTGGATTGGCAGCATGGATGATGACACGGTTGTTGCCCGTCCCTTCCGACATCAGCTCACCACGTCTGCAGGTGCGTGGACATGCTCCGCCAGGCTTGCGAACAGTAATCCATCATCGAGCAGGCATTGACCCGCGGACCAGACCGCCGCAGCACGCTCCGGCGACAGGGCTGCAGCCGCCATCATATCAAACTTGTGTTTAAACTGTTCGGCCCGCATCGGCGCTTCAGGGCCACCGGTTGCATGAACATCACCCGATGGCAGCACCCGCCCGTCCGTTAGCTCAATTGTCACATTCGACCATCGTCCTGCCGGGAACCGGGTACTGTGCCGGACGTCTTCCGTGATCTTTATCTTCGGCAGCAGATCGGCCAGAACCGGGTCTGACAGACCGGCACCAGACACGTGCTGCGGTCCAATACACTCATGATGCAACATCACGGCAATGGCAAATGCCAAAGAGTACTGGGCCTGGGAGGTAGTCGCTGGCATGCCTGCAAACAATTGTGCGGCCTCGCTGAAAGTTTCGACATGAACTGAAGCTACATCGCTGGCTGAAAACCGGCCGTCCTGCATCAGTTGATGGGTTGCATCGATGGCGGCATGAGCCCAGCGGCAGACCGGATACGGCTTCACGTAGTTGCGCTCAATGGTCCAGTCGGTACCCAGGTCCTGCCAGATGTGAGCCACTTCAGGCGCCTCCATGGTTATTGCCGGAGCACCCTCGAACCCGCGCGCGGCCAGCACAGCGGCGTTGACACCGGTCATCGCACCGATACCGGAACCGTCATGCAGCATGGTAGGATTTGCGATCTCGCGCATCATCTGGCTGCGCGGTCCGTGATATTCCGCAATCCCGAGCGCATGACGCAAAACCTCTGCGGACGTGTTCTGCAAACGGCAGCCAATGGCTGCAACTCCCAACGCGTTCCAGGCGCCGGATGTGTGATAGTCGGACACAGTGGCATGCAGCGAAATGCCGGCACGGGCTGCCACCTCGTAGGCCATCACCAGTGTGGCGAGCGCCTCGCGGCCCGACAGTTCCGGTTTCTGACTGGCGAAAGCAAACAGCGCCGGTACCACAGCACAGCCGATATGCCCCTTGGTGGGGTTGTAGCCGTCGTGTCCGTCGAGATTGTCAATCTGCGTGGCGGCGGCATAGGCTGCCCCTGCCAGACTGACGCGACGGCCATCGAACATGAGCGGTGCGCTGAAGCGGTTGGACCCCGCAGCATGGAAGTCTACCGCGAAATCACGGGCGATGCGCCCGACGGGCAGATTGGCTGCACCGGCCGCCACCCCGATTGTATCCAGCAACAGTGTTGCTGCCATGCGCAGCGCACTTTCCGGCACATGTGTCAGATCGCCGAGTACGAAATCGGCAACGCGTGCGGCAGTGGGCGGAGAATTGTCGAGCATAGCTGTATATCCCGGACGAGAAGTTCAAGATTTCAGGCAGCCGCGATACCGGTCACGACTGCCTGATCTGGAACCGATGTCTATTCAAGCCACCAGCGTTCGGCCCATTTTTCACCATCCATGTCCCAGTTTGTGGCAAGCGTGTCATGTTTTACCTTCGCGGAATGCGCAAACACATAGGAGGCAAACATCGGGATCACGGTTCCACCATCATTGGCGCACAGATCCTGCATCTCGTAATACATCGCCCGGCGCTTGTCCTGGTCCAGTTCAGCGCGTGCGTCCAGCAACAACTCGTTGAAACGGGTGTTGTCCCAGAACGTATCGTTCCATGCCACGCCCTTGGCATAGGCGCTGGAGAACATGGCGTCCTCAGTGGGCCGGCCTGACCAGTAGACAGCCGTGAACGGCTTCTTGAGCCAGACATTTGACCAGTAGCCGTCATTCGGCTCACGCAGCACGTTGATGTTTACCCCACCCGCCTTGGCTTTGTCGGAAAACAGCAAGGCGGCATTGACCGCGCCTTCAAACGCGGCATCAGCTGCAGACAGGTCGCACGATACACTGTCAAGGCCCGCCTGTTTGAGGTGCCACTTGGACTTGTCGGGGTCATAGGTTTTCTGGGCAAGGTCCTTGGCGAAGAATCGCTGGCCGCGGCCAATCGGGTGATCGTTACCCACCACGCCAAAGCCGCTGAGGACCTTGTCGACCATTTCCTGACGGTCGATACCGTATTTGATGGCCTGGCGGACATTGTTGTCCTTGAACGGATCCGCCGTGGTGTGCATGGCAAAGGTGTAATGCTGATTTCCGGCAATCTCCTGAAGCACTACGGTCGGGTTCCTCTTCAAGGTATTGGCGACCTTCAGCGGCACACGGTCGATGGCGTGAACCTGACCGGAGATGAGCGCCGTCACCCGGGCTGTCGGATCGACAATGCTGAGCATTTCGATTCCATCAAACCATGCACGGTCTTTCTTGAAGTAATCCTCGTTCCGGTTGTAAACGGCCGATACACCGGGGTCAAAATTCTCGATCTTGTAAGGACCGGTACCAATGCCGTCCTGCCAATTTGCGCTCCCGTCAGCATTGGCCGGTACAATAACCAGATGATAATCCGCAAGTGAGTACGGAAAATCTGCGTCACCGGCCTTCAGCGTGAACTCGATGGTGTTGGCGTCGATTTTCTTCATCACTTCGATCGGGGCGACAGCAGGCTTGGCAGCTGATTTCGAGTCGTCGCCGCGATGATGATCGATTGATGCAATTACGTCATCGGCTGACATGGTCTTGCCGTTGTGGAAAACCACGCCCTGACGCAGCTTGATCGTCCAGATTACGGCGTCCGGCGAAGCTTCCCAGCTTTCTGCCAATTCCGGCTGGATCGATCCATCCGCAGCCACTTCGGTCAGCAGGTTGCCGTAGATGAAGCCGTGCGCGGTCATGAAGCCGTTTGAATAGGTGCCGGGATCAATCACGTCGGTTGTGGCGCCATGGGCCTTGGCTACCTTGAAAACACCGCCCCGCTTGGGTGCTTGTGCATGTGACATTGAACCGGACACGGCTAGTGCGCCAAGGGCACCGCCGAGTTTCAACGTCTGTCTTCGGGAAATATTGTGCAACATTTCTACTCCTCCACTTGTTGTGCCGCACCCGCCAACGGCTTGCTTGTGTCATTTGACCTGGCGGGTTTTTGAATAGCGCTCATGGCTCGCCGGACCCAATCTCCTCGCGCCGCTGCGCGATATAGGCGTCGAGGTGCTCACGGATGGCCGGATCCAATGCAGGCTGCTCGTACTCCTCAAGCGCTTGTTTCCAGATTGTTGTTGCGCGCTGCTCTGCGGTCAGGCCACCGCTGGCCTGCCAGTTCTCATAGTTCTGCCAGTTGGACACCAGCGGTTGATAGAACGCATTCTCATACCGCTCCATTGTATGCTGTGTGCCGAAGAAATGACCCCCTGTCTGAACTGACTTGATAGCGTCGAACCCCAGCTCATCATCATCAATCCTGAACGGTTCAAGAAACTCCATCATGTGCTGCAGCATCTCAACGTCGAGTATGAATTTCTCGAACGATGCCGTCAGTCCGCCCTCCAGCCAGCCGGCTGCATGATAGATCAGGTTGCCATGGCCCATGACCGAACCCCACAGCGCCATCTCGGTTTCGTACACCGCCTGGGCATCTGCGGCATTGGATGCGTTGGTAGGCGAGCACCGGTAGGGCAAGCGATATTTTCGCGCCAACTGTCCGCTCGCCACATTGGCCTTGGTGTTTTCCGGCGTGCCGAAAGCAGGTGCACCTGAGCGCATGTCCACGTTTGAAGTATAGGAACCATACAACACCGGAGTGCCCGGATTGACCAGTTGTGTCAGCACGACCCCGAACAGCGCTTCGGCGTTTTGCTGCGCAAGTCCTGCTGCAAGCGTGACGGGTGTCATGGCTCCCATCAAGGTGAACGGCGTCACCGCAACAGGCTGGCCATATTCTGCCATGGTGACAAGGCCATCAGCCATGGCATCGTCAAATTTTCGCGGGCTGTTGACCGAGATTATGGTCAACACGCCGGGGTCGGTGCGCATCTCATCCGGCGTCAGTCCTCGGGAAATCGCCATCATGTTGATTCCGTCAAGGGTCCGTCCCTTGCCAATGGCAGACAGCATGAAGGTGAGTTCCGAGTATGTCAGGTTGGCATTGTAAGTATCCAGATGGCGTGAGTTGGCGGGCAGCTCGACTGGCGCCACCACCTGGTTGCCGATCAGGTGGATCGCATTGAAATGATGCGCCAACCTTATGAAATCGCAATAATCAGTATAGTTGCCCGATCTGCGGCCTCTTTCAAGATCGTGCACACTGGGCGGGCCTGCCACCAGCGAGAAATTGATGTGATTGCCGCCCAGAATGATTTTCCGGGCCGGGTTGCGGGGAGTTACGGTAAATTCCGAAGGTGCCGTCCTGATAGTCTCCATCACCAGGTTCCTGTCGAGACGCACAACGCCTGCGGATCGGTCAACGTCAGCTCCTGCCGCCGCAAACAGGTCAATTGCACGATCGCTGACAACCTCAATTCCGAGTTCTTCCAGTATGCGCATCGATGACAGGTGGATCGCCTCCAACTGTTCGGCGTTTAATATCTCCAGCGGTTGATACGGATTGACGACCTGCCGCCATGGAAGCTGTGGCAGTCTCGTCGGCACTCCTTTCTGGTTACGGCGTCTATTGCCCCGCCGATTTTTCTGGACACTCGTCACTATGCGCTCTTTCTGCCAGATATCCGCCTTGCGAGAAGTGTTCCGTAACCGGTGATCTTTGTGTCCAGTCCCAACAGTTCAAGTGCAACAAACAACATTGCCTGATTGGACGAAATCACCGGTTTGCCGAGGGTTTTTTCAAGCCGGTCAATAACTTCCAGCGCACGCATGTCGGTGCACGAAAGAACAATTGCCTGGGCGCCGGGACTGTCTGCCTTGATGCCCAGCTCAAACACCTGGTCCGGGTCGAGTTCACCCTGCCCGTAATTGCCAAGCGCGACCGGGTAGTCAAAACGTGAAACGGTTTCGATGCCGCAGCCGCCCAGAAAAGCAATGGCCTCGTCATTGATCTGCGCGACATAGGGAGAGGCAAAACCGATGCGCGACACCCCGAGCGTCCCGACTGCCTCAATGAGTGACCCGGCTGCTGTCACGGTCTTCGCCCCGCTTGAGACAGCAATGCGAGAGGCAAGATCACGATCGAATTCAACGCCATGGGTCAACGTTGCGGAAGTGCATCCATACATGACCAGATCTGGCCGCACACCGGACAGCAACTGCAATGGCTCATCCAGCGGTGCCGCTCCCAGGCTCGACATCTGACCGCTGTCGGGAACTGCGTCGGCATCATAACCACCAATCCGGGCGAAATGGAACGACACGCCTGCTGGTCGCAACAGCATCATGTCAGCTTCCAGGTTGGTATTGGTGAACGGCACCAAAACACCGATACGGGCACGCCCTCGCGATTGTTGCATCATCTAGCTGCCCTCCTTGAGGCAGATTTCGGCAATGACTTCCAGTGCAAGTTGCATGTCGTCTTCAGCGCCAATCGTGGCGCGAAGTGAGGCCGGCAGGCCGTAACCTCCCATGCCGCGCATGAATATGCCTTCGGCCTTGAGGGCTTCATCGGCAGCCATCGCCGCCGCAGGAGAAGCAAAGTTAATCAGGACGAAGTTGGTCATACTTTCCGGAACGCTGAGACCAAGCTGGCGGATATTGCCGGCAAACCGGTCTCGGCGTTCCGCTGTGATACGGCAAGCTTTGCGCACGTGTGCCTGGTCGACCACTGCAGCGGCGCAGGTGGCCTGGCTGACCGCACTGACGTTGTTCGGGTTTAGAAGTTTGCGAACTTCGGTTGCGATTCCGGGGGGAAACAATCCCCAGCCTACCCGCATGCCTGCCAGCGCATAGGCCTTGGAAAATGTTCGCAACACAATTGTATTGCCTTGCTTGACCAGGCCAAATGTCTGGCCGTCTTCGCCGTCGGCAAATTCACCATAGGCTTCGTCTATGACCAGCAGGGCATCTTCGCGAAGACCATCACGCAGCCTGGCCAGTTCCTGGTTGCCGATACGCGTGCCGGTCGGATTGCCAGGATTGGCTACGAAGACAATTCGGGTGCGGCTGGTGACGGCATCCAGCAACCGATCAACCGAAACCATGAACTCTTCCTCCGGCACCGTTACATAGTCAGCCTGCGAGATCGCTGCCGCGATGCGGAAGAATGCATAGGCGTACTGGCTTGAAAGCACCTCATCACCGTGACCTGCATAGCATTGCGTCAGACACAGGATCAGTTCCATGGAGCCGGCCCCACACAGGATATGAGCAGGCTCGAGGCCATGCACCCGAGAGATTGCGTCACGCAGCTCTGACCAGTCCGGGTCAGGATACAGCGCGCTGTGCGCCAGCTCTGCGGCACCTGCCTCCAGCGCTGCAGGGCTTGGCGGCAATGCGCTTTCATTCTGGGCGAGCGAAATCAGCCGTTTGCCCGGTGGTGGCTGCAGATCTGCCAGCGCATATGGCGCCATGGCCGCAATGTGTTCACGGGCCCGGATCATTCTCCAGCCTCCCAGAGCGCCGTCGCATAGACAGTCTTGGCTCTTTCGGGGCTAACCAGCCCCTGTCGCACGTCTCGTGAAAGCATTTCCTGATCGCGTTCAGCAGGATCACCGAAGCCGCCACCGCCCGGCGTTTCGAAAACCAGGGTCTGTCCGGCCTTCACCGTGATTTCACCCTTGCCCGGCAGATCCGGTCCGTCATCCAGCCGGATGCGGCCCGGCGCGCCGTTACCGCCGCCGTCACGGCCGCGCGCGGGATACTTCACCCGTTCAACGGACAAGAACACCTGGAACGGCTGGCCGTTGGCGGACCGTAACTCGATATGTTGGCCGAGACCGCCGCGATAACGGCCAGGCCCTCCACTGTCCGGCCGGAGTTCCCGTTTCGTGACAAGAACAGGTGCGACGCTTTCGGTGATCTCCACCTGACTTCCCCAGACACCGCTCGGGAACGCCGTTGCGGACAGGCCGTCCTTGCCGGGCCTGGCTCCGGTGCCGCCATTGTGGGCAAGCTCTACTGCAAACACTTGTCCACCGGCCCGCGCCACCTCAGGTGCGCTGCGCAACGGCAGATCATACATGCACGAAGCCCCTTCGGCCGGTATCTTGCCAGGTAACGCCAGATGAAGGCAGCCATAAACCAGATCCGGTGTCAGCTGCCCGATGGTGTGACGCATGGCAACCGGGGCCGGTGACTGCGCGTTAAGAATACAGCCCTTGGGTGCAACTACTTTGAACGGCCGCAGCGAACCGGCATTGTTGGGAATGTCCGACCCGATGATGCATCGCAAGGCAAACACTGAATAAGCGGTTGCATAATTCAGCGGCACGTTGATGCCTTTGCTGGAACAGCCCGACGTGCCGTCAAAGTCGAGAGTGACGCTGCTGCCGGCAACGGTCAGCTTTGCGTGCAGCTCGATATCCGCTTCGTAGCCATCTATCGTCAGAACATTGGCATAGGTGCCATCAGGTATCTTCGCGATAGCGTCGCGTGTGCCGGCAAGAGAGGCCTCTATGATGTAATCGGCAAGCGGATCAAGCTGATCAAGTCCGAATTCATCCATCATACCGGCCAGCCGCTTCGCGCCTGCCTCGCAGCAGGCAATCAGAGCATAAATGTCTCCCTCATTTGCGGTGGGTTCTCGCGAGTTCACCTTGACTATCTCCAGCAACAGGGCGTTGACCTCGCCACCCTCCACCAGCTTGCAGGGCGGAATCATCAGGCCTTCATCATGGATGTCGGAGCCCTCAGGTCCCATTCCGAGACCGCCAAGATCTACCAGATGGGATGTGCAAGAAGTGAAGCCGACCACCTGATCCTGCCGGAACACCGGCATCATCAGCAAAAAATCATTCAGATGGCCCGATGCGATCCACGGATCATTCGTCATGTAGATGTCGCCGGGGTTCATATCCTTCAATGAAAAGCGGTCGAGCAGTGTCTTGACGGCCTCTGCCATGGTGTTGATATGGCCGGGAGTGCCTGTCACCGCCTGGGCAAGCATGCGCCCACGTAAATCAAAGATGCCGGCGGAAATATCACCGCATTCGCGCACGATGGGGCTGAACGCAGCACGGATCAGCGCCTGGCCCTGCTCCTCGACTACTGCAAGCAGGCGATTCCACATAACCTGCAGTTGTGTCTTGCTGAGGTGATTTGCGGCTTCGCCACTCAGCACGCCGGTGCGAACCAGGATCAGGTTACCGTCTATGTCGGCCTCGGCCATGAAATCCGCGCTAACAAATGTCGTCGTCTGCGGCTCCATGACAAGCGCAGGCCCGTTTATGCGTTCACCCGGCCGCAATGCAGAACGGTCGAACACGGCGGCGTCGACATGCTGGCCCGTCACGTCGCATCGGATACTGCGGTGTATGTCACTAGTGACATCACACGCTGCCTCAACGGCCGCAATCGGTGCCACGGGCCGGGCCACGGTTGAGACCTTCAACGCCCAGTTGAGAATTTCGATCACCATGCCCGGTACAGCGCGGGTGAACTGGCGGCTATATTCGCGTTCGAAGTCTACCCGCATCCGGGCGATGTCAGGAGCCTTCAAATCGTGCGCGGGCATGAGGATTTCGATTTCATGGCCCTGACCGTGATAGCGCATGAACGCCGACCGAAAGTGCTGCAACTCTGTGCCCGCTGCACCGGCGCGCACAACTGCTTCTGCCTCTTCGGTCATCTGGCCAAAGAGATTATTGATGGCATCCACGTTAAGTGTGTCGAGTGTAGTGTACCGGCTTCGAACCGTCTCGAAAGAAACCGGCGCAAACAGGAAACCGACGGCAGAACCCACACCCGGGTCGCGCGGCACGATGATGCGATTGACGCCGCAGCGCCGGGCAACACGGGTCGCATGCAGCGGACCATTACCGCCAAAGGCAATCATGGTGCGTTCGCCCAGATCCTTGCCGCTCTCGACCGCGTGCATGCGGCCGGCACTTGCCATACTCTCATCGACAATCTGGCTGACACCGTCGGCTGCCTCTATTGGCGTAACTTCCAGGGATCCACCAATCGACAAAGCCAGTGCTGCCACAGCAGCATCCGGATCGATCTTCAGATGGCCTTCGGCAAACCTGTCGGGATCAATAAGTCCGAGTACGACGTCAGCATCGGTGACCGTGGGAGCGCTGCCCCCGCGCCCGAATGCGGCTGGACCCGGTTCGCTGCCGGCACTTTGCGGGCCCACTGACAATCGGCCCAACCGGTCAACCGACGCAATCGACCCGCCACCGGCGCCGATCTCGATCATCTCCACCACGGGAATGCGAGCCGGCATCCCACTGCCCTTCACGAAGCGGGAAGCCCGGGAAATTTCAAACTGCCGCGCTGTCTGAGGCTGAAAGCCATCAATCAGACAAAGCTTGGCTGTGGTGCCGCCCATGTCAAACGACAGGACTTGAGCATCGCCGCAACGGGCAGCCACCCGAGCGGCAAGGACGGCACCGCCAGCCGGACCGGACTCAATCAGCCTGATCGGCAGCCGCGACGCTGTTTCAATGGTGGTCATTCCGCCGCCAGCCGTCATCATCAGAATCGGGCAACTGACTTGTTGTGCGGCGAAAGCCTCCGCAAACCCAACCAGGTACGAGGCCATCAGCGGCTGGATATAGGCGTTGGCGATTGTCGTGCACAGTCGCTCGAACTCGCGCGCCTCCGGAGAAACTTCGCAGGACAGGGATATGACCAGTTCCGGCCGGCGTTGCAACAGCAATTCACGCAGACGCCGCTCATGTGCCGGGTTGGCGTAAGAGTGCAGAAGGCACACGGCCACCGCCTGCGCGCCGGATGCATCGAGTTCTGCCACCAGGTCGTCGATTGCGGTCTGATCAAGCGGCTCTATGACCGCGCCATCGGCAGAGACCCGCCCGGCGATCGTGAAGCAGCGCTCGCGCGGCACTAACAGATCGGGCTTTTCAAGGTTGATATCATACTGGCTGTAGCGCCGCTCATAGGCGATCTCCAGTATATCACGGAAGCCGGCTGTCGTGATGGCGGCAACTCTGGCACCGCGACGTTCGATAAGCGCGTTGGTCGCCAGTGTGGTGCCATGAATAAAGCCTGTGATGTCGGCAGCAGATCGGCCGGTCTGCCGCAACACACGCTGTACACCCTCCAGCGCTCCCAGGGTCGGGTTATCAGGTGTTGTCGGTGTCTTGGTGGTCGCAAGAATAGCGTTATCTGCATCCACCAGCACGGTGTCGGTAAAGGTGCCACCAATATCAACGGCAATGCGCACTTGAGTTGGAGATGTCATGTTTGACCAGGCTGGAACCAGCAAGAAGCAGAAGGAGTTGCAATAATACTGAGTCTCCGTGAGCGCCCTTCAGAGCGCCCTCACGCGAGGAACGGTTGTTCCTGATCAGCTCTCTCGAACCACGAGATCGCACCCTGTTGCGCGCCGGCCAAGGCGGCGGTCTGTCACCTGATGGTCCATGTAACTCTCTGGTAGATGACCCTGACGACTGAGGCGAGAGTGTTCCAGCTTGAAGGCATTGTCAACGCACTTGCAGTGTTATCCTCCCGCGCCACGGGGGGCAGTTACTTCGCCGGTGCAGAAGGCACTGCCACCGATCATCGGGGCCAGCTTCCATAACCGTCGCCGATGAATGAGGCCCGGCAAGCTGGCAAAACATCGCCGGCCATGTTACCAACAGACGTCAACACAGGAGGTTTTATGTCCCGGTAAGGTGGGGAGGCAAGATGGTCTCCCGACGCGAAATTCAAAACGGAAAGTCGCATTTGCCGAGCTCCGGCAGATGCCCCGTTTGGCTTCGATTTCAGACACGACTGACACCCATGCACGGGCCCTGCCCGCGGCCGGAACATGAAAGTTCATATCAATGACACGGGATTACTCACAATTCCTCAAGCCCGCCGCAAAAGGCAGCGGCAAAAAACACGATCTCTCCACACTGGAAATGCTCGGCTGGCAGCCGTATTTCGCCCAGCAGATCAGCATCGACGAGATGGTCGAGACACCACCTGTCCGCGTTGTCGAAGTGCATCGCAATGGCCTTCATGCCGTCGGCGACGGCGTGGACACGATCATTCCACCCGGGCCTGACGCGACGGTCGGAGACTGGCTGCTGCTCGACCCGACCCATCCGCCGTCGAGCCGGGTGCTGGAACGCAGGAGCCTGATCAAGCGACGCGCCGCCGGGCACGACCGCCAGGCACAGTTGATTGCCGCCAATATCGACACCGTGTTTATCGTGTCCTCCTGCAACCAGGATTTTAACGTGGCGCGGCTGGAACGCTATATTGCGCTGGCTTTCGAGGCCGAGGTGGACCCGGTTATCGTGCTGACCAAGATCGACCTGTGCGAGGCGCCGGACCGTTACGTCGAGGCGGCAAGCGCCATCTCCGACCAGGTGCCGGTCGTGGTTCTCGATGCCCGTGGCGGGGAGCCGAAATCGAAACTGGCTGACTGGTGCAGACCGGGCCGGACACTGGCATTTCTGGGATCATCGGGCGTTGGCAAGTCAACGCTGATCAATGCGTTGTCGGGCACCCGGTCGATCGAGACCCAGGCCATCCGCGAAGACGATGCCAAGGGCCGCCATACCACGACGAGCCGCCAGCTTCACATCCTGCCGGACGGTTGCGCCGTTCTGGATACACCCGGCATGCGGGAACTCCAGCTGACCGATGCGGGCACCGGGGTGGCTGATGTGTTTTCCGATCTGCATGCACTTTCCACACAATGCCGGTTCAATGACTGCCGGCACGAAACCGAACCAGGCTGTGCGGTTCTTGCTGCCATTGAGGCCGGGGAAGTTGACGGCGCACGGCTGGCGCGCTGGCAGAAACTCGTAGCGGAAGACCGGCACAATTCTGAAAGCCTCGCCGAGAGAAAGTCGAAAGACAAGGCGCTTGGGAAAACCATCCGCCAGATCCAGAAACT
>JBPCVV010000331.1:0-34720 GCA_051010195.1 Anderseniella sp. | reverse complement strand
CTAGGGTCAGGACCCATTAATGTTATCCATTCTGCGGGAGGATATTTTGCCTCTGACAAGGCGAAAGGGCGCAGGAAACCGTCCGGTTTTCAAGTCCTTTCAACGCGGTCAGGGGCAAAATAGATCCCGCCCTTCGGGTTTGAAGGAAAACACCCGCCTGACGGCGAAAAATGCTCGACAAGGCACAAAGCCTTGCCTTGCGCTTTTTCATCGTCATTCGAATGTTTTCCTTCAAACAGAATTGCATAGGATTAATGAGTCCTGACCCTAAGATATGCGTACAATCTGCACTAGAGTGGGCTGGACGGTTGTACAGAATTATTTCGCGCTGGCGGCGGCCCGGGTTTGCCACTGCCCGCGCTGGCCGCGTAGGGTGGCATCCATGACACAGACGATTCGCATTATCGGCATAGATCCGGGGTTGAGGCACACAGGCTGGGGTGTTGTCGCGGCGCAAGGCACACGGCTTTCCTATGTGGCTGACGGCACCATCAAGTCCGATGCGGCCGCCTTGCTGTCGGACCGGCTGATGCAGTTGCATGAAAAGCTAACGGACGTGATGTCCGGGTTTGAACCGGACGAGGCAGCGGTGGAGGAAACATTTGTCAACAAGGATGCGCGCGCCACGCTCAAGCTGGGGCAGGCGCGCGGTATCGCTATGCTGGTGCCGGCCCAGGCGGGGTTGAGGGTGGCCGAATATGCGCCGAACCTGGTGAAGAAGACCGTGGTCGGCGCAGGCCATGCCGACAAGCAGCAGATACAGGCAATGGTCAAGATACTGCTGCCGAAATGCACACCGGACTCGGCCGACTCCGCCGATGCGCTGGCGATTGCCATATGCCATGCGCAGCATCGCGGTCCGGCCTCACTCAATGCAGCACTGAAGGCGGCAGGATGATCGGCAGGCTCAAGGGTATCGTGGATGAATATGGCGATGATCATGTCATCCTGGATGTGGGCGGCGTCGGCTATCACGTAGCGTGCTCGGCAAAGACACTGGCCGCACTGCCGAGCGTCGGTGAAGCGGCAGTCGTGCATACCGAGATGCTGGTATCGGAGAATTCGATCCGGCTGGTCGGGTTTTCCAGCGAAGCCGAACGCGGTTGGTTCCGCCTGCTGGACAATGTGCAAGGTGTCGGGACCAAGGTATCGCTGGCGCTGCTGTCCACGCTGACCACGGCGGAGCTGACCAATGCCATTGCGCTCGGCGACAAGGCCATGGTCGGCCGCGCCAATGGCGTGGGGCCGAAACTGGCGCAGCGCATCGTCACCGAACTGAAGGACAAGGCGCCGGCCTTCTCCGGCGGTGATGCGGCCCTGGCAGCGGTTTCAGGAGCCCTGGACGCGCCACGGCCAACTGCAGCAGCGGAAGCCGTTTCCGCACTGGTCAATCTCGGCTACGGGCAGGCACAGGCGGGTGCGGCTGTATCCGCCGCCATGCGTGAAACCGGTGAAGATGCAGCAACCGAGACCCTGATCCGGCTGGGCCTGAAGGAGCTGGCGCGGTGAATGATCGCCTGATAGAGCCTGACAAGCGCGGTGAGGATGAGTTTGACACCCATCTCAGGCCGCAGGTGCTGGACGAGTTCATCGGTCAGCGCCAGGCCAAGTCCAACCTGAAAGTGTTCATTGAGGCCGCCCGCACCCGTGGCGAGGCGCTGGACCACGTGCTGTTTGCCGGGCCGCCCGGGCTGGGCAAGACCACGCTGGCGCAAATCGTGTCGCGCGAGCTGGGAGTGAACTTCAAGGCGACCTCCGGACCGGTTATCGCAAAGGCCGGGGACCTGGCGGCGCTACTGACCAATCTTGAAGATCGAGATGTGCTGTTCATCGACGAAATCCACCGGCTCAATCCGGCTGTCGAGGAAGTGCTTTATCCAGCCATGGAGGATTTCCAGCTCGACCTGATTATCGGGGAGGGGCCGGCGGCACGCTCGGTCCGCATCGACCTCGCCAAATTCACTCTCGTCGGGGCGACAACCCGGACCGGGCTGCTGACGACGCCATTGCGTGACCGGTTCGGTATCCCGATCCGACTCAACTTCTATGAAGAAGATGAACTGCTCGACATCGTCACACGCGGCGCCCGGGTGCTTGGCCTTGCCATGACCGAAGACGGTGCGCTTGAAGTTGCCCGCCGGGCCCGCGGCACGCCGCGTATTGCCGGGCGGCTGCTGAGGCGGGTGCGTGACTTTGCCTCCGTCGATGGAACCGCGCAGGTGGACAGGCCGGCTGCCGACAAGGCATTGCAGCGGCTCGAAGTGGACAGTCTCGGCCTGGATGCGCTGGATCACCGTTACCTGAAGTGCATTGCGGTTAATTTCGGCGGCGGCCCGGTGGGGATCGAGACAATCGCTGCCTCCCTGTCGGAACCGCGCGATGCCATTGAAGAGATCATCGAGCCCTATCTGATCCAGCAGGGTTTTGTGAACCGCACGCCGAGGGGTCGCATACTTACCCCGCATGCGTTCAAGCATCTGGGGCTTGCGACACCTGACCTGCTGGCCACCAGGCAGGTGGAACTGTTCGAGGACGACGAGTAGAGATGTCTATGTCCGGTCATCTCGAAGATGGTGTGCATCACCTGGATATCCGCATCTATTACGAAGACACCGACTTTTCGGGCATCGTCTATCACGCCAACTATCTGAAATTCTGCGAGCGCGGCAGGTCCGACATGCTGCGCCTGGCAGGCGTGCACCACACGATCCTTGCCGACAGCGGTGTCCACTTCGTGGTGCGGCGCATGGAGTGTGATTTCAGAGCATCGGCGCGCATTGATGACGTGGTGCGAGTTGAGACATGCCTGAAGCGCGCATCAGGCGCGAAACTGGTTCTGGTGCAGACAGTAAAACTCACCGGTCAGGTGCTTTTTGAAGCGGAAGTAACACTTGCCGTGGTCAACGGCGCCGGGCGACCGCAACGGATTCCTCCTGAAATGATGCGCGCAATGTCGCAAGCGTGAACGCAGCAATGGTGTCGCAGGTAACCTTCTGTTAACTAATGCAGCGTTGAGTGCGTATGGAAATGGGTGAGGTGTTTGCGTGGATTTCAACGCCGCAGTTTCGACATAGTGAACAGGCTTTTGATGCCCGCCAAACCGTAGAGAATCATTTATTATTGCCCGTTTGGGTGGGCCCGTGAATTAGAGCAGGCAGAACATGGAAGTCAATGTGGGGGATCTCGCGGCGCAGCCGGACCAGTTCGGATTGTTCAATCTGTTCGTTATTGCGTCGCCAATGGTCAAGCTGGTCATGATCGGCCTGGTTGTGGCGTCGATCATGTGCTGGGGCATAGTTTTTGAGAAGTGGCTGGCCGTGCGTAGAATGAAAGCCTCGATGGACAAATTCGAACATTTGTTCTGGTCGGGACAGTCCCTGGAGGATCTTTACCTGACGCTGGGACCGCGCAACAACAAGGGCATGGCGGCGCTGTTCATGTCGGCCATGCGCGAGTGGAAGCGATCTCAGGATTCGGCCATGCGGGCAGGGTTTGCCGGTGTGCAGATGCGCATCAACAAGGTCATGGATGTGCAGTTGCAGAAGGAAATGGCCAAGCTGGAGCAGCGGTTGCTGGTGCTGGCCACGGTGGGTTCGACGGCGCCGTTCATCGGGCTGTTCGGCACGGTGTGGGGTATCATGAACTCTTTCCGGGCCATTGGCGTATCCAAGAATACCAATCTGGCGGTGGTGGCGCCTGGCCTTGCCGAAGCCCTGTTTGCGACGGCTCTCGGCCTGCTGGCGGCCATTCCGGCGGTGATGTTTTACAACAAATACTCCAGTGACATCCGCAAGATCGCGGCCCGGCTGGAGAATTTTGCAGACGAATTCGGTTCGATTATTTCGCGGCAGCTTGATGAGCGCATGTAGCGCATCCAGGCAGCAAAAACGGTGGAGAGACAATGGCAGGAGGACTGGCAAGCGGAAGTGACAGCGGCGGCAGACGGCGCCGGCGGTCTTCCGGATTTGCGCCGATGAGCGAAATCAATGTCACGCCATTTGTTGACGTGATGCTGGTGTTGCTGATCGTGTTCATGGTGGCAGCGCCGTTACTCAATGTATCGGTGCCAATTGACCTGCCTGAAAACAAGGCGGAGCAGACGCCCGGCGAGAAGCAGGATCCGATTACCATTTCCATCGATGCCGACGGCAAGATCTACATCGGTGATACCGAAGTGTCCGCCGACACACTCGCGCCAAAATTGAACGCCATTGCACAGAGCAGGCAATCAGAGGCCGAAACCAAGGACCAGCGTGTTCGAGTCCGGGGCGACAAGGGCGTGAACTACGGTCTGGTCATGCAGGTGATCGGCGAACTGAACGCGAGCGGTTTTCGACGCATTGACCTGATAAGCAACCCGCAGAACTAGCTGATAGGTGAGCGAAAGCATATGCGGATTAACTGGAGTTTGCTGACGTCGTTTGCGGTACACGCCGCCATCCTGCTGATGGCGGTTGTGGTTTTGCCGTCGCCGGATCAGCACAAAATTGCCGAGCCGCCGCCAATTGCCGTCAATATTGAAGACTTTCAGGATGTGGCCAAGCGGGCCAACCAGACCACCGAAGAGGTGAAGAAAACCCCAGAACCGCAGGACAAGCCCAAAGTCCAGAGGGTGGAAAAGAAGATCGACCGGCCAACGCCGAAACCGGCCAAGGAAATCAAGCAGGCCGCGCGTGAGCCGCAGGCCCAGCCGGAACCCAAGCCGGAGCCGAAGCCTGAACCGAAGCAGGCTGAGCCGACACCGCCGGATCCGGCTCCACTGGAAGAACTGATCAAGAAGACCGAGGAAGTGACACCTGACCCCAAGCCGGTCGAGGAACCCAAAAAAGCTGAACGCAAGCCGGTGCCGAAACCCCGGGTCAAGCCGAAGCCACCGAAGAAAATAGTCAAGAAGAAGAAGCAGGAAGAGTTCAAGCTGGATGATATTGCCGCCCTGCTCAACAAGACCGACGAGGAAAAGGCCGCGCCGAGCGACCAGACCGATACCGGCACTCCGTTACAGGGTCTGCAGAACCTGAGCGGTGACGACCGGCAGGTGACCGCGACCGCGCTGGACTGGTTGCGCCAGCGGGTCGGTCAGTGCTGGTCAATACCGGCCGGTGCGCGTGACGCAGCCGGCCTGATCGTGACGTTGCGCTTTCAGCTTGATATAAACGGCAACCTGACCTCACAGCCACTGGTCGAGCAGGTCACAAATCACCCGGCGGCCCAGGCAGCGGCCCGATCGGCCCTTGCGGCATTGGTCCAGTGCCAGCCATACGACAGAATGCCCAAGGAAACCCACAGCTTATGGTCTGATATCAGAATGAAGTTCGATCCCAGTGTCATGGTCGGGCTGAATTGAGCAGGCGGCGTTCAAGTGGTCCAGTTTAACCTTATTTCACCCTGGGGAATCTCGATGAAACTAGTGACGGTTAGAACAGGCGGTTTGTCATGGTCACTCCTGCAACGGGCCATGGCCGCAGTGTTGATTTGGGTCGGACTGGCATTGCCGGCTCATGCGGTACTCGAAGTTGACATCAACCAGGGGCAAGTGGACCCGATTGCCATTGCACTCCCGAATTTCGGCGGTGCCGATCCGCAGTCGCAGCAATATGGCATCGATATCACCACCATCATCGGCAACAACCTGGAGCGCTCCGGCCTGTTTCGGCCATTGCCGCAGAACTCGTACCTGCAGCAGGTCGTCGACTTCAATGCCCAGCCGCGGTTTGTCGACTGGCAGACCATTCAGGCCCGTGCCCTGGTGACAGGACAGGCCGTTATCCTGGACGACGGCCGTATTCGTGCGGATTTCCGCTTGTGGGATGTCTATGGCCAGAGCCAGATTGTCGGCCTGCAGTTTGTTACGACGCAGAAGAACTGGCGCCGTATCGGGCACCTTATCTCTGACGCCATCTACAAGGCGATGACCGGCGAGGAAGGCTATTTCGACAGTCGCATTGTCTATGTGGCCGAGAGCGGGCCGAAAAACCAGCGCAAGAAGGTTCTGACGATCATGGATCAGGACGGGTTCAACAGGCGCGCACTGACCAACGGCAACGACCTGGTGCTGACACCGAGGTTTTCGCCGACATCGCAGGAAATAACCTACATGTCGTTCGCGGGCGGCAGGCCGCGGGTATACCTGTACAATATCGACACCCGTCAACGTGAAGTCGTCGGCGAATTTCCCAATATGAGTTTCAGCCCCAGGTTCTCGCCGGATGGTCAAAAAGTGATCATGAGCCTGCAGGAGGGCGGCAATTCCAATATCTACGAGATGGACCTGCGGACCCGCCGGTTGCGCCAGTTGACCAACACGGCAGCTATTGATACGGCCCCGTCCTATTCGCAGGATGGCCGTCGGATCGTATTCGAAAGCGATCGTGACGGCGGACAGCAGATCTATGTGATGAATGCCGACGGGTCTGGCCAGCAGCGTATTTCTTTTGGCAAGGGGCGCTATTCGACGCCTGTATGGTCGCCACGGGGTGACAATATAGCCTTTACCCGGTTTGGTGGGGGCAGATTCTCCATTGGAGTCATGCGTCCTGACGGTTCTGGTGAGAGAATATTAACCGAAGGTTTCCATAATGAAGGGCCAACATGGTCGCCAAATGGGCGGGTGATCATGTTCTTCCGAGAATCGGGAGGAGAAAACGGGGGTGCAAAAATGTTTTCGGTGGACCTGACGGGCTATAATGAACGCCCGGTACCGACACCTTCATTTGCATCCGACCCAGCATGGTCACCTCTTCTCAGGTAAACGGAAATTGAACTGCACACTGGACAGGTTTTGGCTTGTATTGTCATAAATCTGCCATCACATGGGTCGAATGGCCCGTCATGAGTTCGCCGCGTTGCATTTGAGTCTGGTGGGGCTGGCTGTGCAACAAGTGGTTAGTCAATGGATGCCACAAGGAGTGGGAAAAATGTTTCGCAATACTGCAGGCCGCAAGGTTGCCCTTGCGTTCGTAGGGCTGCTGGTTCTGGCCGGTTGCTCGAAATCAGAAAAACCTGATTTGCTGTCACAAGGCCCCAACAACGCAACCCAGGTTGCACCGGGTACTGAACGGGATTTCATTGTCAATGTCGGGGACCGGATCTATTTCCTGGTTGATCAGACAACACTGACGCCTGAGGGCATGGAAACCCTGCGCCGCCAGGCCCAGTGGCTCAGCCAGCATCCGAAGGTTACCATTCAGGTCGAAGGCCATGCCGATGAGCGTGGTACGCGCGAATACAATATCGCGCTGTCGGCGCGCCGGTCTACCGCGACCCGCGAATTCCTGATATCACAAGGTGTAGCACCGCAACGTGTCGCCACGCTCGCCTATGGCAAGGAGCGCCCGGTTGCACTTTGCGATGCGGAAAGTTGCTGGGCGCAGAATCGCCGTGCTGTAACTGCCATAACCGGTGGCGCGAAACCGCCATCGCCAGGGTCAGTTGGCTCATAGTGAATTTGCCATGTTGCGTTTGAGCCTGGTGGGGCTGGCTTTGCAACAAGTGGTTGGTAACAGGATGCCACAAGGAGTGGGATAGATGTTTCGCAATACTGCAGGCCGCAAGGTTGCCCTTGCGTTCGTGGGGCTGCTGGTGCTGGCCGGTTGCTCGAAATCAGAAAAACCTGATTTGCTTTCACAGACCCCCAACAATGCAACCCAGGTTGCACCGGGCTCTGAGCGGGACTTCATCGTCAATGTCGGAGATCGCATCTATTTCCTGGTTGATCAGACAACACTCACGCCTGAAGGCATGGAAACACTGCGCCGGCAGGCGCAGTGGCTCAGCCAGTATCCGAAGGTTACCATTCAGGTCGAAGGCCATGCCGATGAGCGTGGTACGCGCGAATACAATATCGCGCTGTCGGCGCAGCGGTCCACGGCGACCCGCGAATTCCTGATATCACAAGGTGTAGCACCGCAACGCGTCGCCACGCTGGCCTATGGCAAGGAGCGTCCGGTTGCGCTGTGCGATGCGGAAAGCTGCTGGGCGCAGAACCGTCGCGCCGTAACCGCAATTACCGGTGGCGCTTCACCCGGTTGACGTTTGATTGCCGAAAGACATCATGTACTGAACAGCTCTCGGCGCGTGTGTGCGTCGTTCCTGCATACAAGGTAGCAAACGGGCTCCCGGTCCAAGTTTGACCGGATTTTGCGGGCAAATTGCGCTGATATGAATTGGTGATTGGGCTCACAGCCGGATTGAGAAATCAACCGGATGCCGCTACAAGTCTAGTCGCCCTGGTATCATCCATCGGCACAAAAATTTGCTTGAGGGACTTGCATTCATGATCAAACAGCTCAAACGCTCTTTGGCGATCTCCCTGCTGGGACTTGCTGTTTTGCCGGCCGGATCCGCATTGGCACAATCGGATCAGTGGAATTCGCTGTATGATCGGATTATCCGATTGGAAGCGGAGGTCCGCAGTGGCGGGGGAGCCGGCGGTTCAGGTAATGGCCAGATACAGGCACAGTTGCAGCAGCTTTCGGCCCAGATGAACGCCATGGCACAGCAGATCTATGACATGCAGCGTGAACTGAACCGGTTGCGGGAACTGGAACGGCAAGGGCTTCTGTTCAAGAAAAAGCGGCAGGTGGCCACGGCGATTGCTCCCCAGCAGCAGTCGGGACAATGGGACCAAGGGCAGGTGGCGCCGACGCCAAATTATGACCGGGTCGAGCAATCGGTTGAGATTGAGCGTGCACCGTCGGCAGGCGGGCAAATCCCGCGCGGCGGACTGGCTACGGGGCCCCAGGTGCTTGGGACGCTGCATCTGGACAACAACCAGGGCGGTGTGCCCGCCGCACCGGCGCAACCGACTTATCAGCAACCGGCGCAACCCTTGCAGCCGCGGGTACAACAGTGGCAGCAGACCAACACCCAGCCGCGTCAGGTTCAGGGTGTGCAGTCGCAGGCCCTGCCGCCGATCGGAGGGAACCAGGCAGCCGGATTTCAACAACAGCCGCAGGGTCAGCAACCTTCAGGACAGCCGAGCTACCAGCTTCAGCAAGGCCCGCAGGCCTACAGGCCGGAACCGGTGGACGAGCCGAGCTTCGATGCAGAGGGCCGTCCTTCGCTGGCACCTGAAAAAGTGGAAACCGCGTTGCTTGACGGCAGTGCAGGAGGCAGCGATCTCGGCGCCGGATCAAATGGCGGCCTGGCTGTAGACAACGCCGACAATCTATTCAAGCAGGCGCGGTCCAGCTACCGGTCACGGGATTTCTCCGGCGCGGTTTCCGGGTTCCGCACCTTCGTAACCAGGCACCGGCAGCATGAACTGGCGGATGATGCCCAGTTTCTGCTCGGTGAAGCGTATTATGCGCAAGGCAGCTGGAAGCAGGCGGCCCAGTCTTACCTGGCGGGGTACCAGAATTTTCCCGAGAGCGACAAGCGCGGCTCAAACCTGCTGAAGCTGGGTATGTCGCTCAACAAGCTGGGACAGAAGAAGAAGGCCTGTTCCACCTTTGCCGAGGTCAACAAAAAATTCGGCAAGCAGGCCTCGCTGCGCGATTCATCCCTCAAAGAAATGCAGCGTGCCGGGTGTAGCTGAAACCGCGGTTATTGATGCTCATGAAGCGGCGGTCCTGTTCTCCCGGTGTCTGACAGGGCATGCATCACTGGTTCTTGCTGTTTCGGGCGGCGCCGATTCAATGGCTCTGATGCGGATGATTGCGCGCTGGAACGGCTCGCTTGATGCCAACGCTCATACAAGACTTCATGTTGTAACGGTAGATCATGGCTTGCGGCCGGAAGCGGCCGGAGAGGCAGAGTTCGTCGTCCGGGAAGCAGCCCTGCTGGGTCTGTCGGCCGAAATACTGCGCTGGAACGGGCCGCACCCAAAAACCGGTGTACCGGCTGCTGCGCGCCAAGCTCGTTACCGGCTCATGGCTGAAGTTTGCCGGCAGCGGCAGGCAGTGTTGGTTACCGCCCATACGCTGGATGACCAGGCTGAGACCATGGTCATGGCCCTGGCACGAGGTGCCGGTGTCGACGGGCTTTCCGCCATGCAGCCGAGAACATTGCTGAACGGAGTGACCATTGTCCGGCCGTTGCTGGAGATCTCGCGGGCGCGATTGCGCGCGACATTGAGCCAGTTGGGCGCAGCATGGGCAGAAGATCCGACAAATCGTGACCCTGCTTTTGAGCGCGTGCGGGTGCGCCAGGCTCTTGGTCTGCTGGAGCGCGAAGGAGTGAGCCGCAGTGACTTGGTGCGCTCCACGCGCCGACTGTCGCGGGCACGGGCAGCGCTGGTACATGCAGCAGATATCCTTTCCCGTGACGCGGTAGTTCACGAGGTTTCGGGGTTTGCCCGCATCTTGCGGGGGCCGTTCCTGCAGGCGCCGGACGAAATTCAGGTGCGCTGCCTGCTCGCGGCCATCGAGACCTATGGCGGTGGCATGGCTCAAAGCCTTTCGGGCGCGGAAGCGCTGCTCGGCTGGATGCAGTCGGATGCGGGAAAGGCCAGAACATTTGCTGGCTGCCGCATCGTGCGTAGATCTTCAGAGTTTGTGGTCGGCCGGGAGAGCAAGCGGGTCGAGGAAGCGCCTGTGCGCATCGAACCGGGGCAATTTGTTGCCGACTGGGACCGGCGCTATCATATTTCGGCCAGCCGAGAAGCCTGCCCGGTTGAACTGATGGTGTTGCGTGATATGGACAAGGCCCTGAGGCCGGACCGGCCAGCCAGCGTGCCGGATTTCGTCTGGCAGGGTCTTCCCGCGGTCGTTGCAACGGGAAATCAGGTGATCATGCCCGCTGACCAGGCGCATCCTGGTTCAACCGGCCAACAAAATGTCGTGTTCGACCTTATTGCAGGCCCGAAAACGGCTCAAAGTTAATTATTCTGACGAATGCCGCTATCCATTAATCTTGGCAAAGGATAAAGACGTACCTATGTTAGGTCTAACCGAGATTTTGTATCTGGGTGGTGCGGCTGTTTTTGCCGAGCCAACCCGACACATTCCTGAAAGGATGTAGCGCCCGTGGGTAATTTCCGCAACTTCGCCGTGTGGGTGATCATCGCGATGCTTTTGTTCGCTTTGTTCAACCTGTTTCAGCAACCCGGCGGCTCAACCCGCGCGGATAGCCTGACTTACTCGGAATTCATTGCAAAAGTGGAAGCCGGCACGGTCCGTGACGTGACAATTGCGGGTGATCAGATCACCGGCAAGCTGAATGACGGCAAACCGTTTGAGACTGTTGCACCAAATGACCCCAACCTGGTCACGACACTGAGCGAAAAGGGCGTGAACATCAGTGCCCAGCCGAGCAATAGCGAGGGTGCCTTCCCCGGCATGCTGCTGTCCTGGTTCCCGATACTGCTGATGATTGCCGTGTGGATTTTCTTCATGCGCCAGATGCAGGCCGGCTCCGGCAAGGCAATGGGCTTCGGCAAGTCAAAAGCCAAACTGCTGACTGAACGCCACGGCCGGGTGATGTTTGAAGACGTGGCCGGTGTGGACGAAGCCAAGGAAGACCTTGAAGAGGTTGTCGAGTTCCTTCGTGATCCGCACAAGTTCCAGCGGCTCGGCGGCAAGATTCCAAAGGGCGCGCTGCTGGTCGGCCCGCCTGGTACCGGCAAGACATTGCTGGCGCGTGCCGTCGCAGGCGAAGCCAATGTGCCGTTCTTCACCATATCAGGTTCGGACTTTGTCGAGATGTTCGTCGGCGTCGGCGCCAGCCGTGTGCGCGACATGTTCGAGCAGGCCAAGAAAAACGCCCCGTGCATCATCTTCATCGACGAGATCGACGCCGTAGGCCGTCATCGCGGCGCCGGCCTTGGCGGCGGCAATGACGAGCGCGAGCAGACACTCAACCAGCTGCTTGTCGAGATGGATGGCTTTGAAGCCAATGAAGGCGTGATCCTGGTTGCCGCAACCAACCGTCCGGATGTTCTTGACCCTGCGCTACTGCGCCCGGGCCGTTTTGACCGGCAGATCGTGGTCCCGAACCCGGATGTGAAGGGCCGCGAGAAAATCCTCAAGGTTCACATGCGCAATGTGCCGCTGGCACCGGATGTGAATGCCAAGACCATAGCGCGCGGCACACCCGGTTTTTCCGGCGCCGATCTGGCCAACCTGGTCAATGAGGCGGCCCTGCTTGCCGCCCGCCGCTCGCGCCGCCTGGTGACGCAGTCTGATTTTGAAGATGCCAAGGACAAGGTGATGATGGGTGCGGAGCGCCGCTCCATGGCCATGAACGAGGAAGAAAAACGCCTCACCGCCTACCATGAAGGCGGTCATGCCATCGTGGCCATGAATGTGCCGGCGGCAGATCCGGTCCACAAGGCAACCATCATTCCACGCGGCCGTGCGCTGGGCATGGTGATGCAGTTGCCCGAAGGCGACCGCTATTCCATGAAGTTCAAGCAGATGACGTCCCGACTGGCCATCATGATGGGCGGCCGGGTGGCCGAGGAACTGACTTTCGGCGCGGAAAATGTGACGTCCGGGGCCCAGTCCGACATTGACCAGGCAACCAAGCTGGCCAGGGCGATGATTACCCAGTGGGGGTACTCCAAGGAACTTGGCATGGTGTCTTACGGTGACAACCAGGAAGAAGTGTTTCTTGGACACTCAGTGGCCAGAACCCAGAATGTGTCGGAAGAGACAGCCCGCAAGATCGATGCTGAGATCAAACGTCTTGTGGACGACGGCTACAAGACGGCGCGGACGATCCTGACCAAGAAGAAGAAGGATCTGGAAGCCCTGGCACAGGGCCTGCTGGAGTATGAAACACTGACAGGTGACGAAATCACCGAATTGCTCAAGGGCAATCCACCATCGCGTGATGACGATGACAATGCCAAACCGAAGGCAAAGCCCGGTTCATCGGTGCCGGTGACCAAGAAGAAAAAGGGTGATGAAGGCTCTGGCGAACTTGAGCCGCAACCGCAAACCTGATCTTTCGACAGAAAACCACCACGGCCGGATGTTCCCACCGGGAAGGTCCGGCCGAATTGCGTAGATTTGCTGCTGATCTGACTACCTTTCGCTCCAGGGGATTGTCTACATGACCAGTTTGTATGTTCGCCCGTCGGGGCTGGTATATGGTGCGGATGCGGCCCTGGCAATTGAGGCGGGTGCGGGCCTGCCGCTGGCGGGCGGCCAGGTTTGCTGGACGATGGCCCTGGTCAGCGAAGATCGCGGCGCGAGCTGGACCCCGCGTAAAGCAGCTGCCCTCAAGGCATCGCGTGATGGCGATGTTGCTCGCTGGATAAGCAGGTTGAGCGCACCTCGAGACCCGGTTGCCGGACTGGCGATGGATTCATGTCACATCATGGGCATCGTCAACACGACACCGGACAGTTTTTCCGACGGTGGGGTCAATGCGGACGCCGGCAAGGCCATTGAAAACGCCAGGGCCATGGCGGGGGACGGGGCGGAGTTGCTTGATGTCGGCGGCGAGTCTACCCGGCCGGGTTCAGACCCCGTGGACGAGGATGAGGAATGGCGCCGGATCGAACCGGTCATCACCAGCCTTGTCGCGGACGGCCTGAAAGTGTCCTGTGACACCCGCAAGGCGGCGATCATGCAAAGAGTAGCCGGCGCCGGCGCTGCCATGATCAATGATGTCAGCGCGCTGACCTATGACGCTGATGCCCTGAGTGCGACGGCGTCGTCCGGTCTGCCCGTGTGCCTGATGCATGCGCAAGGTGATCCCAAGACCATGCAGCAGAGCCCGCAATACGACAGTGTCGTGCTGGACGTTTACGACTGGCTGGAAAAGCGCGTTGAAACGGTTGCAGCGTCAGGCATCTCGCGCAACCTCATTGTTGCCGATCCCGGTATCGGCTTCGGCAAGAGCTTTGCCCACAATCTTGAGCTTATGGCCGGACTGACACTGTTTCACGGGCTCGGCGTGCCGGTCATGCTGGGGGCGTCCCGTAAAGGTTTTATCGGGTCGGTGACTGGCGAAAAGGTGGCTGCCAACAGACAGGCGGGCTCAGCCGCCGCTGCTTTGCTTGGAGCCATGTCCGGCATACAGTTCGTGCGCGTCCACGATGTGCCGGCGACGCGCCATGCTCTGAGCATGTGGCGGGCGACGAATGCTCAGCACCCCGATTGATGAGTGCTGACGGTTTGTTTGGGATTTAACGGAAGTTTGGGTACATTGGGCGTGATGCGGATATCTGGCAGGGATTATTAAATGGACAAGGAATTTTTCGGTACTGACGGCGTGCGCGGCAAGGCCAACAGCTATCCGATGCGCGCGGATACAGTGTTGAAAATCGGCATGGCTGCGGGCGCGCTTTACAGGCGCGGCAACCATCGCCACCGCGTGGTTATCGGCAAAGATACCCGTCTTTCAGGCTATATGGTGGAACAGGCCCTTACCGCCGGCTTCCTGTCGACTGGCATGGATGTGTTCCTGTTCGGACCGGTTCCGACACCGGCGGTTGCCATGCTGACCCGGTCCATGCGGGCTGATCTCGGGGTCATGCTGTCAGCTTCGCACAACCCGTACCATGACAACGGTATCAAGATATTCGGGCCCGACGGGTACAAGTTGTCGGATGACCAGGAAAATGAAATCCAGAAACTGGTGCTGGCACCCGACACGATTTCGCTGGCGGCGTCGCAGCATATTGGCCGCGCCAAGCGTATTGAAGACGCCCAGGCCCGGTATATCGAATTTGTCAAAAGCTCGTTCCCCAAGGATCTGACCCTCGATGGTCTGCGCGTTGTCGTCGATTGCGCCAACGGGGCGTCCTACCAGGTCGCCCCCACGGCATTGTGGGAACTGGGTGCGGAGGTAATCCCGGTCAGCGTTGAACCAAACGGTTTCAATATCAACGACGAGTGCGGATCGACCCACCCGCAAAAGGTTGCCGAGCAGGTGAAGAAAATGCGTGCTGATATCGGCATCTCGCTGGATGGTGATGCGGACCGCTGCATTCTGGTCGACGAAAACGGTAACGTCATCGATGGCGATCAGGTCATGGCCCTGATCGCAACCTCCTGGCACAAACAGGGCCTGCTGCGCGGTGACGGGCTGGTTGCGACCGTCATGTCCAATCTCGGCCTTGAACGGCTGATGGCCTCCCATGATCTCGCCCTTGAGCGCACCAAGGTCGGAGACCGCTATGTGGTCGAGCGCATGCGGTCAGGCGGGTTCAATGTGGGTGGCGAGCAGTCGGGCCATGTGGTGTTGTCGGATTTCAACACGACCGGTGACGGGCTGGTCGCCGCGCTTCAGGTGCTGGCGGTGCTTGTGCAGAAAGGCGGTTCTGTGAGTGAAGCCTGCCGGATGTTCGAGCCGGTTCCGCAGGTGTTGAAGAATGTCCGCTATGGTGCCGGCAAGCCGCTGGAACAGGATCCGGTCAAGAAGGCGATTGCCGCGGCGGAGCAAAAGCTGGGCAGTTCAGGCAGGCTGGTCATTCGAAAGTCCGGCACCGAACCGCTTATCCGGGTCATGGCGGAAGGCGACAATGCCGACATGGTGACCTCGGTGGTGGACGATATAGTTGCTGAAGTGCAGAGGCACGCGGCATAGCCGCAGGCTCCCACGCATTGAAGATGCCGGTTTCCGGACCGATGTGACTGCCAAAAAATCCCCAAATTCTGAAATTTCTTCGGCTTTTCAAGTGTCGTCGAAAAAACTGCAAACATGCTTAAGAGGTTCTTAAGCGGTTTGGTTAATTATCTCTATTGAAGGTTTGGTCCAGCGGGTGTCCGGAACACGAAACTGGGATTAAACGGCGATTGGCAAGTTTGCTTCCAAGACATGGGAAGCGATCAGTGAATGGAGAGTAGAAATGATGGGTCGCACGCTGCTGAGAGTGTGTTTCGCTACACTGGGACTGGGTATGGCTGGGGCAGCCCACTCCGCTGATTATGACGGCCAACTGCCGGATGAAGGTTTCAGCGGCATGTACAACTGCCTGTATGCCCGCATCGACGGCGGGGTGACCTTGTATGAGCGTCCCAACGTCATACAGCCGATCGGGGCCGGATTTGACGACGGCGGCGGTGGGAGCATCGGTACCGCCATTGGCCCGGAAATTGATCCGACCGGATTTATCGAAGGCGGCCTCGGCTGCCAGGTTGCCAGCAGCCTGCGTTTTGAAATCACCGGCGGCATTCGTCTGAAATCGTCTCTGACCGATGCGTTTCCGGGATCGCTGGATGCGGATATCGGTTCACAGTATGTGTTTGTGTCCTCCTTCTGGGACATTACGAATTACGGCGGGTTCACCCCTTACGTCGGCGGCGGTATCGGTGCATCCAACAATGAGATAACCGGGCTGACGGCTCCGGCCGGTGCGACAGACGGCAGCGATTGGGACTTCGCCTATCATGTTGATGTCGGCGTGTCCTATGACATCACGCATAACCTGAAGTTTGACCTGGCCTACAGGTATGTTGATCTCGGCGAGGTTATTTCAGGAATTGATACCACTGCGGCGCCTGCCGATCAGGGCGCGATCAGCGTGGATCGCATCGAGGGTCACGAGGTAAAAGTAGGTCTTCGGTATCACTTCGGCGGACCTGCCTGGTAGCCGGAAATTGCGGCGACCGGCACACCCGGTCCCGAACAGAAAGTCCCCACATTTGCTGAGGGGAAATGACGGCCCGCATACTGAGGATTCTGGCGGCGGAATCCCGGTATGCGGGCCTTTTCATGCCAGATGGTTAAGAGTGTGTAACCCAAACGTGTCGCAACGGCGCGAAATTGTCATCATTTTGGCAACCCTGATAAGACGTCGTTTTGATGCCTCAATGACGACCGCAAACAGACACCTTGATCCTGTACCTCTTCATCTCAAACGAGTGGGCGGATGTGCATGTCTGATGACCTGTTGGGCAACTTCAGATCAGCCATGAACATCTTCAATGCAGGGATACCCCTTGAGTATCGGGGAGAAGGAGTTACAGGTGAAAAGAGTTCTGAAAACGGGCCTTCTGGCCTCGACTATAATTGCATTCACGGCGCCGGTTGTATTGGCTGCCGATATCGATTCACCGGTGCCGCAGGTGCAGGTGGACGATAATTACGTGTCAGGCTGGTATGTGCGCGGGGACGCGGGATTTTCCTGGCTTGATATCTCCGGCCTCGACAATGGTGGCGCTGCTGTCGTCGGCGGCGGTGTCGGCTACCAGATCAATGAGTATTTCCGGACCGATGTGCGCGCCGACTATGCATTTGACCATGATGCCGGTGTATTTGATGTAAGGGCCACAACCATTTTGTGGAACGGTTACATCGATGTGCCGCTTTCCATGGGCTTCACACCTTATGTCGGCCTTGGTGCCGGTTATGGATTTGTCGATTATTCAGGTGCCGGCTCGCCGTCTGATGACGACGGTTTTGCATGGGCTGCAACCGGTGGCGTTGCATTCAATCTGTCACAGAACATAGCGCTGGATGCCGCCTACCAGTACCGCGAAATCGACGTTTCAGGCCCGAACTACCGCGATCACTCGATAACCGGTGGCCTGCGCTGGAGCTTCTAAACAACATTTGATTGATGCCGTTTGGCTGCATCGGCCAGGCGGCATGCTGATTTAGAGTTTTTGCCCGACTGTCTCAAGGCGACACAGCACCTGACGGTCTGCTCCTCTCCCGGAGCAGGCCGTTTGTATTTTTAAGTCCCGCCTGCGTCGAATTCGCACTTGCCCGCGGACATCACTTCCAGTATCCCCGTGAGTGGGACACCTCTCCCCAACGAGAGGCTTTTCATCTGGAAGGATGACCAAAATGACGACTGCAATACCGGCATCGCGTCCGGAAAACGCCCGTTTTTCGTCCGGCCCGTGTGCCAAAATCCCCGGCTGGACACCCGGAATCCTGACATCTGCCTTTCTTGGACGTTCGCATCGCGCAAGCGATGGCAAACAGCGCCTGAAACGCGCCATCGACCTGACGCGCAAGGTGCTGCAGGTGCCGGACGATTATCTGATCGGCATTGTGCCTGCGTCTGACACCGGTGCAGTTGAAATGGCCATGTGGAGCCTGCTGGGTGAGCGCGGCGTGGACATGCTGGCCTGGGAGAGCTTTGGCGAAGGCTGGATAACCGACGCCGTCAAGCAGCTGAAACTGGAAGATGTGCGGCTGATCAAGGCCGGATACGGCGAGTTACCGGACTTGGGCCAAGTTGATTTCGACCGGGACGTGGTTTTTACCTGGAACGGCACGACAAGCGGTGTGCGTGTGCCCAATGGTGATTTCATCCCGGCCGACAGGGCGGGGTTGACCATATGCGATGCGACATCGGCGGCCTTTGCCCAGCGCCTGGAGTTTTCAAAACTCGACGTGGTGACCTATTCCTGGCAGAAGGTGCTCGGTGGAGAAGGTGGCCACGGCATGCTCATCCTGTCACCGCGCGCGGTTGAGCGGCTGGAGACCTACACACCGCCGTGGCCGCTGCCGAAGATTTTCCGCCTGACCACAGCCGGCAAGATCAATGCCGGTATCTTCAGGGGCGAAACCATCAACACCCCGTCCATGTTGTGTGTCGAAGATTACATCAAGGCCCTGGAGTGGGCGCAGGATGCAGGCGGCCTTGACGGCCTGATAGCACGGGCCAATGCCAATGCGGAGGCGCTCAATGCTTGGGTCGACCGCACGGACTGGATAGAGAACCTGGCCGTGGCGGACCAGACCCGGTCAAACACGTCCGTGTGCCTGCAACTGTCTTCTTCTGCGCTGTCGGGCTTAAGCGATGACGAGGCAACCGCCCTGCCAAAACAAATCGCGAAACTGCTGGAAACCGAGGAAATCGCCTTCGACATAGGCGCTTATCGTGATGCACCTGCGGGCCTTCGTATCTGGTGCGGCGCGACCGTTGAAACGTCTGATGTGGAAGCCCTGACGCCCTGGCTAGACTGGGCCTATGCACAAGCCACTTCATCTCAGGCCTCCTGAAGCACACCCGAATATCCGAACAAACAGAACTACCAAAACCGGAGCAAAACCGATGGCACCTCGTGTACTCGTATCTGACAAACTCTCACCCGCTGCGATTGAAATCTTCAAGGCGCGTGGCATCGACGTGGACTTTGAGCCTGACCTTGGCAAGGACAAGGACGCGCTGCTGGCGCGCATTGGAGATTATGATGGTCTCGCCATCAGGTCTGCCACCAAGGTTACGGCCAAGGTCATAGACGCTGCGGTCGATCTCAAGGTGATCGGCCGGGCGGGGATCGGGGTCGACAATGTCGATATTCCCGCCGCGTCTGCACGAGGCATCATCGTCATGAACACGCCGTTCGGCAACACTATCACCACGGCCGAACATGCCATCTCGATGATGCTGGCGCTGGCCCGGCAGATACCGGAGGCCAATGCGTCAACCCAGGCCGGCAAATGGGAGAAATCCCGGTTCATGGGGGTCGAACTGTTCAACAAGACGCTCGGCCTGATCGGTTGCGGCAATATCGGATCGATCGTTGCCGACAGGGCCTTGGGTCTGCGCATGCGGGTCATTGCATTCGACCCGTTCCTGTCGAAAGAGCGCGCCGTCGAACTGGGTGTGGAAAAGGTCGAACTGGAAGAATTGCTGAAACGGGCGGACTTCATTTCGCTGCACACGCCGTTGACCGACAAGACCCGAAACATCCTGGATGCCAGGGCGATGACAAAATTGAAAAAAGGCGTGCGTATTATCAATTGCGCACGCGGCGGCCTGGTGTCTGAAGAAGCACTCAAGGCAGCACTCGATGCTGGCCATGTGGCAGGTGCCGCACTCGATGTCTTCGAGGTTGAACCCGCAAAGAACAATCCGTTGTTCGGGCATCCGAACGTGGTTTGCACGCCTCACTTGGGTGCGGCGACTTCGGAAGCCCAGGAAAATGTCGCGTTACAGGTTGCAGAACAGATGTCTGACTATCTGTTGCAAGGAGCCGTTTCCAACGCGCTCAACATGCCTTCGATTTCAGCGGAAGAAGCACCGCGCCTGAAGCCGTACGTGGCGTTGGCTGAACAGTTGGGATCGTTTGCCGGGCAGGCGACAGAAACCTCGATAATGGCTGTAGCAATTGAGTATGCAGGCGATGTCGCCGAGATGAACATCAAGGCAATGACTTCCGCTCTGCTAGCCGGTTTGTTCCGCCCCATGCTTGGCGATGTCAACATGGTATCAGCACCTGTCATGGCCAGGGAGCGTTCGATCCAGGTGGATGAAGTGCGTCAGACCAAACGGGGGGTTTATGAGAACTATATCCGGTTGACGGTCAGAACCGCCAATCAGGGTCGATCGGTGGCAGGTACGGTTTTCTCTGACGGTAAACCGCGCATCATCCAGATCAAGGGTATCAACATGGAAGCCGAACTCGGCAAGCAAATGATCTATGTGACCAACGAAGACAAGCCGGGCTTTATCGGTGCGTTCGGGCGTCTTCTGGGCGATGCCAATGTCAATATTGCAACGTTCAACCTGGGTCGGGATGCGGCCGGCGGTAACGCCATCTGCCTGGCGGAAATAGACGGCAAGGTGACGGCTGACCTGCTGGCCCAGATCGAGGCGCTCCCACAGGTTCAGCAGGCCAAGTGCCTGAGCTTTTGATACCAGGCGTGAACTGCCCTGACATTGGGCGCTAATACTCGGCCCTGACGGAGTCAATGTAGAACAGCAGGTCTGTGGCCTGCTGCTCTGAAAACTCCCACTTGGGCATCGGGTCATGGCCCAGCGGCAATCCCTCCAGTAACTGGTCAGCAACACCTTCCAGGGTCAGTTTCGGGACCAGTGTGGAAAACGGCGGTGATTTTTCTTCCTTGCCGGGCCCGGGGCCATCGATGGCATGACACCGCCCGCATAACAACTGCGCCAGTTCCTTGCCGCGCTGGACGGAGTCAATGTAGTCATCACTGTGTGCAGGCGCCTGGCCCAGTGCCGTGGCCAGAACGACCATTACCCACATGACGGGTGTGAACTTGACTGGCAACGAATTCAACCTTCCTTACGTAACGCCGCAGTTTGACCCTATCTAGGCCGGCGACCCTAGCATATCCTATTGCGGGTCGAGAGTGGCGACTTTGAGGAAGATCAAATGATGAAATGGCGTTGCCTGTTGCTGTCCGGCTGTGTTCTGTCCTTGTGTCTCGTGCCGGCATTGGCGGATGAAGTTCGAGCCGAGCTCGATCTTACGGAAGTCACGGTCAATCCGCGTGGTGCGCAATTGACGCGGACCGGGGAAGTTGAACTTCCTGCTGGAGCCCATGAAATTGTTCTCGACACACTGCCGCGCGCGGTTATGGCGGCATCGGTGCAGGTCGAGGGCGTATCGGCCAGCAATTCGGAAATCGGTACAGTTGATGTGTCGACGATTGCGCTTGACCCCGAGCAGCAGGTATCCGGCGAGCGCAAGGCGCTGCAGGATGAATTGGAAGCGCTGGAGCGCGACCGCGCCCGGCACGACCGCACCCGCATTAATGCCCAGTTTCGCCAGGCCACGCTTGAGCGGTTGACCGGTGGGTATGCGGCGGTGCCATTTGGCAATGCTGACAAGCCGGCCATGTCGCCGGAGCAGATCGGTAAGCTGCTGCTCCTGACCAATCGTGAACTGTCGGAAATCTCGGCCGTAATGCTGGCAGCGGATGAGGTCATCGCGCAGATCGACAAGCGCGAGAAGGTCTTGCGCCGCCAACTGAAGTTGCTGGCGGCCACACCCAGGGAGCGCACCAGGGTTGCCATTCAGGTCAATGCGCCGGAACCTGGGACAATGACGCTGTCATTGCGTTATTCGGTACCCGATGCCGGCTGGCGCCCGGTTTATGACGCCCGCCTGAAACTGCCGGCGGACGGAAAACCCGCGGAACTGAACCTGGTGCAGCGTGCCCTGGTTTTTCAGCGCTCCGGCGAAGCCTGGGATGGCGTGGCCCTGAAACTGTCCACGGCCACCGTGACCGGGCGGACGGCATCTCCGGTCCTGCGGCCTGTCGCCATCGGGCCGCTACCGGACCGGGCGCGGCGAGCCGTCACGACCCAGGAAAGCTTTTCCGATACGGCCGGTTCAAAGGCGCTGCAGCCAAAAGCTGCGACCGGGCTAGCGGCATCTGCCCCGGTGCGCCAGCGCCAGGCCGCGATCAGAAATGCCGGTTTCCATGCGGTGTACTCGATTGCCGGTCAGACAAGCGTGCCAAACAACGGGGCACTGAAATCCGTGCGTATCGGTGCCAGGACCATAAGACCTGCCATACGCGTGGATACCGCGCCGCATGCAGATCCGGTCGGCTACCTGACAGGGGTTTTCAAGATTGCCGGCGAGACGCCGTTGCTGGCCGGAGAGGTTTCCCTGTTCCGGGACGGCATTTTTGCCGGCAAGGCGCGATTCCGCCAGATTGCGCCTGGCGAAGAAACCGAACTCGGCTTTGGCCGTGATGACCTGGTTCGCGTCATCCGGCGTGAAGTGGAAAACACGGCCGGGTCGAGCGGGATCATCACCGAGCAGAGCACGCTGCGGCGGTTGTACGTGACCAGCATCGAGAACCTGCATGGCTTCCCCGTCCAGGTGCATGTAACCGATAGGATGCCGTATTCCACCCATGAGGAAATCGTGGTGGAAATGCTGCGGGAGACAACCGAGCCCAGCGTCATCGAACCCGATAACAAAAAGGGCATTGTGGTCTGGGATGTACCGCTCGAGCCTCAGGCGAAGTCGGAGATCAGATTTGGCTATACGATCACGCATCCGTCCGAGATGGAGCTGTCGATACCACGCTGACCTTCGAAAGCCTCCTGACCGGCAAACGCGAAAAACTGGTTAAAGGGGTCAATAATTGGTTTCTTTGGCGTGGGTGGCAGTGTAAAGACTTGCAACGGCCCTGCTGCTTGATCGCGGTGAGGGCCGTTCGCTTTTTCTGATGTAATGGGTGGGCCTTGACGTGGCAAATGTAGTGGTGGTTGGCGCTCAGTGGGGCGATGAGGGTAAGGGCAAGCTGGTCGACTGGCTGTCTGAGCGCGCAGACGTGGTCGCGCGGTTTCAGGGTGGACACAATGCAGGTCACACTCTGGTCATTGACGGGGTGACCTACAAATTGTCGTTGCTGCCGTCAGGTATTGTGCGGCCCGGCAAGCTGTCAATCATCGGCAATGGCGTGGTGATTGATCCATGGGCACTGGATGACGAGATAAACCGGCTGGTGTCGCAAGGTGTCGAGGTGACACCGGACAATCTGCGGATTGCTGAAAACGCGGTGCTAATCCTGCCGCTCCATCGTGAGCTGGACGGCATGCGGGAAATCGCAGCCGGTGCCGGCAAGATCGGCACAACAGGTCGCGGCATCGGTCCTGCATATGAAGACAAGACGGGCCGGCGCGCCATCCGGGTCTATGACCTGAAGAACAAGGCTACGCTGGAAGCCAAGATCGAACGACTGCTGGCCCATCACAATGCGTTGCGGCGTGGGCTGGGTGAAGCGGAAGTGGACGGGCGTGCACTGCGCGAGGAGTTGCTGGCGATAGC
This sequence comes from Anderseniella sp., assembly GCA_051010195.1. Classification (GTDB taxonomy): domain Bacteria; phylum Pseudomonadota; class Alphaproteobacteria; order Rhizobiales; family Aestuariivirgaceae; genus Anderseniella. The sequence goes on along the minus strand of JBPCVV010000331.1, from coordinate 11,333 downwards.
CCCGCGTATTCTGCCGTACATGGATACGACCTGGAGCCTGCTTGACGATGCGCGGCGCCAGCAGAAACGGGTGCTGTTTGAAGGTGCGCAGGGCGTTATGCTGGATATCGACCACGGCACCTATCCGTTTGTGACATCGTCGAACACCGTCGCGGCCCAGGCGGCAACCGGTTCGGGCATCGGGCCCGACATGCTCAATTATGTGCTTGGCATTGCCAAAGCCTACACAACCCGGGTCGGATCGGGTCCGTTTCCGTCTGAACTGTTTGATGATACCGGCGACAAGATCGGTGAGCGCGGACGCGAGTTCGGCACGGTGACCGGCCGCAAGCGGCGTTGCGGCTGGTTCGATGCCGTGATGGTGCGCCAGGCCATTAAAACCGCCGGTATCTCCGGTATTGCACTGACCAAGCTTGATGTTCTGGACGGCTTTGAGGAAATCAAGGTCTGCACCGGATACAAACTGGACGGGGAGACGATCGAACGCTTGCCGGCCGGACAGGGCGCGCAGTCGCGGGTCGAGCCTGTGTTCTCCAGCTTTGAGGGCTGGAGCGACACAACAGCCGGTGCGCGTTCGTGGGCGGAATTGCCGGCTCAGGCAGTGAAGTATGTTCGCCAGATCGAGGAACTGATTGATTGCCCGATCGCACTGCTGTCCACCAGCCCCGAGCGGGACGACACGATCTTGATGCGCGATCCATTCGAGGATCAGGTCAGATAGTCAGAGCCGGTTAGTGCAAATTCCTCTCATATTGAACCGTTTGATGGAGTCAAATCAGACGGAGGCTGTTTCAGAGCTATCGACATCTGCCTGGCCGCCGGTCTGCCGGCGAATGTATTCGGCGAACTCGCTGATGACGACAGATGCAAGCGAGGTTTGCGGAATGGCCTTTCCGAACAGGTAGCCTTGCGAATAATCGCAGCCGACATCCGCAACCCGTTTTGCATGGTCTTCGGTCTCGATGCCTTCGGCTGTCACCTTCATGTCCAGCAGACGGCCGACCTCGACAATTTTCGACAGCAACGCATGGGCTTTGGGGTTGTGATCGGATGCGCGAATGAAGGCCTGATCCACTTTCAGCTTGTCGAAAGTAAAGCGCCACAGGTAGTTGAGACTGGAGTATCCGGTTCCAAAATCGTCCAGCGCGATCCTGATTCCGAGTGCCTGTAGCTGGGAGAGCTGCTTGAACACCGGATCAGTGTCACCGATCATGACCCCCTCGGTCACTTCCAGCTCGATACGGCCGGGATCAACCCGCGTGTCCTTGATTATTTTCTCCACCTCCGACACCAGGTTTCCCGAGTTAAACTGTTGAACAGAGAGATTGACCGCCATGCCGATATGCTTTGGCAGTCCGGCGACGGTTTTGCATGCCTCGCGCAGGGTCCAGAGGCCGATTTCCTCAATGCGTCCAATGCGTTCTGCCACGGGTATGAAACTGTCCGGGCCGATTTTTTCACCATCGGCCGTGGTCAGGCGCAGCAGAGCCTCGAAGCTGCACAGTTTGCGGGTCCTGGAGTTCACAACCGGCTGGTAGTGAAGTTCAAAATCATTGTTCTGGCAGGCATCTTCAACCAGCGTTGCAATTCGGTCTATCTCGCGGAACTCCGCAACCGTATCGCTGTCATAAGAGACCAATTGCTGACCGCCATTGGTTTTCGCGGCGCGCAGGGCAAGCTCGGCATTGCGGTGCAATTCATCACAGCTGTGTAGGCCTGCTGTCGACGTTGCCGCGCCGATGCTTGCAGACAGGCGAATGACGTTCTGGCCGAAGTTGAAGGGTTGCAGGAACACCTGCTCCAGCGTCTTGTGCAGGCGCTTGCCGGTTCTTTCATCTGCTATGACACCAAACGTATCGCCGCTGACACGTGCACACACAACCTTCTTGCCACAGGCAAGGCGCAGCCTTTCGGCGACCAATCTCAGCAACATGTCACCGACCGACTTGCCAAGGCGTTCATTGACGCGGGCAAACCGATCAAGGTTGAGCAGGTACAGGTTGGTCGTGGTCTGTTGCGCCAATTCCTGCGAGTGAGCTGTCGCCAACATCTCCAGGAAGGCCGGCTGCGTCGGCATGCCGGTGACTGAATCGCTCTGCGTCAAATTGTTTGCATTGCGCAGCGCTTCCTCGCGTGACGCAAGCCTGGTTGTGAGACTCACAAACAGGAGAAAACCGATTGCCATTGAGACCAGGATGCCAAGCTTGAGCGCCCCGTCCACCAGAACCTCATGGTAGCTGCTGGCATCTATGTCAGTTACGATGGTTCCGACCTTCTCGTCATCGTGGATAAGAGGCAGGGTAATTTGAGTGAGGAATGCTGGCTCGGATACGTCAGATTGTGTTGCCGGTGCATCTGCCATAACCCGAAGCTCACCATCCGGACTATAGATGCGATATCCCAGCACCGGGCTTGCGGGCTGTACGTTGCCGAGGCCGCGGATGGGCTTGGACTGTCCTCTCGGCGTGTTCAGGAGCCGGGGAAGAAACGGGGCGTTCGTGACCAGTTGCGTGGACCAGCTGTGGGCCAGTTCGGTCGCCTTGTCATGGGCTAGCCTGTTGATTTCAAGACGTGCAAGATCAATCCCGATGATCAGCAGCAACGCGCCGACGCAGAACAGGAATGCGTTTGTGAGAAAACGCGGCGTTCTCAGGAATCCGAAAACCTTTAGCAAAACCTAAACAGTTGGTGAGCCAACCGCCCCGATTGTTCATGCAAGCAACTGAACAATAACGGATTGGGGTTTCGAAAGAGTAACTTTCGGCGTTGCACAATTGTGCCAGCTTGATGCAGTTTTCGGCAAAATACAGCGACTCGTTAGCCTCTTTGCTTGTGAGGCGGGTGTGGGCCACGGGTTCTTTCGAACCCGTGGTGTGTTGATCCTAGAGCACCTTTGAAAGCGACCAGTCTTATGATTTTTGATTGCTTCAATCAAAAATCATACTGATCTATGCCAGCAACTCGGCAGACGCCTTTCTGACGGCTTTTTCGACCTTCTCGTAGGCCTTCACCTCAATCTGGCGAATGCGCTCACGGGAGACGTCGAATTCCTGCGAAAGATCTTCTAGCGTCAACGGATCTTCCGACATGCGGCGGGCCTCGAAAATGCGTCGTTCCCGCTCGTTCAGGCCGTTCATGGCCTGGTGCAGCAGTTTCGAGCGCATGTCGTGTTCTTCACTCTGCTCGTAGGCAACATCCGGTGTTTCCGTGTCATCAACCAGCCAATCCTGCCACTCGCCACCGGACTCGCCGTCCTTTGACAGGGGCGCATTGAGCGACGCATCTCCGCCCAGGCGGCGGTTCATCGAAATCACATCCTGTTCCGGCACGCCGAGGCGAGTTGCGATCTCGGTTACCTGATCCGGGTTGAGATCACCATCCTCCAGGGCCTGGATCTGGCCTTTCACCTTGCGCAGCTTGAAGAAAAGCTTCTTCTGGCTGGCGGTGGTACCCATTTTCACCAGTGACCACGAGCGCAGTACGTATTCCTGAATGGAGGCCTTGATCCACCACATGGCGTAGGTTGCCAGGCGGAAGCCCCGTTCAGGTTCAAATCGCTTGACCGCCTGCATGAGCCCGACATTGCCTTCGGAAATAACTTCTGACACCGGCAGACCGTAGCCGCGATAACCCATGGCGATCTTCGCCACCAGGCGCAAATGGCTGGTGACCAGCTTGTGAGCCGCGTCACGGTCTTCATTGTCGCGCCAGTTCTTGGCCAGGGTGTATTCTTCATCCGGCTGCAGCATCGGAAATTTGCGGATTTCCTGGAGGTAACGCTGCAAGCCGCTTTCACCGGACAATACCGGCAGATTGCTACCCGTTGTTGTCATTTTTTCTTGTACCTTTCATCCCGGCAGGGGGATTCTGCCCTAACTTGTTACTCGATATAGGCGGTAAAGCGTCATATTTAAAGGCGTCAAGACGGCAATGGCATTACAGTTTGGTCACGTTTGCGACATTGATTTACGTTGACGTAATGGTCAAATTAATTCCAAAAGATCCCGCATGTCATCAGGCAACGCAGAGTGGAACAGCATCGGTTCACCCGTCTCGGGGTGCTCAAAACCCAGGGTTTCGGCGTGCAATGCCTGTCGGGACAGGCTAGCCAGGCTGATGCGGGCTGCTCCATTGAGCTTGTTGGCGGACGCGGCATGGCTTGAGCCGTACACCCGGTCTCCCAGCAGGGGATGGCCGATATGGGCCAGATGAACACGGATTTGATGAGTTCTGCCGGTTTCCAGCTTACAGCGCACGAGTGAGACCACCGGTTCACCGTCATCGGTCGGCAGCAAGCGTACGGTTTCGTAATGTGTGATCGCCCGGCGTCCACCGGATTTTGCCACGGCCATCTTGAGCCGGTTCGTCGTGCTGCGGGCGATCAGCGTGTCGATGGTGCCGCAGCGCGGCTGAGGCGCGCGCCATACAATTGCCAGGTACTGCCTGGACAACCGGCCGTCACGCCCATGCGCGGCAAACTGTTCCGACAACGAGCGGTGCGCCTTGTCGGTCTTGGCGACAACCAGCAAACCGGAGGTCTCCTTGTCGAGACGATGAACGATACCGGGCCGTTTCACGCCGCCTATGCCGGACAGGCTGCCATTGCAGTGGGCAATCAGTGCATTCACCAGTGTCCCGGTCCAGTTGCCCGGGCCGGGATGGACAACCAGGCCGGCCGGCTTGTCGACAACAATGACCTGGCCGTCTTCATGGACGATGTTCAGGGCAATGTTCTCTGCAAGCGGTATGGGATCTTCGGCTTCGGGCAGAATGACGGAAACAAAGGATCCGGGTTTGACCTTGAATGAGGCGTCGACTATTGATGTGCCGTCCACGTTCACATGGCCTTGCGAAATAAGCATCTGGAAGCGGGCACGGGAATGGTCGTTGCTGGCTTGACCGAGTAGTTTATCCAGCCGTTCGGCGGCGGGTCCATCGTGGGTCAATTCGAATTTTTGTTTCGGTTCGGGCATGGTCAATAAGCAGACTTTAAAAAATTCCGTTCAATCAGATGATGATGACCTGCCGGCAGGGGACTCGCCCGGGCTTATCTTTCTCAAGATCGCCGTTTACGTGATGGGCCTGATGATCGTAGCGGGTTTTGCGTTTCTCATCTACACACTGGTCAATCGGGCAAGTACTCTTCAGCCGGCTCTTGTGAGCCCGGAAGAAGCGGTAGAACTGGTCGTGGGGCCAGGTGAAACTGTTCAGTCGGTATCGCTGAACAGGGGGGAATTGGCCATTCATGTGCGCCGGCCGGACGGCAGTGATGCCATTATCGTCTACAATCTTGCCAGGCAGGGCGTGGTGCAGCGTCTCAACATCAAGCCGCAGTGACACCGATTTTCCGGTAATGAATTTGTAAACGTCAGGAATTGCTGGATGCATCGCTGTGCAAGGCACGGATGCGTTGGGCCAGCGAGATAATATTGTTGGGTCCGGCAGTTGAACCTGCTGTCACCGTCTTGCCAGTTGGCTGGGTATCATCCTGGGCCACGGCCGTGGCATCGTCGATGGATGACCCCGGCAGCTTGACATCGGCCACGGCAACCGGCTCGGTGGTTTTGGTTTCGGCGGTTTTGGTTTCCGCAGGCTTGGATTTGGCGGTCTTGGTGTCCGCAGGTCTGCAATTGGCGGCTTTGGCCGTCGCGGCCTGATCCTGCGAATCTGCCGGCTGTTTTTCAGCGTCGCGTTTGGCGGCGTCAGCAGGTTTCTTAGCAGTCTTGTGGCTGGTTGCGTCTGCCGCATCAGCTTTTGATCTGGCCTTGTCGCTTTTGCCTGCCGATTTTGCCTTGGTTTTCTTGTCTGCGGCCGCCTTTTCGTCCTTCGATTTTTCAGTTTCAGGCGCTTCGGACTTGGCTGTGTTGCCGGCTGCGGCATGATCGGCATCCGGACTAGCGCTGTTCTTGTTCCACATTTCGTCCAGCCGGGACAATTCCTCGGTCAGGGTTTCAGTTTCACGCTCAGTATCGAGGATTTTCTGCTCAAGCTGATCGCTGGCATTTGCCTGGCCCGACTTGATCAGCATGTCCTGGTTCGGGGTGGCGGATTTCTCGTCCTTGGATTTGGACTTTGCCCTGCTTGCAGCAGCAACCCGGGCGTCGGCCTCGCGCGATCTGTTTATCTGTTCACGCAGGATGGCCAATTCATCCTGCTGTACAGACAAGTCCTGGCGCTGCTCGTCAATCTGGCGGGTCAGGGAATTCATTTCCTCAATGCGTTGACGCAATCTCTCCTGCGCATTTTCGAATTTTGATGATGCCATACCGGTCAGATCGGCCGTGGCCTGGGGGTTGTCGCTCTTGAGCGTTTCGATGATGAACCACTGATCTGAAACCTTGGCTTCGGCAACCTTCAGCTTGCTTTGCAGTTCGATCGAAATCTCCTCCTTGGCCTGCATCAGGTCCTTGGCCTGCTGAAGCAATTCGGTTCGATCGGTCAACTCGCGTTCAAGCGCCGTTATCTGCACCCGCAGATTGTCTGCTTCCTCGTCACGTTTGGTTATTTCCTCGTCGCGCCGCTTGATCTCGTCGGCCAGGTGTTCGATGCGATTTCTGTTCCTGGACGCTTCCGCCATCTGTTCGGCCATGCGGGTCTTCAGGTCATCGAGGCGCAACTGCAGCCGCCGGCCCTGCATGGCATATTCAGCCTTCAACCGGTCGCGGTCTGCCCTGAGTTCGGCGATGGCGGACGGCGCGCGACGTTCAACGCGGCGTCTGCCGAGGCTGACCGCGTAGGTCCACAGTCCGCGTACAACCAGCAATCCGACCAGAAGTGCACCGACAAATCCCAGTGCTACCAGCATGATAGTCTCGATTTGAGACATGTGTCCTCCAGAAGGCGATGACCGCGCAATTGTCACGTGAGGCACAAACAAACGTTGCGCCGCAAACGACTTGCAATTGGTAATTCTGGCGTTCCGCCTATCGCAATAGACCGTCAGAACACTAATCGTAGTACACTGCACGTTTGGTGTGAAGGTTAATCGTACGATTGCCCGCGTTTATTGTGCCAAAAAGCCTGGCCCCAGCGGGACGCATGTATCTGGCACCCAAGACCCGAGCAATTGCCCATGGCTCGAGCCGACTGGAACCGGCGTGCGATAACAAGTTAGAGCCCGCCGGTTCACATCATCCACCGGTCACCCATGCAACCGTACCAGGTATCAAAACGGGTTCAACGTGGGGTATTGGGTATATTTCAGATAGCCCACATTGGCCCCGAGGCGTGCCCCGACACCGGTGCGGATTGGCGCCAGTTTGAGTTCTTGGTTCGACTGGAAGTTGACCCCCAGCCCGCCGACCATATAGGCGGACCCCTCGATGCCGATGAAACGATCGTAAATCTGGTTTTCCTGGTAGATGTTGTAGACCAGCACCAGCACCCGGGAACCGTTGCCGCCGAGATCAAAACCGACAGACGGGCCCTGCCAGTAGATTTTCCTGCGGGTGCCGTTCTTCATGAACAAGGTGCCTTCCCCGTAGCGCAGTCCACCAAAGAACGCGCCGGAGCCTTCCTCGCCGATGATGTAGCCGGAGGGCCGGCCGGCCTGTGAAAATACGGTCTCGACAGCCTTGGCAACACCCTTGGTCGTGGTGCCGAACCAGCGATGGCCACCGTCAACTATTTCTTCCGCGCTGTATGTGCCAGCTTCTGACTGGTCGTAGGCGGGGCGGGCATAGGCGCCGTCGTCGACGTCGGAACCGCGTGCCTGGGCCCGGTTTTCAAAGGCTGAAAATGTCGACAATGCCGTGATGGAGAGGCTCGCAAAGGCTGCGAGAGCAAGAATACGTTTCATATGTTTTACTCACCTGATACTGACAAACTCAAAAAACTGTCCGGCCATCAAGGACAGCGACCTGAATTCAGTATGCGTGATGATGCGTTAATGGAGCGTATACGATTAATGAAATCTTGCTGAAACAGCAGATTAACAATCTATTCAGCCTGTTGCTGTCAGTAACAGGTCGCCGAGACGGAGGCAATGAATGCCGGATTGTCGAACCCGCGCCCGATCTTGCCGTAGCGAAGCGCTTCTCCGGTCGTTTCAAACACTTCGCCTCCGGCCGCGACCAACACAGCATGACCCGCGGCCGTGTCCCATTCCATGGTGCGGCCAAAGCGCGGATACAGGTGTGCCTTGCCACTGGCCAGCAGACAAAACTTCAGGGACGAACCGGCCGGCACTATCTCGGCGACATCGCGCTGCGCCAGCCAGGCATCGGTTTGTTCATCACGATGTGACCGGCTGGCGACCACCTTGATACCTGATGCCGGCAAGGCGGGGCACACGATGGACCTGAACACCGGGGCGCCGGGGAACACATCGTCAGCTCTTATCGAGGTTTCAACTGCGCCGGAATCGACGTCGCCTGCATAAAGGGCAGACAGGGCGGGGGCATATACCACTCCGGCGACAGGGGCCGCGTCGCGCACGAGCGCAATGTTCACGGTGAACTCGCCATTGCGGCTGACGAACTCGCGGGTGCCGTCAAGCGGGTCGACCAGGTAGAATTCACGCGTAACCTCGGCTGTCGCACCGGCGGATACGGCTTCTTCGGCAATGACATTGGCGTCCGGGTCGAGCTGTTTCAAACCATCCAGGATGATGGCTTCCGCTGCCACGTCCGCCTCGGTCACCGGTGAAGCATCCGCCTTGCTGGTGACCGCAAAATCGTCTCCGTAGATTTCCATGATGCGAGTGCCTGCCGCATGCGCAATTTTCATGAGCGACAGCAGATGCCGCGATGGTTTCGGTATGGTCATGAACTTGATTCGGCTCGCATTTTTTCAATTTTCATCGTTTCGTATACAGGATGCTCGATGTTCTGTAGTTGAATTGTTGAGTCGGAACAAGGCGTTGTTGCGTTCCGGCACTGCCGGGTTGGCAGGGCTTGGCCCTCCCCGCTAGACTCGCCCCGGAAAGCCATAATCGGACAACCCTAAGAGAGGCTATACTTCATGAAGTTCGACGCTGTGTTGAGTGATCTCGACCTTGCGGCATTGTTATGCTCGAAAGTCTGCCACGATGTTATTTCACCAGTTGGTGCCATTGCCAATGGGCTTGAGGTGCTGGAGGACGAGCAAGACGCGGAGATGCGTGACATCGCCTTTGATCTGGTGCGCCGTTCATCGCGGCAGGCATCGGCGAAACTCCAGTTCTGCCGGATTGCCTTCGGCGCTGCAGGATCAGCCGGATCCAGCATCGATACCGGTGACGCGGAAGACGTAGCCAAGAAGTTCATTGGTGAAGACAAGATAACCCTGGAATGGGAGGTGCCACGCGAAATCCGTCCCAAGAACCAGGTCAAACTGATACTCAATCTTATCATGTTGGCGCTGTCATCGATTCCGCGCGGCGGCAAGGTCACCATGGGCGTGGCAGATGGCGGCGGGCTGACCGTGCGTGCGGAAGGCAAAAATGCCAAAGTGCCCGAAAAGACCCTGGTCATGCTGGACGGCGATGCGCAACAAGACGCCATGGATGCCCGTCTTGCCCAGGTTTACTACACGCTGAGGCTGGCGAATGAATGCGAACTGGATCTCACGGCAGCGAATACCGGTGACGATGCGGTTGAGTATTCGGCGCTGCCGGCGTGAACGGTGTCGCGCGATATCCAGGTTGTTGAAGGATACCGGCCAGGCGCTGTGGCGGCGATAACCGAGCACCACATCAACTACTATGCCCGGGAATGGGGATTTGGCCTGCCGTTCGAAACCAAGGTGGCGATGGAATGCGCGGCATTTTTTCAACGCTATGATGATCGGCTCGACCGGGCCTGGCTGGTCGTCAGGGACGGCAGGACCGAAGGTTCGCTGATCCTGGACCATGACACAGGCGGCAAGGCGCATGACGGCCTGCACCTCAGATGGTTCATCATGTCAGACAGGCTGCGCGGATCGGGCTCCGGAAGGGCGCTGATGCAAAGGGCCGTCGAATTCGCAGACAGGGCCAGCGGCGGCAGTATCTGGCTGACAACATTCAGGGGCCTGGGTGCCGCCCGGCAATTGTACGAGGATTTCGGCTTTCAACTGGCCAGTGAGGTTGAAGGCGAGACCTGGGGCAGGGCGGTTCATGAACAATTGTGGCTCAGGACCTCTCATCCTTGAACGAATAGCGGAAGTCGCAGTGGGACGCGCCCTGCATGATGGTCTGGGTCCTAATCAGCGAAATGCGCGGGTCATAGCCTTTGCAAAACGTACCGTCGCGCCCGCACGAGAGCATGTGGCCAATATCTGCCAGTCCCATTTCCTTATACATTTCAGCATATTGGCAACGTGTAACATTGTAATTCACAGTGTTTTCGGTTTCCTCCAGCATGTCAACTTCCAGCGCCCCGTTGGCCTTCCACTGGGGCAGCAGGGCATGGAAACTTTCCAGGGACGTATCGCCGCCTTCGGTTTTTGCATAGGCCGCGCCTTGTTCCACGGCATTCCTAGTGATCGCCGCTGAGATGATCTTGCGGGCTTGTTGCTCGCCGATCTCGGCCTTCATCTCCTCGTAGATTGGTTTGATGATGTTGGCTTCGATGCGACGTTGCTCGAGAATCGGCAGATCGGTCTTGCTCATGAACGAGGTCCCCGCTGGTTTTTGTCCGATATATCAGTGGCACAGGCGGGAGGTTTTTAACAAGTCTGATTTCCGGCCTGGCGGAACCGGCGGCACTGCTGGTAGAGAACCCGGCCGCAAGCACCAAAAAACCCCCGGTTGAGCCTCGCCGGGGGTATTCTGGTGCCGTCATGGTGCACTTGGCACCCTTCAGGTCCGCACGTAAATTTCGGTACTGTCAGGCGGCGACTTCTTCGGCTTCGCGCAGCACGTAACCGCGACCCCAGACAGTTTCGATGAAGTTCTGGCCATCCGCTGCCGCAGCAAGTTTCTTGCGCAGCTTGCAGATGAACACGTCGATGATCTTGAGTTCAGGCTCGTCCATGCCGCCATACAGGTGGTTCAGGAACATTTCCTTGGTCAGCGTGGTGCCCTTGCGCAGGCTCAGCAGTTCCAGCATCTGGTATTCCTTGCCGGTCAGGTGAACACGCTGGCCGCCAACCTCCACGGTCTTGGTATCTAGATTGACCTGCAGTTCGCCGGTGATGATGACCGACTGTGAGTGTCCCTTGGAGCGGCGGACAACCGCGTGAATGCGGGCGACCAGTTCGTCCTTGTGGAACGGCTGGGTCATGTAATCGTCGGCGCCGAAACCCAGTCCGCGCACCTTGTCCTCGATGCCGGCAAGCCCGGACAGGATCAGGATCGGCGTCTTGACCTTCGACAGCCGCAATGTGCGCAGAACCTCGTAACCCGACATGTCCGGAAGGTTGAGGTCCAGGAG